>JAFKES010000020.1 GCA_017308495.1 Afipia sp.
ATGGACAACACCATGCCGGCGGCGGCGTAGGCCCTGGCGTTGGGGAAATTCGAGATCGGCTCGCCCGCCGGGTATTTCAACGCCCGGTCGCCATCGGCATAGAACAGGCCCCAATGACCGCCGACCGTACCTTCCCACATCCGCTTCCACGGCTGGTCGTAAGCTTCGATCAGGTTGACGCGGAACTTCTGCTGGCGGGCCATCTGCAGGATTTCGGACACCACCCGCGCCTGATTGGCACGCGACGGCAGCGCGCCTTCGCGCATGCGGCCGGCGCTCGGCCAGCCGGTTTCACCGATCAGGATTTCCTTGTTCGGGAAGGCGACCGCCATACGCTGGCGGATCGCATTGACATGCGCCGCCGCGTGGCGGGCGCGGATCGGGAAGTCCTCCCAGTATGGCAGGATGTGGATCGTCACAAAGTCCACCGCAGCGTAGACGTCGCGGTTCTTGAGCCAGAACTCCCAGACATCGGCGTAGGTCACCGGCACGTTGCCGATTTTGGATTTCACGTAACCGATATTGGCGACCAGATCGGCCGCGGTCATCTCCCCGCGCAGCAGCACCTCGTTGCCGACGATCACGGCGCTGACGACGTCCGGATATTGCTTGGCCAGCGCGATGGCGGTTTCCATCTGGATGCGATTGTCGAGCCGGTTGGTGCCGATCCAGATCCCGAGCATGACCTTCAGTCCGGCCTTCCCGGCCAGCTCGGGCACCCGCTCGAGGCCATTACCGACCGAATAGGTCCGGATACAGTCGGTGACCTTGGCGAGCTGGGCGAAATCCTGCGCCATCTGCTCCGGCGGAATCACGAGCCCCGGTTCGAGCGGGTTCTGGGTGCCCCTGAACGGCGCGTAGGACACGCATTCGAGCCTTGCGGCAGGATCGATCGGCGCGTGGGCAAGGGTGATCGGCGTGGCCAACCACCACCACACGGCGGCAATGATGCTCAGGGAAACGGCGAGAAGGGCCAGCGGGGCACGAAAGGAAATGGATCGGTCCTCCCAGAAAGGTTCGTCGATTAACCGGTCCCCGGCGCTCTGCCAAGACCCAATTGAAAACCCGGGGGTGAGAGCCGGGTGGAAACTCCGGCGGGCCGCCTCCCCGGTCTTTTCGCCGCACGTCCCCGCCCGGGCCAATCAGTTAAGCACGTTGCTGGACAAAACCGCTAATGTCCTGCATGGGAATCAGGGTGGCGGCAGGCTATCTTCCGCCGCAATGAGAGGGCATCCGGGTTGCTGGCAGCATCGTCGTCGGCACTCGCCGGGTGGCATCAATCAATCGGGGACTTCATGCGTCGCGTTCGTTCGGGGATTCGGGTCACAGTCTTTCAGCGTGTCGCCGCGCCGGCTTTGGCGGTTTTTGTCGGCATCGGCGCTGCCATTGCGCAAAGCGGCGATCTGCGGGCACAGGATCAGGCCCCCAAGCAAGCCGCTCCCGCGGAGGCCCAGAAGGATAACCAGCGCAAGGCCGACGAATTCGTTGAAGCGGCGCAGGCCATCAACGGACCGGCCGGGAACCCGGAATGCGTCTGGCTGGGCCGGCGGGTGGTTAGCCTGATGTGGCGCGACGATCTCGATACCGCCTTCCGCCACCTCGATCTCTACGACCGGTTCGGTTGCCCGGGCGGCCATATCCAGGCCACCTTCCGCTGCGTGGTCCGCTTCGGCGCGACCATCGATCCGAAGGTCGCGGAGACCCTGAACGGCCGCGTCCACGCCTGCTGGATCAATCCGTCGGCGCAGCCGCAGCCGCCCGCCACAGCAGCGCCGGCTGCTCCGGCTCCGGCTCCGGCGGCAGCACAACAGCCCGCGCCGGCAACGCCCCCTGCTCCGGCCGGGCCGGCCAAGTAACCTGCCTCGTTGCCGGGGCCAGCGATCAGGGCCGTGAAATTTTCGCGGCCCGTAACCATGCTGCGCCCTCAAAAGGCCATGTCATTCCACGAGTTGTTAAACGGGCCGGCATAGATAAGCTGGCTTGTCTGTCGCAGTGCCGAACCCCGGGGGACAGGTTCGCCGTCCCGCCACGTTGGCCCCGTATGGTTTTCCCTGAATGCGCGCCATCGTCGCTGTCCTGCTTGTCGTCACCGCCGTGCATGCCGCCCTCTGGGGCCTGCTGCGCGATGAGAAATATGCTCCCGATTTCAACGGAATGCTGCCGAGCCTGTCGTACGCGCCGTTCGACGGCACGGGTCATCCGGACGTCGACAACATTCCGACCGCCGAGAAGATACGCTCCGACCTGAAGAAGCTGGTCCCGCTCACCAAGGCGATCCGTCTCTATTCGTCCACCGGCGGCGTCGAGCTGGTTCCACCGATCGCCAACGAGCTTGGCCTCAAGGTCATGGTCGGCGCCTGGATCGACAAGAACACCGAGCGTAACGAACGCGAAATCGCCGCCGCCCTTGACCTCGCCAAGCACAACAGCAACGTCATCGGCATCGTCGTCGGCAACGAAACCATCTACCGCGGCGAACTGAAGGTCGAAGACCTCATTGAGCTGATCCAGCGCGTCAAGAAGCAGACCAACATTCCCGTAACCACGGGCGAGATCTGGAACATCTGGCGCGACTACCCGCAGCTCGCCTCGTCGGTGGACTTCATCGCCGCGCACATCCTGCCCTACTGGGAGAACTTCACCGCCCAGCAGGCGGTCGATCAGGCCATGTACATCTACGGCCTGCTGCGCGACACCTTCCCCGGCAAGCGGATCGTGGTCGCCGAATTCGGCTGGCCGAGCGCGGGCTACAACCTCAAGAACGCTTTCCCCGGCGCGTTCGAGCAGGCCTGGGTGCTGCGCAATTTCGTGACCCGCGCCGAAGCCATCGGCATGGATTACAACATCGTCGAAGCCATCGATCAGCCGTGGAAGTTCTTCGAAGGCGGCGTCGGCCCGTACTGGGGTATCCTCAACGCCGCGCGCGAACCGAAATTCGCCTGGACCGGCCCCATCGTCGACAGCGATTACTGGAAGGTCGCCGGCATCGCGATCCTGGTCGGCATCCTGATGTCGCTGCCGATCTTCCGGCTGTCCCGTCCGACAGTGATGCAGGCCACGGTGCTGGCCACGGCGGCCTGCGGTGTCGGCGCGTGGGCGGCGGTGGTGTTCGCCTACTGGAACACGCATTACTTCGTGTTCGGCTCGGCTTTCGCCCTCACCCTCGGCCTGTGCCTGCTGGTGCCGCTGATCCTCATCGCCATGGCGCGCATCGAGGAGATCGCCACCATCGCCTTCGGCCACAAGCCGGACCGGCTGATCGCCAACGGCCTTCCGGCCCCGGCGGACGGCTATTGCCCGAAGGTGTCGATCCATATCCCGGCCTATTTCGAACCGCCGGAGATGTTGAAGCAGACTCTCGACGCCATCGCCCGGCTCGACTACCCGAACTACGAATGCGTGGTGATCATCAACAACACCCCCGATCCCGCATTCTGGCAACCGATCCAGGACCACTGCCGCGCGCTGGGCGAACGCTTCATCTTCATCAACGCCGAGAAGGTGCAGGGCTTCAAAGCCGGCGCGCTGCGCATCGCGATGGAGCGCACCGCCCCGGACGCGGAGATCATCGGCATCATCGATGCCGACTATGTGGTGACCCCGGACTGGCTCAAGGATCTGGTCCCTGCCTTCGCCGACCCGCGCGTCGGGCTGGTGCAGGCGCCGCAGGACCATCGCGACGGCGACCGCTCGGTAATGCATTACGCCATGAACGGCGAATATGCCGGGTTCTTCGACATCGGCATGGTCCAGCGCAACGAGACCAATGCGATCATCGTCCACGGCACCATGTGCCTGATCCGCCGCGCCGCCATGGATCGCGCCGGCGGCTGGTCCAGCGACACCATCTGCGAGGACAGCGATCTCGGCCTCGCCATCATGGAACAGGGCTGGCTCACCCACTACACCAACAAGCGCTACGGCTACGGCCTGCTGCCCGACACCTACGAGGCGTTCAAGAAGCAGCGCCACCGCTGGGCCTATGGCGGCTTCCAGATCGTCAAGAAGCACTGGCGGCGCTTCCTGCCGGGCGCCACCACCCGGCTGTCGCCGAACCAGAAGCGCGAGTTCGGCATCGGCTGGCTCAACTGGCTCGGCGCGGAAAGCCTCGGCGTGGTGGTCGCGATCCTCAACCTGATCTGGGTGCCGATCGTCTCGTTCGCCGACATCGCCATTCCCGACAAGATCCTGACGCTGCCGATCATCGCCTCGTTCGTCGTGTCGCTGGCGCACTTCCTCATCCTCTACCGGCTGCGCGTCAAGGTGAAGGCGGGCCAGATGCTGGGCGCCATGATCGCCGCCATGTCGGTGCAGTGGACGGTGTCGCGCGCCGTCGCCAACGGCCTCATCACCGAGCACCTGCCGTTCGCCCGCACTTCCAAGGGCGGCCTGTCGCGGATGTCGGTCGAGTTTCAGGCGTTCTGGGAAGCGGTGATCGGCGTGCTCTTGATCATCGGCGCGATCGTGCTGGTGGCGTTCAACCAGAAAGAGGTCCGCGAGATTTATATCTTCGCGGGCGTGCTGGTGCTGCAGAGCCTGCCGTTCCTGTCGGCGGTGGTCATCGCCATTCTGGAGAATTCCCGGATCAACGACTTCAAGTTCTGGAGCCGCTCGACCATCCGCGCCGCCGAACTGATCGGCCTGCGCCGCGAGGCCACGGTGCCGGTGACGGCCTCCGTGCCGCCGCCTGCTCCCGCGTCCGAGATTCGCAATGACAGCAATTAGAGCGGGTTTGGCTGAGACGGATTCATGCCGGTCATCGACGGTTTAAAGGGTTCGTTACGCTGAAGAAGAAAGACGTGGATCATACGGTCAAGCCCGGTGATGACATCGAAGGCCGGGCAATTCCCACGTCGTATCCAGATTCGGTTTTCCAGAAGCCTGTTCGAGCAACCTGCACGTATTCGCATTTTCTTGAGTTCATGTATCCTCGCCTTACGAGGCCTCAATCATGAAAGACGCCCAATCGAGACTTGAGAAACTCCAGACTGACGCGGCCGATTGCGACATCATCGCGCGGCTGGCAACGGATGAGGCCAAGCGAGAAACTTTCCGCAAGCTCGCCGATGCCTATCGAAAGATGGCAGCGGATCTCGAAGCACTGATTGCTTCGGACACATTCCACAACGACAACAAAAAGCCCGGCTGAACTGGGTTTAGATTCATCAGCGTGGCCAACTCTGGACATTTTACCAGTTGTCGACGGCCTTCTTTGTTTGGTCCTTTTCGTAACCGCAACGCTCCTGGATATTGCCTTCGAGCTGCTCGCGCTTGCCTATATCCCTTGCAGGTCGACTCTTCATGATCGGGGATCGTATTCATGCGTCCCGTTTCACCGGGCATCGCTTGCCGCTGCTCCGGAAATGGCGGCTCAGGGTACGTTGCGCGGGACATCGGTTTTCCTGTTCCTGGATTGGAAAAATCCAATCGTGGTCGATCGGTCCTCAACGACATGCCGGAACTGTCGACCCGCGCAAGCAAACCGTCCCTCGTCGGCCTATTTCCCTGGAATCTCGGCGACGACGTCGCGGGCCGTCTTGTCCAGCCTCAGCCCCTTGAATGCGGCCTGACGAACCTTCCCGTCCGCGGTCCAACCGGCAAATTCGATCTCCGCGACCAGCGTCGGTTTGAGCCAGTGAACATCGCGACCGTGCGGAGGATTTCCCGCCGCAAAAGGATTGCGCTCAGCAGCCGCCGCCTTCAGATGAGGCATCAGGCGCCTGACCACATCGCCGCCATATCCGGTCCCGACCAGCCCCGCGTAAGACAGGACCTTCCCGCGATTCACGCCGACCAGAAGAGAGCGAAACTTGCCGGCATTGCTGCGCCAGCCGCCGATGATCACTTCCTGACCCAACCGGCATTTGGTCTTGGTCCAATCGCCCCCTCGTCCGGAGCGATACGGAGCATCGGCGCGCTTCGAGATGACGCCTTCGAGGCCGAGCTTGCACGCGGCCTCGACGACGTCTGCGCCCGACTCCACGACGTGCTCGACGTAACGAATCCTGCCTGTCGCGCCCCGCCGGGACAGCAGAGCGCGCAGCCGCGACTTCCGCTCCAGAAGCGGTCGCGACCGGAGATCGTCACCGGCCAGATAAAGAAGGTCGAAAACGAAATAGACCAGGAATTTCGTTTTCTCGTTGGCCAGCGCTTCCTGCAAGGCGGAAAAATCAGGATTGCCCTTCGCATCGAGCGCAACGATCTCGCCGTCGAGGATCGTGTCCGGCAGCCGTGAGGCGCTGGCCGCGATCTCCGCAAATCGCTCCGTCCAGTCCAGGCCCTTGCGTGTCCGAAGAGTGGCGTGTCCATTTGCGACGCGACATTGGATACGATAGCCGTCAAGCTTGACCTCGTGAATCCATAGCGGACCCTCCGGCGCGCGCGCCACAAGCCGGCAAAGCTCCGGCGCCACCATGTTCGGCATTGCCACCGTCGTCCGCCCCGACACCTCACGGCCTTCCAATTGACCAGCCCGGAACCCAAACGGCCCAAAACCGTTGAGGTTCCAGGGATCAAGGAGTGAGCCGATGCTGCCGCGCGCCAATTGGAAAGGCTTCCTGCGTCTTTCGCTCGTGACCTGCCCTGTCGCGCTTTATCCTGCGACGTCCGAATCCGAGAAGATCACCTTCAATCAGATCAACCGGGAGACAGGTCATCGGATTAAATACCTTAAGGTCGATGCCGAAACCGGAGACGAGGTCCCGGCGGAAGATATCGTCAAGGGCTTCAAGATCGATACCGATAGTTACGTGACGGTTGAGCCCGAAGAGATCGAACGCATCGAGATCGAGTCGTCGCGTACGATCGAGATCGACGAGTTTGTCGATCGCGCAGACATCGATCAGCGTTACGTCATCCGGCCTTATTACCTCGTCCCTGACGGCAAGATGGGCCATGACGCTTATGCAGTGATCCGTGAAACCATTCGCAGCATGAACAAGGTCGCAATCGGCCGTCTCGTCCTCACAAGCCGCGAGCACATGATTGCATTGGAGCCGTTGAAGAAAGGCCTGATGGGTCTCCTTCTGCGCTATTCCTATGAGGTGCGCGACGAAGACGATTACTTCGCCGGCATCAAGGATGCGAAGGTGACGAAGGAGATGGTCGATCTCGCAAAACACATCGTGACGCAAAAATCCGGGGTGTTCGATCCCGAAAAATTCGAAGACCGCTATGAGGCAGCCCTCACCGATCTGATCAACGCCAAACGCACCGGCAAAACCATCAAGGCCAAGCCCCGCCCCAGTGGCGAGAACGTCATCGATCTCATGGACGCGCTCAAGAAGAGCATCGCGGATAAACGGGCGACGCCCCCAGCTTCGGCCAAGCGGAAGCGCAGGAAAAAGACCGCGTCAGGTCAAAAGGAGATGCTGCTGCCGATCTCCGGCCAAGGCGCGGCAAAAAAATTCACGAAGGCACCGGCCAAATCAGCATCCGGCCGCAAACGCAAAACCGCATAGACGAGCCGGGCGCGATTCTGAGCTCGCAGGGTGACGCCGGCCGGCTTTCAGCCAAGCCCTTGAGGATAATTTTAAAAAAACTTCAATACTTTCAACATGGTGAGCGCGGAGGGACTCGAACCCTCGACCCCATGATTAAAAG
>JAFKES010000021.1 GCA_017308495.1 Afipia sp.
CGTTGTGGGAAGACGTTGCTGATAGTCACGCAAGCGATTGATCCGCTCCTCTTCTTCGATCTGGGCTTCATAGGTAGTCGGACGCTCGGGATTGCGCTCTTGAGCCGCGACAGTCTCGTGGAAAAACTCTCCGGCAAGCGCGACATAGTCGATATGGTCGAGTTGAGCTTGCCCGCGCAGACTGGACCATTGTTCGGCGACCTCCGCGGCAATCTTGATGTGCTCCTGTTGCGCGATATTGGGGTTATGCGTGCGCAGCGAAACCTTCACTTCGCGCTTGCCGAGAATCGACCGCAGGTCGGCCGGAACGGCTTTGCGAAACCAATAGATGCCGGTCTTGGGGTGGCGCCAGGGCCTGGACATAAAAAGGACCAATTTGTACCACTCCTTTGTACCACTGGAGCGTTACTAAGTCCTTGTTTTTAGCCAACCTCTCCGAAGATAAGGGCTTTTTTCGTAACTGGCGGAGAGGGAGGGATTCGAACCCCCGATAGGCTTGCACCTATGCCGCATTTCGAGTGCGGTGCATTCGACCACTCTGCCACCTCTCCAAGGCGCCAAATCGGCGGTTGCCCGCCGGGTCGCGGAGACTTTTAGGCGAGGTTGCCGCGCACCGCAAGGCGTCCGGAGCGCCTATCCCGCCCGCGGCGCCGGATTTTGTAACCGCCTGCCGGACCAGCCCTTTTCCGACGGTCCTGGCCGTTTTGCCTGTTCGGCCGATTTGACTGAGGCGGCGGTCGGTCGACGGCGCATCGTCGAATCCGAAACCATCGATGGCCGCAATTCCCGGCGCGCTTGCTCAGGGGATTCGCCGTACCGCAATCAGGAGCCCTGGCCGGCAACGACCGCCGCGAAGTTCTCGAAGAACTGGCCCGCAAGCTTCTTGGCGGTCGAATCGATCAGGCGGCTGCCAAGCTGCGCAATCTTGCCGCCGACCTGAGCGTCCACCTCGTAACACAGGACGGTGATGTCCTGCGCTTCGGATTCGAGACGAACCGTGGCACCGCCCTTGGCAAAGCCGGCGATACCTCCGGCCCCTTCCCCGGTGATGCGATAACCGTTCGGCACATCGATATCCGACAGCGTCACCTTCCCCTTGAAGGAGGCCTTCACCGGACCGATCTTGAGCGTGACCGTCGCCACCATCTCGTGTTCGGAGGTCATGTCCAGCGTCTCGCAACCGGGGATGCACCGCTGCAAAACTGCGGGATCGTTGAGCGCCACCCATACCGCCTGTTTCGGGGCCGCAATCCGTTCGCTGCCACTCATCTGCATCGTACCGGGTCCTCGTTGTCGGAATCACACTTCAGACGGCGCAGTACCGATCCTGGATCTCCTTGTCCGCAAGGAGCGCAGCCGCACTGCTTTCGTAGACGATCTCGCCCTGATCGATAATGATCGCACGGCTTGCCAGCCGCAGCGCCCATTCGACATTCTGCTCGACGAGCAACAACGTCACGCCGGAATCGCGCAGACGCCGGAACAGAACGCCCATCTCCTCGACCAGCACCGGCATGATGCCTTCGGACGGCTCGTCGAGAAGGATCATTTTCGGCTTGGCGATCATCGCGCGGGCGATGGCGAGCATCTGCTGCTCGCCTCCGGACATGGTCGAGCCCTGCTGATCGAGCCGCTCCTTCAGCCGCGGAAAGATTTCGGCGATCTCGTCGATGGCGGCGCGCTCGTTGATGGCCTTGTCGCTGGCGAGCAATCCGAGCCGCAAGTTCTCGCGCACCGTCAGGCCGGGCACGATCCGCCGCTCCTCCGGCACATAGGCAAGGCCGAGCCGGAAACGCTCATGCGCCGCAAGCGGCATCACGTCTGCGCCATCGAAAACAGCCTGACCGCTGGCCCGGGACATCAGGCCCATGACGGTGCGGATGGTCGTGGTCTTTCCCGCACCGTTGCGGCCGACCAGCGCCACGATCTCGCCCGGCTCGACCGAAAACGAGACGCCGTGCAGCACATGGCTCGCGCCGTACCAGGCGTTGAGTCCTTTCACATCAAGCATAGCCATGGCTTTGCCCCAGATAGACGCGGCGTACTTCGGGGTCCGCCTGAATGTGTTGCGGCGAACCGTCGGCGATCAGCCGTCCGTGATGCAGCACAAGAATGCGGTCGCTGAGGCCGAGAATCATTTTCATCTTATGCTCGACGAGGAGGATCGTGCGCTGCGCGGCGAGGCGCTCGATCAGCGCGACCATATCCTTGGTTTCCTCCGGTCCCATGCCGGCGGTCGGCTCATCGAGCAGCAGCAACTCCGGATCGGCGACCAGCGCGACCGCGATCTCGAGCGCGCGCTGCTGGCCGTGCGCGAGAAACTTCGCGGTGATGTCACGCTGACCCTGCAATCCGACCGCCTCCAGCGCGGCGTCGGCCTTGTGGTGGAGGTCCTGCAGGCGGTCGCGATGGGTCCAGATATTGTAACGCGAGCGCCGCGCCTGCGCCGCCACCCGCACGTTCTCATGAACGCTGAGCAGCGGAAAGATATTGGTGATCTGATAGGAGCGCGCGATGCCCAGATGGGCAAAGCGGTGCTGCGGCGTGCCGGTCAGGTCCATGCCCTTGAACGCGATGCGGCCCGTGGACGGGGGCAGCACCCCCGACAGCACGTTGAAGAACGTGCTCTTGCCGGCCCCGTTCGGCCCGATCACCGCCGTGACCTTATTGGGCTCGAAACGCGCGGTCACGCCTTCAAGCGCCTTGAAGCCGCCGAAGCTGCGGCCGACGTTCTCGACGGAAAGCAATGCTTCGCTCATTTCGCCCCCCGCCATGCCATCAAGGTGCCCCAGATACCTTTTGGCAGGAACAGCACGAACAGGATGAACACCGAGCCGACGATGATCTGCCAGTGCGACGTCCAGATGGAGAACATGTCTTCCATCACCAGAAACGCCAGGGCGCCGATGAACGGCCCGAAGAACGAGCCAGCGCCGCCGAGCAGCGTCATCATCACAATCATGCCGGAGGTCTGATAGTGCAGCGTATCGAGCGGAACGATCGCCAGATGGATGGCCGATAGCGTGCCGGCCAACGCACAGATCAGGCCGGAGAGCGCGAACGAGAGCAGCTTGGCGCGCTCGACATCGTAGCCGCAGGCCCGCGCCCGCGTCTCGTTTTCCCGGATCGCCTCGATCACCGCGCCGAACGGCGAGTTCAGCACCCGCGAGACGACCCACAGCGCCAGCGCAGCGAACACCATCAGCACATAGTATTTCTTCAGCGGATCGAGCAGGTCGATCTGAAGCCCGAAAACATCGATCTTGCTGACCGTGAAGCCGCGCAAGCCGTTCTCTCCGCCGGTCCAGTTCGATGCCTGCAGCGCGATATAATAGACAAGCTGCGATAGCGCGAGCGTCACCATCGAGAAGTAAATGCCGCGGGTCCGGATCGACAGGACACCAATGACGAGAGCCAGCAGCCCGCCCCCGAGCACGCCCAGCGCCATCGCGGCGTACCACGGCGCGCCGAAATGGCCGATGGCGATACCGGTCACATAAGCCCCGGCCCCGAAAAACGCGGCATGGCCGAACGACAGCAGGCCGGTATAGCCGAACAGCAGGTTGTATCCGACACAGACGACGCCATAGATCAGCACGTTGACTGCGAGCGCCTTTGAGGGCAGCAGCCATGGCAGCAGGCACAGCGCGGCGATCGACAGCGGCACGCGCCACGTCATCAATTGTGCGCGCCAGCCGCGGGTCGCGGTGATCGTGGTGGGGGCCCGTTCCGACGCGGACAATGACGGCGCGATGGGATTGGTGTCTGTCATGCGTGGGCGCCCGCTTTGCCGAACAGACCGTGCGGACGAACCAGAAGAACAAGCGCCATCAGCGCGAACATCACGATCTGCGCCATCTCCGGCGCAAACAGCGCCGTCACGCTGACGGCAATGCCGACGGCAAGCCCGGCGACGACGGAGCCGACCAGCGACCCCATGCCGCCGATCACGGTGACGACGAAGGCCTCCGCCAGCACCAGCGATCCCATCTCGGGATTGACGGTGCGCATCGGCGCGGCCAGCACGCCGCCCAGCGCGGTCAGGCCGACGCCGACGCCGAACACCAGCAGCCAGACCTTGCTGATATCGACCCCGAGCACGCGCATGATCTGCGGATCGCGCGCACCCGCCCGGACGATCAGGCCGAACTTGGTTTTTTCCAGCAGAAGCCACAGCCCCAGCAGCACCACCCCGACAACCGCGATGACGAACAGCCGATAGATCGGGAAATAGCCGATGCCGATATTGACGACGCCGCGAAGCTGCGACGGCGTCGGAAACGGAATGCCGTCACTGCCGAACACGATCCGCACCGCCTCGACCAGCACATAGCCAAGGCCGAAAGTCAGCAGCAGCGGATCGTCCACCGAGCGGCCGTAGAGCGGCCGGATCAGCAGAAACTCCACCGCCATGCCGAAGACGCCAATGGCGATCGGCGCAACGAGCAGCCCCCACCAGAAACTGCCGGTGAGCGACGCCACCCACAGCCCGGCATACGCACCCACCATGAACAGCGCGCCATGCGCGAAGTTCACCACGCCCAGCATGCCGAAGATGATCGACAAGCCAAGCGCGGCCATCACGAGGATCGCGCCAAGCACGACCCCCGAGAACAATTGCATGGCGATCAAGCCAAGATCCATGACGGGCCCCGCAGCGATCAGGTCGGGAAGCCGAGCTCGGTGCAGGTGCGCAGCAAGCTTTCGGACGCCGGCTCGATATTCAGGATCTTGAAGAAATCGGCGTCGCCCTTCATCTCCGCCTTCTTCTTGGATTCCAGAACCAGCACCGACTGCACCGACTGATGGTCGCACAGGCGATAGTGCTGCGGCCCCTTGGCGACGTCGTATTTGAGATCCTGCAGGGCGGCAATCATCTTGCCGGTGTCGGTGCCGCCGGCCTTCTCGATGGCCAGCAGCAGCGACATCACGCCGGTATAGCCATAGGCGCCGTAATCGGTCGGGATCGCGCCGCCATTGGCCGCGCGGAAAGCGTCGTTGAACGCCTTGGCGGTCGGGATGGTCTGCTCCAGACCCCAATAATAGTTGGCGCCGCCGACGACCCCTTCAAACACTTCGGGGCCCACGGCCAGACGCTGATTGTGCAGCAGCACCGGCACCACGATCTTCATCTGGTCCTTGATGCCGAAATCCACCGCCTGCTTGATCGAGTTGGCCTGATCGCGGCCGAAATTGCAGATACACAGAATGTCCGGCTTCATCGCGCTGATGCGCGGGAAGAAGGTCGAGTAGTCCGGCGCGCCGAACGGATGCAGGATCTCGCCGACGGTGACCGCGCCGATCTTGTCGCCGATCCGCTTGAAGCCGCGCAGCATCTCGTGACCGTAGGCATAGTCCGCAACGAGATAGGCGACCTTGGTGCCCTTCTTGAAGGCGTGCTTCGCCACCGCCGCCGTCGTCATGGTCGGGTTCAGCGCCTCGTGGAAGGTGTATTTGCTGAAATCCTTCACCTCGTTGATGGTGTCGGACTGGCTGATGGAGATGTAAAGCACGCCGCGGGCGCGGGTCACTTCATTGGTAGCGAGCTGGATCGCGCTCGACAGCGCGCCCACGATGGCGTGCACCTTGTCTTTCTCGATCAATTCCAGCGCGCGCGTCGCGGCCTCGCCGGCATTCAGCTTGTCGTCGCGCACCAGCAGCTCGATCTTGCGCCCGCCGATGCCACCCTTGTCGTTGACCTGCTGCACCGCGAGTTGCGCGCTCTTCACCTGGTCCTTCGCTTCGGCGGCGAAGGGGCCGGTCAGCGGAACGGGAAATCCGATCCGGATCGTGTCGCTGCCCTGCGCGCGGGCGACCCACGGCATGGCGAGCAGGCTGGCGCCCGCGCCAAGCCCCTTCAGCGTCGTGCGGCGGGACAGAAAGGGGCCGGTCGTTGATTTCGTGTCAGTCATTGCTTCCTCCACTGTGTTTTCTTCGCTGTTGACTCAGACGTGCCCGAGCGCACGCAGAATTCGGGCCGGCGTCATCGGGATCTGTCCGATGCTGGCGTTCAAAGGCCTGAGCGCATCGTTCACGGCGTTCAACGCCGCGGCGGCCGCAGCGGCGGTGCCAGCCTCGCCACATCCCTTTGCGCCCAGTTCGGTATCGCGGGTGGGCGTTTCGACATGCGCGACGGCGATATCGGGCATTTCAACCGCCATCGGCACCAGATAGTCGGCGAGCGATCCATTGGTGAGCTGGCCGGTTTCGTCATAGAGGCATTCCTCGAAGAACGCCGCGCCAAGCCCCTGCACCACACCGCCGCGGATCTGCTCATCCACGAGCAACGGGTTGATGATGCGGCCGCAGTCCTCGACCACCCAGTGCCTGAGGATTTTCACGAAGCCCGTCTCGGCATCGAGCTCGATATGGGACGCCTGCATGCCGTTGGTGAACGCGAACGGATAACCTTGCGGGGCATAGTGATGCGCCACGGTGAGCTGCGCATGGGTGTCCGGCGGCAGGGTATCCGATCGGAAATAGACGATGCGCGCGACGTCGGACAGCGCGATGCGCTGGTTTCCGGTATCTGCGTCGACGATCTGTCCGCTGCGGATGTCGAGCCGCTCCGGCTTCTCCTGCAGGATGGTCGCCGCGACGGAAAGGATATTGGCTTTCAGTTTCTTCGCGCCCTGCAGCGCCGTTTCGCCGCCGATGCCCGCGCCGCGGCAGGCCCAGGTCGCGCCGCCATGCGGCGTCAGTTCGGTGTCGCCAGTGACCACCTTGACGCGCTCGCGCGCGACGCCCAGCGTTTCGGCGACGATCTGACCCATGATGGTCTCGGTGCCCTGTCCCATTTCGGTGACAGAGATCAGGCACTGCACCTCGCCCGACGGCGTCACCTTGATGATGGCGCCGTCCTGCGCGGAGATACGCGCACCGCCGACCCCGTAGAACGCCGGCGACGGATTGGTGATTTCGACGAAGGCGGCGATGCCGATGCCGCGACGGATGCCCTTGCCGAGCAGTTCGGCCTGTTCGGCCCGCAGCGCGTCGTAGTTCATCATCGTCTTGAGGCGCGTGAGGCACGTCTCGTGCGAAAGTTTCTCGAACTTGTATCCGCTCGGCGACGCGCAGGGATAGGCATCGTCGGGAATAAGATTTCTGGCGCGCATCTCGAACGGATCGAGCCCGGCTCGCATCGCCGCCATGTCGACCAGCCGCTCCGTCACCGCGCAGGCGATCGGATGACCCACGGCGCGATACTGGCTGGTCTGCACCTTGTTCTGGAACACCACGGACAATTCGGCGCGATAGTTCTTGAACGAATAGGGCGTTCCGATCAGGCGGATCACCTGATTGCCCTCGACGACGCTGGTGCGGGGGAAGCTGGAAAATGCGCCGACGGCCGTGACGTCATCGACGTCCATCGCCAGAATGCCGCCGTCACCGTCCATCGCGAGGCGCGCCCGGACGCGATGGTCGCGGGCATGGATATCCGACAAAAAGGATTCGAGGCGGTCGGCAACATATTTTACGGGACGGCCGAGCATCATGCTGAGGCCAACCACGGCCATGTCCTCGTGATAGACATGGAGCTTCATGCCGAACGAGCCGCCGATGTCCGGCGCGATGACGCGAACGCTGGCTTC
>JAFKES010000022.1 GCA_017308495.1 Afipia sp.
GGCGATCGTCGAGAAGGCGTATCTCGGCGGCATCTGCAACAACTGGGGCTGCATTCCGACCAAGGCGCTGCTGCGCTCGGCGGAAATCTATCACTACATGACGCATGCCAAGGATTACGGCCTGTCTGCGGACAACGTCTCGTTCGATCCGAAGGCGGTGATCGCGCGCTCGCGCGGCGTGGTGAAGCGCCTCAACGGCGGCGTCGAATTCCTGATGAAGAAGAACAAGATTTCGATCATCTGGGGCGAGGCCAATCTCGAAGGCAATGGCAAGTTCACGGTGAAGAAATCCGCCGCCGAAGCGCCGAAGGGGTCGCTCGGCGAGGGCAGCTACAGCGCCAAGCACATCATCGTCGCCACCGGCGCGCGGCCGCGCGCGCTGCCGGGGCTCGAGCCCGACAAGAAACTGGTCTGGACCTATTTCGAGGCGATGAACCCGGACAAGTTTCCGAAGTCGCTGCTGGTGGTCGGCTCCGGCGCCATCGGCATCGAGTTCGCCTCGTTCTACCGCACACTCGGCGCCGAGGTGACGGTGGTGGAGGTGCTGCCGCAGATCCTGCCGGTGGAGGACGCCGAGATTGCCGGCCTCGCGCGCAAGCAGTTCGAGAAGCAGGGCATCAAGGTGATGTCGGGCACCAAGGTGACGAAGCTCGACAAGAAGGCCGACAGCGTGGTCGCCACCATCGACGACGGCAAGAAGCCGTTCACGCTGGAGGTCGAGCGCGTCATCTCGGCGGTGGGCGTGGTCGGCAATATCGAGGGCTTCGGCCTCGAGAAGCTCGGGGTCAAGACCGACCGCGGCTGCATCGTGATCGACGCCTACGGCAAGACCAACGTGCCGGGCATCTACGCCATCGGCGACGTCGCCGGTCCGCCGATGCTGGCGCACAAGGCGGAGCACGAGGGCATCATCTGCGTCGAGGCCATCAAGGGCCTGCACCCGCACCCGATGGACAAGACCCTGATTCCGGGCTGCACCTACTGCCACCCGCAGATCGCCTCAGTCGGCCTCACCGAGGCCAAGGCCAAGGAGGCGGGCAGGGATATCCGCGTTGGCCGCTTCCCCTTCGTCGGCAACGGCAAGGCCATCGCCCAGGGCGAGGATCAGGGGCTGGTCAAGGTGATCTTCGACAAGAAGACCGGCCAGCTGCTCGGCGCGCACATGGTCGGCCACGAGGTCACCGAGCTGATCCAGGGCTTCGTGGTGGCCATGAACCTGGAGACCACCGAGGAAGAGCTGTTCCACACCATCTTCCCGCATCCGACCATCTCGGAAACCATGAAGGAAGCGGTGCTCGACGCCTACGGCCGCGTGCTGAACATGTGAGAGCGTCGCCGTCAAACCTGAGCTGCATCGCGGGGCGCGAATATTGTCTATCGGGCGAGCGGCGGACTCAGCCCATATTGCCCGGCAAGAGTCCGGCAGTCCGACCGAAGCGTCGGGCTGGCTCTCGCAGCGTCAATTAACTGGCCGCGACCGCTGTCTACACCCAGCACCTGTCTCAACTGCAAGAAGGTCGTTGAGGGCCTGTCGTGAATCTGCTGAAGGGACAATTCGGTCAGCCGGATTTTCTCCTGAAGCTGCCTGACTTCATCCTGATATTCGCCAAATCTTTCCCGGCAAACGCGAAGCACGATATCGGTGCTGTAAAGGCCGATCATGATCTGGTTCACGGCGGTGTCGGTCCCGAATCCGATATCCTTGAGCTGTGGATTTTCAGCCACGAATTGTCGAACCTCTGCCTGCGCCTGTTCCAGCCGCTGGCTCACCTTTTCTTCTGCCGCGCGCTTTTGATCGCTTCGTCTTTGTTGCTCGGCGCGGCGGCCCTCGGCATCTGCAGCCTGTTGCGCGGCGTCTGCGCAGGCCTTTTCTTTCGCCTCCATCCGCTTGCGATGCTCGCGGGCTGTGTACTCCTCAGGGGTGCGGGCGGGCCGGTCTGCGGATTGCTGGGCCGGCGCCGATCGGGTCACGGGTACGCCAAGCCAGGATTCCATCTGAGAGCGGGAAGCATCGTCTCTTACGGCGTATTTCGACGGATCGCACTTGTAGCTGCTTTCCTCCTCGCTGTATTTCGATGCGGCGCGCGCGGCATTGCCCTGTTGAACAAGCGGCGCCAGATAATTCGGCAGCAGCCTGAGCGCGTCGTTTGCATAGCGGGGGGAAATCTCGGCGCTGCATGCCCTGATGCGATTCAATATGGCTTCGGCCACCTCTGCGTCCCATTTTGAAAGAGGGATGCCGAGCGGCTCGTTCGATCGCGCCGCGAGCCGATTGGCGAGCGTGCCGTAGGTCATGCTTTGACAGGGGAGGGCCTGCACAACGGCCAGTCCTTCAGGGCTGGCCTCGGCCGCGGTTGAATGGGTGAGGGCAGCGGCAATCAGGGCGAAAGACAGCGAAAACGCCTTCATCCAAATTTCTCGATAAATCAGATGCGAACTGTCGATTTTATCCAGATTCTGGTGCGGGTGAAAAGTATAGTCGCCGCGCCGGAGCGTCCGCCGTTCGTCCGCTTTCATCGCTGCGTGTGAGGCGAGGCGGGAATCAGAAGGTCGTGCCTGCGCGTTCGGCCGCTCCGGCGGCGCACTCCGGCCAGAATGGGCCCGCCGCGGCGCCGCTCGCCGACGCCGCGTCCGTTCCCTGTCTGATGATGGGATCGCAACAGATCGGCCCTGCGTTCGTCGCGGTCTGCAGATATCGCTTTCCGGGGTTTTCAGCTTCGGCACATTGTGGACGTTTCATCCATTCGGACGTGATATCCGGCGCGGTTGCGGGCTGCGGTTGGCCGGAAATCGCTTGCGCGTTGAGCGCGGTTCTATCCGGTCTTCTGTCGGGGTGGGCCACAAAGGTGCGCGCGGCCTTGGCGGCGGTATGGTCGGATTCGCCAGGGAGATGGTTGCCGCGGCGCAACGATTGTTGCGTGCCTACAACACTTCGTGAACATTTAACCGTCGCCTCAGGACGCCCTTGCGCGCGCCGCGATTTAGCCACACCCCTCCATGAATTCTTATCTCGTAGGCCGGCGGAAGCGGCGCGAGGGACGGGTATGAAAGATCCTGCCTGTTTTCAGGGGTTTTCTGCCTTCGCGGCGGCCGGCGGCAAGGGTTCATGATGGACGCGATGACCACCACCGAGGCGAGGCTGCCGGATCTGTCCGGTGGGCTGGAAGGGCGGTCACGGACGTGGTCACGCTTCGGGCGTGGCGGGTGAGAAAGTGTGTTATGCGGACGTTTGATCGCATCGGCTTTGATCGTATCGGGATTGTCGCGGCCCTGAGCATTGCGGTGTTGGCAACGCATCCGGCCGCCGCTTTCGAAGGCACGACCCCGGGCAGCCAGGATGCCGCGCTGCCGGTGGTCGCCGCTCCCAGCGGGGTGGCGGTGATCAAGAAGCCGGTGCCTCCGGCCGACATTCCTCAGCCGGCGTCGCTCACGGCCCTGCAATACGCCGCCGAGGGCGGCCATCCCGTCGCCCAGTGGAAGCTCGGGCGGATGTACGCCAAGGGCGACGGCGTCGCCCAGGACGATCTGCGCGCCTACGACTATTTCAGCAGGATCGCCAATGCCCACGCCGAGGACAGCCCGTCCGCGCCGCAGGCCTCCATCGTCGCCAACGCCTTCGTGGCGCTCGGCCGCTATTACGTTTCGGGCATTCCCAATACCCGGGTGAAGGCCGATCCGGAGCGCGCGCGGGAGATGTTCTCCTATGCCGCCTCGTATTTCGGCAATGCCGAGGCCCAGTACAATCTGGCGCGGATGTATCTTGATGGCGTCGGCATGCCGCGCGACACCAAATACGGCATCCGCTGGCTCGGCCTCGCCGCCCGCAAGGGCCAGCATCAGGCCCAGGCGCTGCTCGGCCAGATGCTGTGCAGCGGCGACCGCCTGCCGCGCCAGACCGCCCGCGGCCTGATGTGGCTGACGTTGGCGCAGGACAGCGCCACGGCGGACGAGACCTGGATCAAGGACACCTACAAGACCGCGCTGGCCAAGGCCTCCGATGACGACCGCGCCATGGCGCTCCAGATGCTCGAGCGCTGGGTTCAGGGCCGGCGGGACTGATCCCCGACGCTTCTTGCGTCATTGCTTTGTTCCATCGCGATTAAGCGGGTTTCCGCATCCGCCAGCGGAGGGCGGAGACAAGCGATGTAAACGTCGCGCTGTGCAATTCGCTGGCGCCGAAGCGACGTCTTTCGCCGGCCTCCCACCCGAACCAGTGCCGTTCGGAAATGTCGTGGTGGCGTCCCTCGTTGTCTGTCAGGCGACAGACGCGCCCTCCGGATTTTTCGTAGACGACGAGACTGGCGAGGTCGGAAAGGGCGACGTGGCCTTTGGAATGGCCGTCGCGCCAATGCAAAATATCGCCATTGAGCCAGAAGGCCTGCTTCTTCCGAAAGGGAGAAGGCCGGGAAACGTGGCCGTATTTGCTGAACTCCTGCATGTCCATGATCAAAACCCGCGATATGGCAATATCGGGCGCGGCAGCGGTCCCGGGATCAGGCGGGACTGGTGACGCGGGCTCAGCCTAGATCCAGGTCGATCCACACCGGCACGTGGTCGGACGCCTTTTCCCAGCCGCGGACGTGGCGGTCGATCCCAGCGGCTACCAGCCGGTCGGCGGCCTGCGGCGACAGCAGCAGGTGGTCGATGCGGATGCCGTTGTTCTTCGGCCACGCGCCGCCCTGATAATCCCAGAAGGTGTACTGGCCCGGCGCGTCGGTGGCGGCGCGGATGGCGTCGGTGAAGCCGAGGTCGAGCAGGGCGCGGAAGCGCTCGCGGGTCTTGGGCAGGAACAGGGCGTCGCCGGCCCAGGCAGCAGGGTTGTAGACGTCGTCCGCTGACGGGATGACGTTGAAATCGCCTGCCAGCACCAGCGGCTGCTCGTCTTTCAACTGTTTGCGTGCATAGTCAGAAAGTCGTTCCATCCATTTGATCTTGTATGGATATTTTTCTGTGTCGGGCGGGTTTCCGTTGGGCAGATAGAGGCAGGCGACGCGCAGCGCGCCGCCCCTGTGCGACACTTCGCCATCGATGAAACGGGCGTGGAGATCGCCGTCGTCGCCGTCGAGCCCGCGGCTGTGGTGGTCGAGCCGGATCTTCGACAGCAGCGCCACGCCGTTGAAGGTCTTCTGGCCATGGGTTTCCACATGGTAACCCAGCGCCTCGATCGGCTCGCGCGGGAACGCTTCGTCCACGCACTTGATTTCCTGCAGGCAGACGATGTCGGGCGCGCGCTCCTGCAGCCACGCCAGCAGGTGGTCGAGCCGCTGGCGGACGGAATTGACGTTCCAGGTGGCGATGCGCATGGCCGATTCCGTAAGGTAAACTGCGAGATTGCCGAGAATTAAGCCGCCATGCCGTACCACGAATGGCGTGGCTGTGATAAGCCGGATGCAAATTCCGCTGGAAAACCAGCGCAAAAACAGGAGTGGCGGAACGCGGCCGGGCTCGCATCGCTTCGTGGCGAAGCCGGGGGTGCGCCTGCAAGCAATCATGACGAAACAAGTGTTCAGGACGCGCGCGGTTGTGATCGTGGGCCTCTGCGCCGTGGCGGCGGCCGCCTATGCGACGCGAGGGATGTGGAGCGGTGGAAATACCGAGGCGAAGGCACCGCCGCGGCCGCGCGTGGTTTCCGTCGAGGTCGCCCGGGCGGAGCGCAAGCCGGTGCCGCTCGATGTCGATTCCATCGGCACGGTAACGCCGATATCCAGCGTGGCGCTGAAATCCCGACTCGAGACCACCATCGTCAGGGTGCACTTCGAGGACGGCGCGCGGGTGAAGGAGGGCGACCTGCTGTTCACGCTGGACGCCCGCCAGATCGACGCGCAGATCGCCCAGGCCGAGGGCAACCTGGCCCGCGACCGCACCCAGCTCGCCGCCGCCGAACGCGATTTCAAGCGTTACTCCGAACTGATCGGCAAGGGCGCCACCACCCAGGTCAACGTCGACAACGCCAAAACCGCGTCCGACAATGCGGTGGCGACGATCCAGGCCGACGAGGCCTTGCTCGACAACCTGAAAGTCCAGAGAAGCTACACCCGGATCACCGCGCCGATCAGCGGCCGCATCAGCGCGGCGTCGGTGAAGGTCGGCAATTTCGTCCGCCCGGCCGACACCACGCCGCTCGCCACCATCAACCAGATGGCTCCGGTCTACGTCACCTTTGCCGTGCCCCAGCGGGTGCTGAGCGACCTGCGCGACGCCATGAAGGCCGGACAGTCGTCGGTGACGGCGACGATCCCCGGCAACGGCCGCTCGGAAACCGGCACCGTGGCCATGGTGGAGAACGCCGTCGATGCCACCACCGGCATGGTCACCGTGCGCGGCCTGATGGCCAACGAGAGCGAACTGCTGTGGCCGGGCATTCTGGTCAATACGCGCCTCACCATCCGCACCGAGGAGGCGGTGATCGTGCCCTCGGTCGGGGTGCAGCGCAGCCAGACCGGCAATTTCGTGTTCGTGGTCCGCGACGGCAAGGCCCATGTCCAGCCCGTTACCATCAGCCGCACGTTCCAGGGCTTCTCGGTGGTCGACAGCGGCCTTCAGGGCGGGGAAGATATCGTGGTGGACGGCCAGTTGCTGCTGTCGAACGGCACCGCCGTCGAGCCGCGCGCCCGCAAGGCCGGAGCCTGAACCATGACGTTGTCGGAGCTTTGCATCCGCCGCCCCGTGATGACGACGCTGATGACGGCATCGATCATCGCCTTCGGTGTGTTCGCCTTCCGCCTGCTGCCGGTGTCGGCGCTGCCCAAGGTGGACTTTCCGACCATCGCGGTGACGGCGACCCTGCCGGGCGCGAGCGCCGACACCATGGCGGCGTCGGTGGCGGGTCCGATCGAACGCCAGCTGTCGACCATCGCGGGAATTTCGTCGATGTCGTCGATGTCCTCGATGGGCACCAGCGTCATCACCATCCAGTTCGACCTCAACCGCAACATCGACGGCGCGGCGCTCGACGTGCAGACCGCGCTGACCATCGCCCAGCGCCGCCTGCCGGTGGAGATGATCATCCCGCCGACCTTCCGGAAAGTGAATCCGGCGGACTTCCCGGTGCTGTTCATCTCGCTCAGTTCGGACACGCTGCCGCTGTCCGCCGTCAACGAATATGGCGACATCACCATCGCGCAGACGCTGTCGCAGATCCCGGGCGTGGCGCAGGTGCTGATCTACGGCGCGCAGAAATTCGCCGTGCGGGTGCAGGCCGATCCGGAAGCAGCGGCGGCGCGCGGCCTGTCGCTGGAGGATATCCGCGCCGCGGTGACCCGCGCCAACTCCTCGACGCCGGTGGGCACCATCAGCGGGCCCAAGCAGGACATTGCGTTGCAGGCCTCCGGCCAGCTCGACAAGGCGGCGGACTACCGGCAGGTGGTCGTGGCGTGGCGCAACGGATCGCCGGTGAAGCTCGACGAGGTCGCCCGCATCTACGACAGCGTCGAGAACGACAAGATCGCCACCTGGTTCAACGGCACGCGCTCCATCGTGCTGGCGATCCAGAAGCAGCCGGACGCCAATACGGTGGCGGTGGTGGACGCGGTCAAGGCCAAGCTGCCGATGCTGCGCGCCCAGATCCC
>JAFKES010000023.1 GCA_017308495.1 Afipia sp.
ATTGTCAACGAATTCATGGTTACCAAACAGTGAACAGTTTCGGAGCGTTTCCATGACCGACCATTCCCTCGACGGCGACATCAAGAAGCCCGGCCCGCACGACGACGCCACGCTGGTGCCGAAGAGCGGCGACGAGGCGGCGCATCAGGACGGCGCGGCGGAGACGTCGGCGCAGGCCGCGGGCGAGGGCGAGGTGGCCGTGCCCGCAGCGCCGGTGGCCTCGAAGCAGATCACATTGCAGCGCCTGACGCCGCACAATTCATGGGAAGATTTCGTATTCGACGAGCAGCGCGAGCGCGAGCAGGTGTTCGCGTCGGCCGCCGCGGCGGCGAACGACGCGCCGGTGCGCCGCCTGTCGGTCGCGGCCATTGTCGCCCTTGCCGCGACGGTTGGCGCCATCGGCGGCTCGCTCGCCACCACCGGCCTCGGCCATTACCTGAATTCGAACTCTGGCCGTACGGTCGCGGCCGCTGCCGTCACCGACCAAAGCCGCGCCGTGGACAGCGCCATCGCCAGGCTGAATGCCGATCTGGCGGCGGTCCGTTCGATGGCATCCACGCAGGCGGTGCAGTCGGTCAAGCTCGCCGAGCGCGTCGATCGCGTCGAGAAGGCCCAGGCCGAACCTGCGGCCAAGCTCGCGAAACTGAGCGAGGCGGTGGACAAGCTGCGCGCCGCCGAGGCCACCGGCTCGGTTGCGCCGCCGGCGCATGCCGCTGCGCCGCCGCTTCCGGCCGCCACGCCGAACCGTCTGCCGCTGGTGGATGGCTGGGTGCTGCGCGAGGTGTCCGACGGGATGGCGACGGTGCAGGGGCGGCAGGGCATTTTCGAGGTGCTGCCAGGCGATCCGCTGCCGGGTGTCGGCCGCGTCGATGCCATCCGCCGCCAGGACGGCCGCTGGGTCGTGGTCACGACCCGGGGCCTGATTGTCGCCCGCTGAGGCGGCCGATGAGCGCCACATCGCGGTAAATTGTCCGCGCTCGAATGCTAAAATTTGAGCCTTCGCCTGAACGGAGCGGCATGATCTTGCTGACATGATGCAGCCTCTGATGAAGAGGAATGAGCATGCCAGTGAACCAGCTGTTGCCGCGTCGGAAGCCCGTCACGTTCTTCGCCTGCGACGTTACCGAGATGCCGCTTGAGGCAATCCGCGCCGCCAACGACAATCCCTGCCCGTATTGCGGCGGCGTGCTTGAGCCGGGCGACCGGGCCGAGGATTGCTCCGGTTCCGGCGTGGACTCCGGAGCCTGGCCGCTGTTTCCGTTTCCCAAGGGCTGGGGCGCGTCCTGCTGACGATACGCCCTGCCGCCGCAGGGCGGTCGGCGCATGCATTGCCATTCGTTAATCTCCAATATCGTTAGCATGCTCTTTCGATTTGCGACGCCGCGCCGCAGCAGCGGGTCTTGCGGCGGGGGCATGGCCGCCACCATCTGAGGGGCGACATCCGGCTGCCGCCGCGCGATCCGCGCCGGCACTGCGCCGGGCGCGCATCGGAGAGGGCGATGAACTATTTCAAGACGGCGATCCTGCTGGCGGGGCTGACGGCGCTGTTCATGGCTGTCGGCTATCTGATCGGCGGCACCAGTGGCGCGATGATCGCGCTGGTGATCGCCGCGGGCACCAACCTGTTCGCCTACTGGAATTCGGACCGCATGGTGCTGTCGATGCACGGCGCCCACGAGGTCGATGCGCGCAGCGCGCCGGACTTTGTCGGCCTCGTCGCGGAACTGGCGCAGCGCGCGCAACTGCCGATGCCCAAGGTCTATCTGATGGACAATCCGCAGCCCAACGCCTTCGCCACCGGGCGCGATCCGGAGCATGCCGCCGTGGCCGCGACCACCGGCCTGCTGCAGTCGCTGAGCCGCGAGGAACTGGCCGGGGTGATGGCGCATGAACTGGCGCATATCAAGAACCGCGACACGCTGATCATGACGGTCACCGCCACCATCGCGGGTGCGATCTCCATGCTGGCGCAGTTCGGCATGTTCTTCGGCGGCCGCCGCGACAACAACGGCATGGGCGTGATCGGCTCGCTGGCGATGATGCTGCTGGCGCCGCTCGCGGCGATGATCGTGCAGATGGCCATCAGCCGCACCCGCGAATATTCGGCCGACCGTCTCGGCGCGCAGATCTGCGGCGAGCCGATGTGGCTTGCCTCGGCGCTGATGCGGATCGAGGACGGCGTGCACCATGTGCCGAACATGGACGCGGAGCGCAGCCCCGCCACCGCGCATATGTTCATCATCAATCCGCTGTCGGGGCAGGGCATGGACAATCTGTTTTCGACTCATCCCTCGACCCGGAACCGCGTCGATGCCTTGCAGCGCTTTGCGGCGGAAACCGGCGCGCGGGGCAATGTCACGGCGCCGACCGCCACCGCCGCGCCGCGCGGTCCGAGTGGCCCGACCGGCCCTTGGGGCCGGTCGCGAGGACCGTGGGGCTGAACGGCTTCAGCACGCGCACGATATGAAAACCCCCGGCCGCGATGCGGTCGGGGGTTTTTGTGTGGGCGGCGCAACCGGTGGACTCAGTAGCAGACATTCACCGTGCGGAAGCGGATGCCGTGGGGCGTGCGGACGCGGCGGGTGACGAGGCAGCCGTCATCGACATAACCGCCGGTCACGATCACCGGGCTGAAGCCGAAGCCGAACCCGCGGTGATGGTGGCCCCAGCCGCCGCCATGCCAGCCGCCACCATGCCAACCATGGGCGGACGCGGCGGTCGGTGCGAGGGCGGCGGCGCCGAGCGCGGCAGAAGCGGCAAGCGCGAGAGCAAGTTTGCGAAACATGGTCGTTCTCCTGAGTTGCGCGCGTTGTGCGCGAGGTGCGTGACATCCGTTCAATACAGATGGGTCGCACCGCCCTCGGGATCGGTTCATGCTTTTCTTCGGGAATCGACAAATGTCGATCACGAGGTTGTGTCGTCGCCGCCGGTGCGCTTGAGCAGGTCTTTGGCGAGATCGGACAGCGCCGGCCGCGGCAGCGCCGCGAACGGCAACGGCCGGGTTACCTCCACCGCGGCGAGGCCGAGGCGCGCGGTGAGCAGGCCGTTGAGCAAGCCCTCGCCGAGTCGCGCCGACAGCTTGGCGGCGAGGCCGTGGCCCAGCACCTGCTGGATCAGGCTGTCGCTGGCTGCCATGCCGCCGGTCACCGCCAGATGGGCGACGGCGTGCCGCACCAGGCGGATCATGCCGAGCGTGCCGGGGCGTCCGCCATAGAGCCGCGCCAACTGGCGGATCAGGCGCAGTGCCGCGGCGGACACGAACAGCACATCGATCACCGCATTGGGGCTGACGGCGGTGACGATGGAGACGCGCTGCGCCGCGCTCGAGATCAGCCGCCGCGCCTCCTGGTCGAGCGGCGCCATCAATTCGCGCTCGGCGAGGCGCACCATGTCGGCGCCGTCGATGATGTCGCGGCCGTGGTCGGCGAGCGCCATGCGGGCGCGGGCGAGGTGCGGATTGTCGTGGGCGATCTTGAGCAGGTCGCGGACGATGGCGTCGCTCTCCGCGCGGTCGTCGCTCGCGAGCACCGCATTGGCGCGCGCGTGCAACGCTTCGATGGTCTCCAGCCGCAAGAGACTTCGCGTCTCGCGCGCGATGATGGCGACGAGCGCCACCACCGCCGCCACGGCGAAGACGAGGCCGAGATAGCCGAGACTCATGCTGCGGCTGAACAGATCGCTGACCAGATTGGCGATGCCGAGGCCGAGGCCGAGCGTCACCAGGCCGCCGAGCGCGGTCCAGAACAGCGTCGCCCAGCGGAAGCGCTTGCGCGGGACGCGCGCTGGCGCATCGAGCGGCACCGGCAGCGCCGCCGGGTCGGGCTCCGGGGTGATGCGCACCTGGCCGCGCGCGGGCAGCGCGGTGCTGTCGTCGTCCTCCATCAGCACGACGCGCGGATCGTCGAGTTTGAACGCCGCCGGCTTGCGGGGATGCGGCCTGTCGTTCATTGCAACCTGTCTCCGATCAGGAACTGAAGGGCGCGGTCAAGGCGGATATGGGGCAGCGCGGGCTCCTCGCCGGCGGGGGCTTCGAGATGTGGCGGCCGGAAGCGCAGGAAGCGGAAGTCTGTGTCCTCCGCCGCCGTCGCGGTGAGGCCGCGAAAGGAGGCGTCGCCGGCGAACAGGTCATCGAGCCGCGCCGGCAGGTCGCCCGGAAAGGTCGCGACTTCGGTCGTGCCGTCGAACACCTCGCCGCCGGAGGTTTCGCCCGCCTCCGGCGTGCCGAGGATCGAGGGCAGTTTCTCGCGGCCTTGCGCGACCTGCGCCTCGCGGGTGGCGCGGACGGCGGCGAGCGCCACCACGTCCACCGCCGCGCCGGCGAATTCGGCGCGCGCGGCGGCGCGCTCCGCCATGCGGCGCAGGATCGCTTCCAGCCGGTCGTGGCTGGTGTGATGCAGATGATCGGCCTTGGTGGCGGCGAACAGAATGCGGTCGATGCGCGGACGGAACAGCGAGGCGAAGAACGTGCTGCGGCCGATGTTGAAGCAGTCGAGAATGCCCGCCAGTGCGCCTTCGAGATCCTTCACCGCCTCCGGCCCGGCATTGAGCGCGGCCAGCGTGTCGACCAGCACGATCTGGCGGTCGAGCCGCGTGAAGTGATCGCGAAAGAACGGGCGCACCACAACGTCCTTGTAGGCTTCGTAGCGCCGCTTCATCATCGCCCACAGCGAGCCGTCCGGCGCGCTGCCGTCGGCGGGCACATCGAGCGGCGCGAAGGTCAGCGCCGGGGAGCCGGCGAGATTGCCCGGCATCAGGAAGCGCCCGGGCGGCAGCAGGCTCATAGCGAAGCGCTCGTCGCGGCAGGCGCGCAGATAGCCGGTGAACAGTTTCGCGGCCACCAGCGTCGCCTGCTCATCCTCGGGTCCGCGCGCGTCGAGGCGCGCCAGATGCGCATGCCATTCGGCGGCAAGCCGGGCGCGCGGCTCGCGGCGCGACAGCGCGAGGCTCTCCGCCGACCACTGCTCGTAGCTCTTGTCGAGCAGCGGCAGGTCGAGCAGCCACTCGCCGGGATAGTCCACCAGATCGAGGGTGAGGGTGCGCGATGCCGCGTTCTGGCGCTGGTAGTCGATCACCAGCCGCAATTCGCTGATGTCGGTGGTGGAGGCCGGCCAGCGCCGCTCCCCGATCAGGGTGCGGAGATGGCTTTCATAGGCGAAGCGCGGTACCGCGTCATCGGGCTGCGGCGCGAGCCGCGCGCGGGCGATGCGGCCGGTGGCCAGCGATTCGAACACCGGAAAACGGCCGCCGCGCAACAGTCCGTGCACCAGCGCGGTGATGAATACCGTCTTGCCCGCGCGCGACAGCCCGGTGACGCCGAGCCGCACCGTCGGGTTGAAGAGGCCTTCGCCATATTCGATCAGGGAACGGATCGACAGGCGGGTTTCCTCGACGAGGCCTACGATACTGGGGGTCATAATTCGATCAAGACTTTGCCGGATAAGAAGGACAGGCTTCGAGAGGGCGCGCGGCGGTCTCATCAAGCTGGGATGTCGCGGGGCGGAAATCAAGTTTCACGCCACGCGATTGACGTGCGGCCGCTGCAGGCGGATGGTCCGCGCGGGCGGGTGCGGAAAGGGAGATCGCGCGGCATGGCGGTGTTCAGGTTGAAGCCGGTCCAAGCGGAACGTCGCAGCACAGGCGGCGGCGCGATCCGCTGGGACTACGACCGCGCCGAGCTGATCGCCGACGGCGTCGTCCATGGGCTCGGCATCGCCTGCGGGCTGATCGCCGCGATCGCGCTGGTGGCGCTCGCCGCCGGGCACGCCTCGCGTGCCGATGTGGCGGCGGTGTCGATCTATGCTTTGGGTCTCGTCGCCATGCTCGGCCTGTCGGCGACCTACAATCTGTGGCCGGTGTCGCCGGCCAAATGGTGGCTGCGCCGTTTCGACCATTCGGCGATCTACATCCTCATCGCGGCGACCTATACGCCGTTCCTGACCCAGATCCATGATCCCGTCATGCGCATCGCCCTGCTGACGGGTGTCTGGGGCGTGGCGGCGGCGGGGATCGCGCTGAAGATTTTTCTGCCCGGGCGGTTCGACCGTCTCGCCGTCGGACTCTATCTGGCGCTGGGATGGAGCGGCGTCGTCGCCTATGACGCTCTGGTGTCGGCGCTGCCGTCCTCGACGCTGTGGCTGGTCGCGGCCGGCGGGGTGATCTATTCGCTCGGCGTCATCTTCCATGCCTGGGAGCGGCTGCGTTTCCAGAATGCGATCTGGCACGGCTTCGTGCTGCTTGCCGCCGCCGTGCATTACGCCGCGGTGGTCGATCTGGTTCTGCTCGCGGCGTGAGCGGATTGATCCGGCGCGGTTTCGCGCCTAAGACATAAGCATGGACATCTCCGGAAAAGTCGTCGTCGTCACTGGCGGCGCCAACGGCATCGGCCGGGCGCTGTGCGAAACCTTCCATCGCGCGGGCGCGGCGAAAGTCGTGGTCGCCGATCTCGATGGTGAACGCGCCACCGCGGCGGCTGATGCCATCGGCGGCGCGGGCTTCGCCTGCGACGTGGCCAGGGAGAGCGATCTCGTTCACGTCATCGAGGAGTCCGAGAAGCAGTTCGGCCCCATCGACCTGTTCTGCTCCAATGCCGGCATCGGCGGCGGCTTCGATCCGATGATGGACAACGCCGGCGGCGCGCCGGACGCGGCGTGGGAGAAAAGCTGGGCGATCCATGTCATGGCCCATGTCCACGCGGCGCGGCATCTGGTGCCGCGCTTCCGTGCGCGCGGCGGCGGCTATTTCCTCAACACCATTTCGGCGGCGGGGCTGTTGTCGCAGGTCGGCAGCGCGGTCTATGCCACCACCAAGCACGCCGCCGTGGGCTTCGCGGAAAACCTCGCGATCTCGCATAAGGCGCACAACATCCGCGTTTCCATCCTGTGTCCGCAGGGCGTGGAGACCGACATGCTGAAGGATATTCCCAAGGGGCCGCAGTCCAACGACGGCAACCTCAGCGCCGATGACGTTGCGCGCTGCGCGCTGGACGGCCTCGCGCGCGAGACCTTCCTGATCCTGCCGCATCCGCAGGTGCTCGATTACATGCGCCGCAAGACCGACAATTACGACCGCTGGATCGGCGGCATGGCGAAACTGCAGGCCGCGACCCGCGACATGCACGGGAAGGCGTAAAGGCAGAATTCTCTGCTCGTCATTGCGAGGCGCGCCAGCGCCGAAGCAATCCAATCCTTGTTGCCGCGATCTGGATTGCTTCGCGGAGCCTGTCATCGGGCGCCGCTTTGCGCCGACCCGTTGGCTCACAATGACGAATGTATGTGCTACCAGCTCGCGGTGGCTGTCATGGTCGGCTGTCCGGCGGCGTTCGCCGTCCACACTTCGAGGCCTGTGGCGGTGTCGTTGCCGTTGATGCTGAACTCCGAGCCGTCGAACAGCGGGCTGACGCCGCGATAGACAAAGTTCGCCGGGGCCTTGCCGCCGCGCAGCTTCGCGGCGAACTCGATCAGCAGCGCCGCCTGCAGCGGGCCGTGCGCGATCAGCCCCGGATAGCCCTCGACCTTGGTGACATAGTCGCGGTCGTAGTGGATGCGGTGGCCGT
>JAFKES010000024.1 GCA_017308495.1 Afipia sp.
GCGATTCTTCAGGGTTTCGATGGCGCCGCCGCGAAAGGCTTCCGGCAGGGCATCGAGATCGGGGCTGCCGCTCCTGACCCGCTGGATCTGGTCGAGGCTCGCGCGCAGTTCGTTGACCCTGGCTTCCGCCGCGGTGATCTGGCTGGCAAACTCGCCGGCCTGCTTCTCGATCAGCGGCTGCCCGCTGACGATGACGAGCCCCTTTTCGCTGCGATATTTTTCATAGCGCTCTTCCGCCTCGCGCAGGCGGCCCTGCAAGGCTTCGAGCCGCGCATCGAGCGTGGCCCCGGCGCGCCGCGCCGTTTCAGCCTGCGCCCGCGCTTCCTCCTCGATGTAGGCGTCCATGATCGCGTTGGCGACGCGCTCGGAGGTATCGCGATCGGTGGTCGCGACATTGACGTTGAAGACGAAGGAGTCGGCGCTGCGGCTGACGCTGACGGCACGGTCGAGTTGTCGCAGCGCCATGATGTGCGGATCGACCGGACGGACGAGCCCGACACCGACCAGCAGCGTCGACAACAGACCACGCGATTTCGCGCCGAACAGCGGATTGGTGTCCAGCTTCTCGCGGTCGATCACGCGGTCGAACACGCTGCGCGAGGTGATGACGTAAATCTGGCTTTCGGCCTCGATGGCACTGATGTCCCGCGCGCCACGCGGCGCAACGCCGGTCCCAGCGATCTGGAGCCCCTGCGGATCGAGCAGAATCCGGCCGGAGGCGACGTATTTCGGCGCGGGCAGCAGGATATAGGCGAGCCCGAGCGCCGCGCACACCGCCGTTACGATGCCGATCAGCGCCGCACGGCGGCGCACGGTCCCCGTAAGTTTCTCAACCACCGCCACCGGTGACTGGGGGTCCCGCAAAAATGCGTCGTGCCTGTCATTTTCAGAAATCGCCATGCGGTGACCCTACGCCGTACTGTTTTGGGACTCGTTTAGCGGGCGCCGTGCCGGAACAAAACATCCCTGTCCGACCGGCAGACACGTCCACGTCCGCACCGCCAGTCAGGAAGCGCACCCCCGTCATGAGGCAACATCCGCGCCAGTTGAGCAATTAGCCAACTAGCCATAGTTTAAGGCTGTTTCGCGCCGATAGCGACCAGAAGCGCGGGATCGTATCGGCCCTCGCCGTCATCGAGCCCGAACGCCCTCCGCAGCACCCACTGTGTGGCGCCCTCCCCCGGCGCGCTTGTCACCTTCGGTGTCCAGATCAAGGCGGGGCAACCGGCTGCCATCGCCGTCGCAAACGCCGCGAACATCGGGCTGGCGCCGCAGGCGGGTTATGCCTTCAGCGTTTGAGCGCGAGCCGCATCAGCAGCCACGAGGCACACGCGCCCGCTCCTGCTCCCGCCAGCTTGAATGCGACATCAATAGCGCGGCCGTGCCGATCCGGCGTCAGGAGCTGCAGCAGTTCCAGCACGACCGCCGCGGCGCACAGCAGCACCAGAACCAGAACCGGACGACGGTAAGCGAGACCGAACAGCAGCCCCACCGCCGCGAACGCCGCGAAGTGCTCCCGATGCTGGCTTGCCAGATGGGGCCGCAGCCCGAGCGGCGACAGGGTCGCGAACACAATGACGCCGAGCGCGCCCCAGGCGATCACCGCCCATATTTTCTGATTCATCAGCATCGGATGTCGTATGGGACATTTGCCGGGCTCCGGGAAGCCCATATGGACCATGCCGGTCATTGGGTTCCTCATACCGCGACAATCGCAGGCATCACCGCACGCAACGTTTACCTTATGAAGTGAAACCGTTTGTAGTTACCGGCGGCCCCCTTAGGTTCCATGTTTGGCCCAGGGTCGCGCGGTTCGAGACCGCGGTCCATGGCGGATTCAGGGATCGGATACTTCGTGCAGGAACGACGCGCCAAACAACGAACGCAAGTGATGAAGAAGGCGCTGATGTTCTTCGACGGACAGCGCGACGTCTTCACCTGCGTTGTTCACAACCTGACCAACGAAGGCGCCAAGATCGAGCTGAACGGACCGCGCGTGCTGCCGCTCGACTTCAATCTGTCATTCGATAATTTTCGTACCGTTCGAAGCTGCAACGTGATCTGGCGCGAAAATGAACTTGTCGGCATCAGGTTCCGACCGTCCTGCGAAGCAGGCGTGGCGTGAGAGTCCCCGTCACGCTTTGAACAGGCCGATCTGCAACCGCGTCACGCACTTCCGTGCATAAAGCGCCGCAGCCGCCTGATCGAGCGCGGTGGAATCGAGCGGCCGGTTGCCTTGTATCATGTTGTGGGATTCATCACCCTTCCCGGATGCAACAACACGGCGATCTCGATTTTCTTCTGGGCGCGCCGGATCGGTATCTCTGGCCGGACCTTGGCCGAGCCCCCACCATCGCCACCTACCGACGAACGCCGGAACGTAACAAGCGCCCGGTTGACCGGGTGTGGCAGCGTTGTCGGGTGCGGTGACGGATATCGGCGAAGGGGAGGATGGTACAGTTGGGTGGGATCGAACCACCGACCTCCGGATCCACAATCCGGCGCTCTAACCAGCTGAGCTACAACTGCATTTTCAACCGCGCTTTGGCAAGTCGCTTTGACAGCCCCGCGCACAGAACAAAACCCGGGCTTGCGCCGTTCCAAGCCCGATGAATTCCGCCGCAATCCGGCTCAGGATACGGCCCTGAACGTCTTCACGGCGCTGGCCGTGATCGGCTCGGTGGTCTCCGCAGCCACTTTCTGGCCAAGCGCGGCAAGCTCCCGCGACTGGGCCGTCAGGGTTTCGAATTGCTTGCACGCATGCGCATTGACCAGTTCGAACGCCTCCGGAAACGACGTCACGCCGAGCAGGCTGTGCGCGAAATCGAGGGCGTGTTCGGCGTTGGCCCTGGCGATATCGACCAGCTTCGCGGTCAGGTCGCCGGCGCCCCGGGTCGCGGAGGTGCAGGCGGCCTCGAACGCGCCATTGTTGCTCTCGGCGGCATCCATCAGCTTCTGATAACGTTCCTGAACCTCGGAGACACCTTTTTCGGCGAAGGCGCGAACCCGCTCGGGAACCTGAAACGGAGGGACGACCGAAAACGGATCGTTGGCAGCGCTCATTCTCGAATTTCCTTGTCGGGACAGGATGACGTCCGGGTATAACGGCGCCCCGCAACGCAGGACGACAGCTCGTCGAGCTACCCGCCATCGGACGCCACAGGGATCCCATCCCCTGCGGGGCGGCTTCGGGGGTTTGAAGCCGTCTACAGCTAATTTACGACGAATTTATTGTGCATTGCAATAAAATACCGCCATACCGGATCGGCCGCCGTGGTGGCGGCGGAGGCGATCCGGGTCATGACGGACCGCCTCTCACGCCCGGAGAGATTCTGCCGCCCGTCAGGATTTCGGCTTGGCCGCATCCATGGCGGCGCGGGTCACGGTCTGTCCCATTTCGCTCGCCTGCTCGGCCAGAGCACGCATCTGCGCCTGCACATATTCGGTATGAAGGCGCATGACCTCGGCGAGATCCTTGGCGTGGATCAGCTGCTGCGCATAAGTCAGGGATGACTGGACATTCTTTTCCGCGAAGGCAATCGCTTTGGCGCTGATGTCCTTGGCGGCCTCGCCGGGCGCGCCGAAAGAACCGCCGCCAAGCGCCGCAGCCGCCTGCTGTGCGTTGCCGATAAAGCCCTCAAAGGCCTTGCGCGCCTGCTCGAGGCTGGTCTCTGCCATTGCGCGCATTTCCTTGGGAAGCTCGAAAGGATCGCCTGACATGTGCCGTCTCCTGTTGCATTTCTTTCGGCGGCCGTTGCGCGGCCCCCTTCATTGTCGCCGATATCGCCGCCGGCCACGCTCCGGATATGACGCGCCGCAATGACAGCCCTCAGCCCGCTCATGGTGAACCTTTGGGCATCTTTTGCAAGGGCTCAACGCGGGAGGGGCATGGGAGTTCTCCAGTCCCGGCACGATTAAGGTTATCGTGGGTTTTGATGGATTATCCTGCAGGCGAACCATGGACCGCGCCGCCGCGCCGGACTAACGATTCGTTAAGCAGCCGGCTCGGGACTGCCATGCGAGCCTGAAGGATCATGATCGGTTGGCTGAAATGAGCGATGCCGGTTTCCAACTTGACGGCGTGCGCGATCCGCGGCTTGCGGTTCATGCCACGAGCGTGGCGCCAGCGTGGCTGTGGTCACCCGATGGCGCACACATTCTGTGGGCGAATGCCGCGGGGACCCGGCTGTTCGGAGAGCGCAGCGCGGCCCGTCTGGCCGAACGGACCATCGGCCCGGCCGATCCCCATCGCCGCCACGCCGCCCAACTGGCCTCGCGGCTACCGCCAGACATCACCCGCCTGGAAAAATTGCGCGGATTCGGCGCGCCGTTCGGGCGTCTTTTGACCTGCGCCTGCACCCTGCTGTCGTTTCCTGGCGGCGCATCGGCGCTGCTGATCGCGGCGGTTGAGCCGGTCGGACGTGCGCTGCCGCTGACGGAACGGCTGGCCCATGTCGCCGACAGCGTGGCGTTACCCGCCATGATATTCACCGCGGACGGCGCGCTGATCGGCGCCAACGATGCAGCAAAGCCGTTTGCCGGGCTGTTCAACGATCTCGCCGGACATTGCTTCGACGAGGCGCGCAACGGCGCTTTGCACGACGGCCGGTCGATGCTGCAGGCGGAATTCGGCCGCATCGCGCTGCATCGCGTCGGCGCCGGTGCCGAGACCGCGCTGGTGGCCCTGATCGAAGACGCCACCGCGCCCCGACATGCCGCGCCGCCACCGCCGGTGGTGCCGGTGGTGCCGGTCGCGCCTGTTTCTACGCCCAAGCCGGAGCCGCTTCCCGAAATTACGCCGCGGCAAGAACCAGCCGCCACCGCCATCTCTGCGGCAACGCCGCAGCCGGAGCCGGTCACCGTCGCGCCCGACGATGCCACGCCTTACGACGCCACCTCCGAGCCGACGCTCGATTCCGGCAGCGTATCCGCCACGCTGGCCCAGATGGACGGCCTGTTGCTATCGGCGCGCCGCCATCCGCTGCGCTTCATGTGGCAGATGGACGACGACGGCCGCTTCGTGCTCGGCTCCGACGAATTCACCCGGCTGATCGGCTCGCGGACGGCGGCCGCCTTCGGGCGACTGTGGAGCGACATTTCCGGCGCTCTCGGCATCGATCCCGAGGGACAGATCGCCGCCGCCATCGCCACCCGCGACACCTGGAGTGGTATCGTGGTGATGTGGCCGGCCGACGGGTCCGGGGCGCGGCTGCCGGTGGAGCTGTCGGGCCTGCCGATCTACGATCGCAGCGGACGATTCCTCGGCTATCGCGGCTTCGGCGTTTGCCGCGATCTCGACGGCATGGCGCGGCTCGCCGCGCAGCGCCGCGACGATGTGCTGTATTCATCGCCGCCAACAACCGCCGCACCGCCGCCCTCGCAGGAACCGCCTCCGCAGGAAATAGCGCAGGAGATAACGCAGGCCAGCGCCAGCGCGCCGCCGGACACGGAGCCGGCAATCGTCAGCACCGAAGATCTTTCCCCGAACGAAACGCCGCAGGCCATCGTGGACATTCCGCAGAACGTCGTCCCCTTCCCGTCGGCTGCCGAACCGAGGCTGCCCGCGTTGACTGCGGGCGAAAGCAACGCCTTCGACGAACTGGCGCGGCGACTGTCAGCACGGCTCGAGGGCGCAGCGGACGCCACCACGCCGGACACCGACGTTGCTCCCGCGATCTCGCCGGAAGCCGACACGCCTGTTCCCGAGATCGAACCGCCGCCGGAAATGACGACGGCCTATCCGGCCGGCTTCCTGCAACCGGAGGGCCGCGCACCGCACGCCACTTCACGACGGGAGCCGCAGCTTCTCGACCACCTGCCGGGCGGCGTGCTGGTCTACCGGCGCGACCGGCTGCTTTACGCCAACAGCGCCTTCCTCGCCTGCACCGGCTACGACAGCCTGCACGCGCTGAACGAAGCCGGCGGCCTCGATGCCCTCACCATCGCGCCCAGCGTAAACTCCGACATCGATGCATCGGGTGCCGAAACGCCGGTGGTGATCGTCGCCACCAGCCAGCACGGACCCGACCGGGGCGCGCCCGCCGAAGCGCGGCTGTTCGCGATAGTGTGGGATGACGAGCCTGCGCATGCGCTGGTGCTGTCCGGCCCGCGCGCGCCGGCTCCCGCGCCTGAGCCGGTCACGGCGGCAGCGCCGCCCGTCGCGGCGGACAGCGACACCACGCGGGCCGAAGAACTGTCCACTATCCTCGACACCACACCCGACGGCATTGTGATCATGGACGACGAGGGCCGCCTGCTCTCGTGCAACCACAGCGCCGAAACCCTGTTCGGCCGCGACGACAGCGCGATCACCCTGTTGAGGCTGATCGACCTGATCGCACCGGACAGCCAGCGCGCGGCGCTGGATTATTTCGACGCCGTCAGGAGCGCCCCTGTCGCGAGCCTGCTCGACCACGGCCGCGACGTGCTCGGCCGCACCCGCGACGGCGGTGCGATCCCGCTGTCGCTCACCATCGGGCGCACCGGGCACGACACCGGCCGGCTGTTCGCGATCTTCCGCAACCAGACCCAGACCCGGAAGTCCGAAAGCGATCTGACGCAAGCGCGACGGCAGGCCGACCGCGTGACGCAGGCGAAGGCCGATATTCTCGGCCGCATCAGCCACGAAGTGCGGATGCCGCTCAACGCCATCATCGGCTTTGCCGACATCATGATCGCTGAGCGCTTCGGCCCGCTCGGCAACGAGCGCTACGCCGATTACATGAAGGACATCCGCGCCTCCGGCGAGCGCGTGATCGCCATCATCGACGATCTGCTCAACCTGTCGCGCATCGAATCCGGCAAGATGGAAATGTCGCTGACCAATCAGGACCTCAACAGCCTGGTGGAACAATGCGTCGCGGTGATGCAACCGCACGCCAATCGCGAGCGCATCATCATCCGCACCTCGCTGGCCCATGCGCTGCCGGCGGTGAAGGCCGACGCGCGCGCGCTGCGCCAGATCGCGCTGAACCTGATCGGGAATTCGATCCACCTCGCCAATGCCGGCGGCCAGGTCATCGTCTCCACAGCCACCACCGATTTCGGCGATATCGTGCTGCGCGTGCGCGACACCGGGCCCGGCCTCAACGACAACGAGATCGCGGCGGCGATGGAGCCATTCCGCGCCGGCGGCGCGCCGGACCAGACCACCGACAGTTCCGCCACCAGCCTGTCGCTGACCAAGGCGCTGGTGGAGGCCAACCGCGCCAAGTTCCACATCAAGACCGCGCCGCATTCCGGCACGCTGATCGAAGTGCTGTTCTCGCACGCCAGCGCGATCGCGTAACGATCCTGGAATACCTCTAAACCACCCAACTCGCGACATCGCGTCGCGGCTTGCGCGGAAGCGGCTGCGCTACTGACACCGGCAGTATCAAAATGATCGCCGGAGTTGTTCCATGTTCGTATCCCGCGTTCTCGCCGTCACCGCCGCCGTCGCATCCGCCATGACTTTGAACGCTGCCGCCTTCGCACAATCGGGCGAGGTCAATCTCTACAGCTATCGTGAATCGAAACTGCTTCAGCCGCTGACCGACGCCTTCACCAAGGACACCGGCATCAAGGTCAATGTCGTATCGGCAAGCTCCGGCCTCGAGCAGCGCATCAAAGCAGAAGGCGCCAACAGTCCGGCTGACGTGCTGCTCACCGTCGACATCGGCCGCATCGAGGAAGCGGTGCAGGCCGGCGTGACCCAGCCGATGAAATCGGAGGTGATCGACAAGGTCGTGCCAGCACAATATCGCGATCCCGAAGGACACTGGTCCGGCATCTCGATGCGCGCGCGCGTGATCTATGCCTCGAAGGATCGCGTGAAGCAGGATGCCATCACCTATGAGGAACTTGCGGATCCAAAATGGAAGGGCAAAATCTGCATCCGCTCCGGCCAGCACATCTATAACAACGCACTGTTCGCGGCCTATGTCGCCCATCACGGAGAAGCGAAGGCCGAGGAATGGCTGCGGGTCGTAAAGGCCAACCTTGCGCAAAAGCCGTCCGGCGGCGACCGCGAAACCGCGCGCGACGTGGCGGCCGGCAAATGCGACATCGGCATCGGCAACACCTATTACTGGGCGCTGATGATGAACAAGGACCCCGACAAGAAACCCTGGGCGGAGGCGACGAAGGTGATTTTGCCGACCTTCGCGGGCGGCGGCACGCATGTGAACCTGTCCGGCCTGCTGCTGGCCAAGCATGCGCCGAACCGCGCCAATGGCATCAAGCTGATCGAGTGGCTGGCGGGCGAACATGCGCAGCAGATCTACGCCGACGCCAATTACGAGTATCCGATTCGTACCGGTGTCGCGATCAACCCGACCATCGCCAGCTACGGCAAGCTGAACGCCGACACTTTGCCGGTAGCCAAGATCGGCGCAAGCCGCAAGGCGGCATCTACGCTGGTCGACAAGGTCGGGTTCGACAACTGAGGCTTGAACGCCAGCTATTTCAAACGTGACAAGCGCGCGTTTCGCCGAACCCATTGTCTCCGCGCTCGCAGTGTTCACTGCGGCGCTTGTGGCGATGCCTGTGCTTGCGATCGTGCTGCTTGCGGCACAGCCCGCGCCGGACGTCTGGCAGCACCTGATCGACTATGTGCTGCCGCTTGCCCTGCGCGACACGGCGCTCCTGCTCGCGGGAGTCGGCCTTGTCACGCTCGGTGCCGGGGCGGGCAGCGCATGGATCGTCTCGCGGCATGATTTTGCTGGCCGCGGGATGCTGCTGTGGCTATTGCCGCTGCCGCTTGCGATCCCGACCTACATCGCCGCCTATGTCTATGTGGACCTGTTCGAGCCGCTCGGCCTTCTCCATCGCACGCTGATGCTGTGGCTGCCGCCGCGCGACGCACTGGCGCTGCTGCCCGGCCTGCGTTCGCTTCCCGGCGCCATCCTGATCATTGGCATGGTGCTTTATCCCTACATCTATCTCTCGGCGCGTGCAGCGTTTCAGTTGCAAAGCGCCGACTTCGCGGAAGCTGCGCGCACGCTCGGCGCAGACCGATGGAGCATTTTCTTGCGCATCTCGCTGCCGATGGCGCGTCCCGCCCTCGCCATCGGTCTTGCTCTTGTCGCGCTGGAAACACTCAACGACATCAGCGCAAGCGAATATCTCGGCGTGCGCACCCTGACCGTCTCGATCTTCACCACGTGGCTCAATCGCGGCAGCCTCGCCGGAGCGGCGCAACTGTCATGCCTGGCGTTAGCCATTGTCGCCGCGCTGATAGCGCTGGAGCGCTATGGCCGCCGCAAAGCCGTTACGGAATTCTCGGCAGAGAATCCGCGGCTGACGACGCGTACGCCGCTGCGCGGTTTCAAGAGCTGGCTGGCGTTTTCCGCCTGCGCACTGCCCGTGCTGTTCGGATTCGTTGTGCCGCTGTTGTTCCTGCTGCATCAGAGCGTGCGGCGCTCGCTGCTGACGGCAGATGCCGCGATCTGGCGCGATGCCCTCCACTCTTTGACCTTCGCGGCGCTGGCGACAAGCGTGGCGCTGATGCTGGGCTTTGCGACAATTCTCGCAATCCGCTGGCGGCCGGACCGATGGCGGTCGCTGGCGGCGAATATCGCGCAGGCCGGCTACGCATTGCCGGGCCTCGTGCTGGCGCTCGGATTGCTGGCCCCGGTGCTCGCGGTCGACAACGGGATGAACGCGCTCGCCGCGCATTTTGGCCTGCCACCGCCCGGCCTGGTGCTGATGGGCTCCGGTGCAGCGGCAGTCACCGCCTACGTGATCCGCTTTCTCGCGGTGCCCACGGGATTCATCCGCGCCGGCTTCGATCGCATTCCGCGGGACTATGACGACAGCGCGCGCAGTGCCGGCGCCAGCGATCTGACAGCGATGCGCCGCATTCACCTGCC
>JAFKES010000025.1 GCA_017308495.1 Afipia sp.
GCTATCCCGGCCTCACGCCGATGCCGATCAAGCTGATCTGGAACGCATCGGCCAGCGCGCCGACCGGCCTCTACACCATCGACTTCGACGGACCGTTCGAGGTCACCGATCTTGTCGCGGTCGACGCGCCCGAACCGCTCGCCACCTTCCTCGCCGAGCGCGGCTATCTGCCGAAGGGCGTGCCGCTGCTGAAGCGTATCCTCGCCGTGTCCGGACAGACGGTTTGCCGCTCGAACCTCGCCATCACCGTCGATGGTGTCGATGTCGGCGTGGCGCTCGACCGCGATCGCGCTGGCCGCGATCTTCCGGTCTGGCAGGGCTGCCGCCGCATCGCGACCGGCGAAGTCTTTCTCATGAACTGGCAGGTCAACGACAGTCTCGACGGCCGCTATTTCGGCCTGACCTCCACCGACCAGATCATCGGCCGCGCCGTCCCGCTGTGGACCGACGAGGACGGCGACGGTCGCTTTCAATGGCGCGCCCCGACGCGCTGACCGCCTTTCCTTCGGCGGGAGCGGTGCTCGCCGATGGCTTTCCTAACACCACCGCATGGAGACCATCATGCCGCAAATCGGACAGTTCACGCGCGAGGAATCCCGCATCATCGGGCGCATCGAGACATTCACGCTTTTCCACGACATCGTCATCGTTCCGGCCGATCCGTCGGATGCGGAGAATGCGCCGGACTACCGCGTCCATGACCACGATCCAGGCGCCCGGGACATCGGCCCGGAGATCGGCGCGGGCTGGAACCGCACCGGCGAGAAGGCCGGCGAATATATCGCGCTGGTGATCGACGATCCGGGGTTGGCGCAGCCGATCCGCGCCAACCTGTTCCGTGACGACGATGCCGGCAACACATGGTCGTTGCACTGGTCGCGTCAACGCGATCGCGGCGAGAAGGATTGAGCGATGCCTGCTCGCCGTTCACTGAGGAGCCATCTGAATGTGTCCGGGCTGCATCGCGCAGCCCGGCGCATGGCTCTTCTTCTCCTTTCCGGCCTTGCCGTCGCGAACGTCATGCCGGCGATCACGATGGCGCAGAGCTTAGCCGTCACATCGGCCTTGGCCAGCGATCCCTATGCCACCCATATCACTGAGGCCGCGACGCGCTTCCGCTTGCCGGCCGTTTGGATTCGCGCCGTCATGCGCACGGAAAGCGCTGGCGATCCGCGCGCCATCTCGTCGAAGGGCGCGATGGGGCTGATGCAGATCATGCCTGCGACATGGGCGGAGCTACGCGCTCGCCATCGTCTCGGCGCCGATCCCTATAACGTGCGTGACAATATCATCGCGAGTAGCGGCTATATCCGCGAGCTGCTCGACCGCTATGGATCGCCGGGCTGGATCGCGGCCTATAATGCCGGTCCCGGTCGCTACGACGAGGCGTTGAGCGGCCGTCCGCTACCGGCGGAAACCCGCGCCTATGTCGCCACTGTCGCGTCGGCCATCGGCTCCGGCGGGGCAGTAATGGCGCCTGTCGATCCGCTCGCCTGGACCCGCTCGCCGCTGTTCATCACGCAGCCGGATCGCAGATCGGCTGTCGATTCCATTCCGGCTGAACGTTCATCCGTCACCGCTCCGAACGCAGCCCCGGCACGTGATCTCTCCGCTATCGTTCCACGATTGAGCGACCTGTTCGTCGCGCGCTCGGGCGACAGGACCACGCCATGAGCCTGTCCGGCATCTGTCGCATGGTCTCGGGTTCCCGCGTGTCATGGCGTGCAGGGAGGGTGGAGGCAGGCAAAACGACCGAAAGAGGGCAAGGTAAAAGCCCATGCCCGGATCAACACAAGCCATTGGTATGGCTTGTGTTTCCGTGGGCATGGCGGTCGGTCGCGGGCATGCTGCCCGGATTTTGCGAGCGTTTTCAACGCTTCGATATGCACGGGGCGATTTGCGCGCTGATCGGAGCGCCGACATGAGCGAGCGCGACAGCGACTTCCGCATCAAGCCGGGCCGCATCCGTTCGACGCGCGCGCCGAGGACAAAGAGCTACGTCAATCAGGTGCTCGCCGCCGCGCAGCGCGCCGGCCATATGCCCAGTGGAGCGCTGGCGGGCAAAGCTGGCCGGCGCCTCGGCCACTCGACCTTCGGGCGTGGCCGCAACGTCTTCGGCCGCTCCCGTATCTTCTCCCCGCAGCGCCGCGTCGTCGTCAAGGCGCGCATCGCCCGCCATCAGGGCAAGGCGTATCGCTCGGCGCCGCTGACCAGCCATGTCGGCTACCTCAAGCGCGAGGGCGTGAGCCGCGACGGAGATAAAGGCGTCATGTTCGACGCCGGGACTGATCGCGCCGATGATCTGGCCTTCGCCGAGCGATGCAAGGACGACCGGCATCATTTCCGGTTCATCGTCTCGCCCGAGGACGCGGCCGAGATGACCGACCTCAAAGCGTTCACCCGCGACCTCGCCCGGCAGATGGAAGCCGATCTCGCCACGCGCCTCGACTGGATCGCCGTCGATCACTGGAACACCGACAATCCCCATGTACATCTCCTGGTGCGCGGCGTCGACGAGACTGGCGCCGATCTCGTGATCTCGCGCGACTATATCAGCCGGGGCCTGCGCTCCCGCGCCATGGACCTGGTCGACATCGAACTCGGCCCGAAGCCCGAACACGAAATCCGCAACGCACTGGAAAAGGAAATCACCACTGAGCGCTGGACCCGCATCGATGGCGAGATTCAACGCGCCGCCGACGAAACCGGCTTCATCGATCTGCGCCATGAGCGGCAGAGCGCTTCAGATCCCGAACTGCGCCGCCTCATGGTCGGCCGCCTCCAGCATCTCGAGAAGATGGACCTCGCGTTCGAGAGTGAGCCCGGCCAGTGGACGGTCGGACTTGGAGCCGAACGCACGCTGCGCGATCTCGCTATCCGCGGCGACATCATCAAGACCATGCACCGCGCCTTCGCCGGGCGCGACCAGGATCGCGGCTTTTCCGATTTCGTGATCGACGGCGACGCAGTCGAAGCTCCGATCATCGGTCGTCTGGTCGATCGCGGGCTGCATGACGAGCTGCGCGGTGAAGCCTATGCCGTCATCGATGGCGTCGACGGGCGCGCGCATCATGTCCGCTTTCGCAACATCGACGCCCTTGAACGCGCTCCGGCCAATGGCGGCATCGTCGAGGTTCGCCGCTTCGGTGGCCCCGAGGATGAACGTCCGACCCTCATGCTCGCGACGCGCTCCGATCTCGATCTTCAGGCGCAGGTCACGGCGCCCGGCGCGACCTGGCTCGATCATCGCCTTGTCGAGCGCGCGGCGATGCCACTCGCACAATCAGGCTTCGGGCAGGAGGTACGCGACGCCATCCATGCGCGGGCCGATCATCTCGCCGATCAGGGACTGGCGCGCCGCGACGGCCAGCGCATCGTCATGCAGCGCGATCTTCTCACGACGCTGCGTCGGCGCGAACTCGATGCCGTCGGCGAGAAGCTCGCGACCGAGACCGGCTTGCCGCATGTGAAGATACAGGCCGGCGAGTACGTCGCCGGCACCGTGCGCCAGCGCCTAACGCTCTCCTCTGGCCGCTTCGCTATGATCGACGACGGGCTCGGCTTCCAGCTCGTCCCCTGGTCCCGCGACCTCGAACGCAAGCTCGGTCAACACGTCGCCGGTGTCGCCAAGGACGGGGGCGGCATCGAATGGGCGATCGGCCGGAAGCGCGATCTCGGCATCTGACAATCGTAGAAAGGATCCCGCCATGTCCGCGACCAAAATCCTCTGGGAGCAGATTCTCGTCGTCACCCTCATCGTGCTCGCCACCACCTGGGGCGCCACGCAATATGTCGCCTGGCAGCTCGGATTTCAGGCGCAGCTCGGAACACCCTGGTTCAAACTCGGCGGCGTATCCGTCTACTATCCGCCAGCTTTTTTCTGGTGGTGGTATTTCTACGACGCTTATGCGCCGGACATCTTCACGGAAGGCGCCTTCATCGCAGCGTCCGGCGGCTTCATCGCCATCGCTGTCGCCATCGGCATGTCGGTCTGGCGCGCCCGCGAGGCCAAGAATATCCAGACCTACGGTTCGGCGCGATGGGCCGAGAAGAAGGAGGTGGCCGCGGCGGGGCTGCTCGGCGCCGACGGCGTGGTGCTGGGGCGGCTGGAGCAGGATTACCTGCGCCATGACGGACCGGAGCATGTCCTGTGTTTCGCGCCGACGCGTTCCGGCAAAGGCGTTGGCCTGGTGGTGCCCTCGCTTCTGACCTGGCCGGGCTCGGCCATCGTCCATGACATCAAGGGCGAGAACTGGCAGCTCACCGCCGGCTTTCGCTCCCGGCACGGCCGCGTGCTGCTGTTCGATCCGACCAATCCGAAATCGTCCGCCTATAATCCTTTGCTAGAGGTCAGGCGCGGCGAATGGGAAGTCCGCGATGTGCAGAACGTCGCCGATGTCCTGGTCGATCCCGAGGGCTCGCTCGACAAGCGCAACCATTGGGAAAAGACCAGCCACTCCCTTCTCGTCGGCGCCATCCTGCACGTCCTCTATGCCGAGGAGAACAAGACGCTCGCCGGCGTCGCTGCTTTTCTCTCCGATCCGAAACGCTCGATCGAGGCGACACTCTCCGCGATGATGGCGACGAAGCATCTCGGCGAAGCCGGCCCGCATCCGGTTGTCGCCTCGACGGCGCGCGAACTCTTCAACAAATCCGACAACGAGCGCTCCGGCGTGCTCTCGACCGCTATGTCCTTTCTCGGCCTCTATCGCGATCCCGTCGTGGCGGAGGTGACGAGCCGGTGCGACTGGCGCATCGCGGACCTCACGACCGACGAAAAGCCCGCCACGCTCTACATGGTCGTGCCGCCGTCCGACATCTCGCGGACCAAGCCGCTGATCCGCCTCGTCCTTAACCAGATCGGTCGGCGCCTCACCGAGGACCTGCACGCCAAGGAGCGCAAGCATCGCATCCTGATGATGCTCGACGAATTCCCGGCGCTCGGCCGCCTCGACTTCTTTGAGAGCGCGCTGGCCTTCATGGCCGGCTACGGCATCAAGAGCTTCCTCATCGCCCAGTCGCTCAACCAGATCGAGAAAGCTTACGGCGCCAATAATTCGATCCTCGACAATTGCCATGTCCGCGTCAGCTTCGCCACCAATGACGAACGGACCGCCAAGCGCGTCTCCGATGCGTTGGGCACCGCAACCGAGATGAAGGCGATGAAGAACTATGCTGGGCACAGGCTCTCGCCCTGGCTCGGCCACCTGATGGTGTCTCGTTCGGAAACCGCCCGTCCGCTGCTCACCCCAGGCGAGATCATGCAGCTCCCACCGACCGACGAGATCGTCATGACCGCTGGCACGCCGCCGGTGCGGGCGAAGAAGGCGCGCTATTACGAGGATGCACGGTTCCGCGAGCGCGTGCTTGCGCCCCCCGATCCGACGAAATGCGGGCACACCCGTCATAAGGACGGCTGGTCGACGCTCCAGCTGCAAAAGCCCGATCCCGCGCTGGTAGCCGCCCACAAGCCCGACAAGGCCAATGCGGGCCTGCGCCGCGAACCCGAGCTTCCCGACCATGTTGCGATCGTCAAGGAGACGACCGAGATGCGTCCCGCCGAGGAGTTCACGCGCATCCTCGACGACGAGCCGGAAGACGTCGCGCGCCAGCGCCAGACGCTTCGTCGCCAAATGACCGGCATCGCCCGCCAGGTCTCGCTCGATCCCGGCGACAACATGGAGTTGTGACACGATGCGCGACCGTCTCAATCTCACTTTGCCCGTCGAACTCATCGGGCGCATCAATGAGCTTGCAGATCGCAAGAAGCTGCCAAGGTCCGCGATCGTCGAGGCGGCGGTCAGTTCGTTCCTGTCGCCCGACCATGCCGATGCGCGGGAAGCAGCCTTCGCACGTCGGCTCGACAGGCTGTCCCGACAGGTCCAGCGGATGGAGCGCGATCTCGGCGTCACCGCCGAAACACTGGCGCTCTATGTGCGCTTCTGGCTGTCGATCACCCCGCCCGTGCCGCCGGACGCCCACGCCGCCGCGCAGGCCAAAGGCCGCGAGCGGTTCGACGGCTTCGTGGAGACGCTCGGCAAGCGATTGCAGAAGGGCCAGAGCTTCCTGCGTGAGATTCCTGACGACGTTCCTGCCGCCTCTCCAAATGAGGAGCCCAGGTGACCGCTTCGCCACGCACGATGAGAACTATTCCATGAAGGTGGCGAGGTTTGCCAACGTCGACCGCAGGCCGACATCATGATCGGCTTTGCTGATGCCGAAGGGGACATTTTCGCAAGTTATCGTCAGCTCCGTCCCGGCAGGCGCTGGTGACAGGCTCCACGTCATCCGCCTGTCCCCTGCAAAAGCAGGGTCTTCCGATTCAAACGTCACAGCATGAACGGCCTTCTCGTCGTGGGCGAATTCGATAAAACGGCCCTCGACGATATCCATGTTCTCAGCGGTCTTCCCCCGGTTCTCGTGATCCCCGCGATAGGTCAGCACCATCCTGTAGCGCCCGCCTACGCGCGGCTCGAATATCTCGACGCGGCCGATCATCCCAGCAGGCGGCAACCATCGTTCCCATGCGCTCCCATCAACGAACGCACGATAGATCGTTTCGGCCGGCGCCGCGATCAAGCGCGCTGCTGAGTCGATCCTTCGCTCTGCATCAGATTTGCCCATCATGGCCCTCCTTGCATCGTCTTGGACGCGCTGCTCCGCCGTTCTCCTGTATTTGCACGCTACGCTACTACGCCTCTGATTTCTTGTTGAAGTCGCCTCAGATCTGGCTCTTTTAATCAACCCCGCATGGGGGTGCGTCTGTCAGTCCCGGCTGGAAATCGGGGCGATATGGCGGCTGTGCATCAACATTCAGAACGTCACGCGCGCGGCGCGCGCATGCTGCGAACGGCGCTCGGTCCAGCCATCGCGCGGTTTCTGGAAGACGTTGCCGTCGTCGAGGTGATGCTGAACCCGGACGGGCGCATCTGGATTGATCGTCTCTCCGAAGGGCTGACTGATACGGGCGAGCGACTGTCGGCGATCGACGGCGAACGCATCGTGCGTCTGGTCGCGCATCACGTTGGCGCGGAGGTTCACGCGCGGAGCCCGCGTGTCTCCGCCGAGCTTCCCGAAACTGGTGAACGCTTCGAAGGGTTATTGCCTCCCGTTGTCGCGGCGCCTGTCTTCGCCATCCGCAAGCCCGCTGTCGCGGTGTTCACGCTCGACGACTATGTCGCCGCCGGCATCATGTCCGCCGATCAGGCCGCGTCGCTACGTATCGCGGTCGCCTCCCGCGCCAACATTCTTGTCGCAGGCGGCACATCGACCGGCAAGACCACGCTGACCAACGCGCTGCTGGCCGAAGTCGCGAAGAGCGCGGATCGCGTCGTCATCATCGAGGACACGCGCGAGCTGCAATGCCGCGCGGAAAACCTTGTCTCGCTGCGAACGAAAGACGGCGTGGCGACGCTCTCCGATCTCGTGCGGTCGTCGCTGCGCCTGCGGCCCGATCGCATTCCCATCGGCGAGGTGCG
>JAFKES010000026.1 GCA_017308495.1 Afipia sp.
TCGCGCTCCGGATTGAGATAGACGTGATAGGTCTGCCCGGTGGGCATGTGATTGACCATCTCGACGCAGCCGATTTCCACCAGCCGGTCGCCGCGCAGCGGATCGAGGCCGGTGGTTTCGGTATCGAGAACGATTTCACGCATGACGGCTCCACTATTCGGCGAATCAGATCCGCCGCTTCGGCATTTTAACGACGTCGCGCAGAATGTCCGCGATCTGGCGGCGCACCGGATCGAGCCCGTGGGAGGTATCCACCACGAAATCGGCGCGGCGGCGCTTCTCCGCGTCGGGCATCTGACGCAACAGGATGGCGTCCAGCTTGTCCGCCGTCATGTTGTCCCGCGCCAGAATGCGCTCGCGCTGCACATGCGGCGCGGTGGTCACCACCACCACGGCGTCGACCCGGGTGTCGCCGCCGGTCTCGTACAACAGCGGCACGTCGAGCACCGCCACCGGCGCGCCGGCCTGCTCCGCGGCGTCGAGAAACTCCTGCTGATGGCGGCGCAACAGCGGATGCACGATGGCTTCGAGCCGCTTGATGGCGTCGGTATCGCCGACGACCATGGCCGACAGCTTCTGCCGGTCCACCTTGCCATCGCTGGTGCTGCCGGGAAATGCCGCCTCCACGGGAGCGACCGCCTCGTCCTCGTAGACCTTGTGCACGGTGGCGTCGGCGTCATAGACCGGCACGCCCGCCTCCGCGAACAGCTTCGCAGTGGTCGATTTTCCCATGCCGATCGATCCGGTCAGGCCCAGCACCAGCATCGCGCCTCTCTCGTCTATTGTTGTGTGGTCGTCAGATCGCCAGAAGATTGCGGCTGCGCAGGAAAGCCAGCAACGGCAGCAATGGCAAGCCCAGAATCGTGAAGTGATCGCCCTCGATGCGTTCGAACAGGTGGACGCCGTGTTTTTCGAGCTGGTAGGCGCCGACGCTGGCTGTCACCGCCGCGCCGGCCACATCAAGATAGGCCTCGATCTGCGCTGGCGACAGCGGCCGCATGGTCATGCGGGCCACGCTGACATGCGACCACAGCACGGCGCCATCCTGCACCACCGCGACCGCGCTGTGCAGCTCATGGGTTTGACCTGCGAGATGCGCGAGGTGCGCCGCCGCACCGGCGCGATCGGCGGGCTTGTTGAATAGCCGCCTGCCGAGCGCCAGCGTCTGATCGGCGCCGACGACAAAGCGGCCCGGGCGCAGCGTGGATACGTCGTTCGCTTTCGCTGCGGCAAGCAATGCCGCGATCGCGCCGGGATCATCAAGACCGGAGTTCTGCTGTAGACAGCGTTCGTCGACATCGGCAGGAACCGTTTCCACCGCGATGCCGGCCTGCGTCAGCAACGAGCGGCGCACCGCGCTCTGCGACGCCAGAACCAGCGGCTCGCGGTCGCGCCATACGTTCATCCCGTCTTGCATGCCGTCAGACCTTGTGCCGCTGTCGGTCGGCATAGAGCTTCATGATCGCGGCCGCGGTCTCCTCGATGGAGCGCCGGGTGACGTCGAGCAGCGCCCAGTCGTATTTCGCGCTCAGCCGGCGCGCGAAGGCAACCTCATCGGTCACCGCCTGCCGGTCGATATAGGCGTCGTCGGCAATTCGCGACCCGATGCCGAGCAGCCGGTTCTGCCGCACCTGAATGAGCCGCTCCGGCGTGGCGTGCAGGCTGACCACCAGCGGCTTCTTCAGGGTTTCGAGCTGATGCGGAATCGGGATGCCCGGAACCAGCGGCACGTTGGCGGTGCGGACGCCGCGATTGGCCAGATAGATCGAGGTCGGCGTCTTGGAGGTGCGCGACACGCCAACCAGCACAACGTCGGCGTCCTCGAGTCCGTCGACATGCTGGCCGTCGTCATGCATCATCGAATAATTCAGCGCATCGATGCGCTTGAAGTATTCGGCATTGAGCGTGTGCTGCGCACCGACCCGGCGCGAGGTCTCGGTGCCGAGATAGGCCTGGAACAACTGCATCACCGGCCCGATGATCGACAGGCTCGGAATATTGATCTCCTGGCACTTGGCTTCCAGCCGCTCCACCAGATCCTTCTCCAGCAGCGTGAACAGCACGATGCCGGGCGCTTCCTCGATTTCAGCCAGCACCCGGTCGAGCTGTTTCTGGCTCCGAATCAGCGGATAAACGTGCTCGACCGGCGTGACGTTGGAATATTGCGCGGCAACGGCGCGGGCGACGGTGATCAGCGTCTCGCCGGTGGAATCGGAAATCATGTGCAGGTGGAAGTAACTTCCGGTGGGCATCTTGCTTGCGAATCCCGTGACCTTGCCGCCGTCTGTGTTCCGGAGGCGAATTCGTTGCGTGCGACTGTCTTGCGTGTGAATCCCTGTGAATCCGTGTGGGCAGACCGGCCGCGATTGTGCCTCATGGGATGGGGCACGGGATAACGCGTCGCTTTATTCACATCGCTGCCTGCGGGAGACAGCGTCCCGCAGCGAACGAATGTTAGCGGGGTTATGTGGATTTGTCTTGGGATAAAGACGACGTCAAAACCGGCAAATGCTTGAAAGCGCCGATGTTTTTTCAGGCATCCCGTCTCGCCCGATTTGCTCCGATAATCCGGCCTGATGTTGATGGCTTCGGAACAATCAGGGGAGAACACTGCGCGGACGCTATTCACGGCTACGTCTTAAAAAACCTTAAGACTCTAAAGGATTCTTTAAGGAGGTCATGCTTGCGGACAGGTCGTGTCTTGCGTCATCTAGCGCCGTCGTCCGATGGACGGAACCGGCCATGCAACGACCGGCCAGACAGGCAAGAGTGACGCGATGTACGAATGGATCAAGGCGCTGCACGTAATCGCGATCATCTCATGGATGGCCGGGATGCTCTATCTGCCACGGCTGTTCGTCTATCACTGCGAGGCGGAGATCGGCTCCAGGCAGTCCGAGACCTTCAAGGTGATGGAACGGCGGCTACTCAAGGCCATCATCAACCCGGCGATGATCGTGGCCTGGCTGGCAGGATTGTGGCTTGCCTGGCAGGGTGGCTGGTATATGGCCGGCTGGTTTCAAGCCAAATTCGCGCTGGCGCTGGGCCTGTCGGCGGTTCATGGCATCTTTGTCCGGCGGGTGCGCGATTTCGCCCACGACCGGAATACCCGCAGCCAGAAATACTATCGCATTATCAACGAGGTGCCGACGATCATCATGATCGCCATCGTGATCCTGGTGATCGTCAAGCCGTTCTGATGATGTATTTGTAATCTTGCGGAAGAACGATTTTCTTGCGCGGGGCGGACCGATTTTCTATATGTCGGTCATCCCACCGAACGCAGGCGGATGTGGTCGAGTTCCGGTTGATCATGAACCGGCCGTCCTATCGGGTTTGAAGCCTCCCGGCACTTTCCTTGCGCCCAGAACTTTAGACCCAAGACCGACCCACGACTTTCATCCTTGTGACCTGCGGACTTCTGATCGCTTTTGTCGTCCGTGCGTTGTCGTCAGCAGGCTGAACCCCTCCGCTTCCCCTCCCCTCGCCGCTTCTCCACAGGACCATCCCAATGCGGGAAATCAAACTTCAGGACCTCAAAGCCAAGACCCCGGCAGAACTCGTCTCGTTCGCCGAGGAGCTTGGGGTCGAAAACGCCAGCACCATGCGTAAGCAGGAGCTGATGTTCGCCATACTCAAGCAGCTGGCGATCCAGGAAACCGACATCATCGGCGAAGGCGTCGTCGAAGTGCTGGCCGACGGCTTCGGCTTTCTGCGCTCGTGGGACGCCAACTACCTCCCCGGTCCCGATGACATCTACGTGTCGCCGTCGCAGATCCGACGTTTCGGCCTGCGCACCGGCGATACCATCGAGGGCCATATCCGCAGCCCGAAGGAAGGCGAACGCTATTTCGCGCTGCTCAAGGTCAACACGCTGAATTTCGAGGACCCGGAAAAATCCAAGCACAAGGTCAATTTCGACAACCTGACCCCGCTGTTTCCGGATCAGCGCTTCAAGCTCGAACTGGATGATCCGACTCGGAAGGATCTGTCCACCCGCGTCATCGATATCGTGGCGCCGATCGGCAAGGGCCAGCGCGCGCTGATCGTCGCGCCGCCGCGCACCGGCAAGACCGTGCTGATGCAGAATATCGCCCACGCCATCACCGCCAATCATCCGGAATGCTATCTCATCGTTCTGTTGATCGACGAGCGCCCCGAGGAAGTCACCGACATGCAGCGCTCGGTGAAGGGCGAGGTGGTGTCCTCGACCTTCGACGAGCCGGCGGTGCGTCACGTTCAGGTCGCCGAGATGGTGATCGAGAAAGCCAAGCGTCTGGTCGAACATGGTCGCGACGTGGTGATCCTGCTCGATTCGATCACCCGTCTCGGCCGCGCCTACAACACCGTGGTGCCGTCCTCTGGCAAGGTGCTGACCGGCGGTGTCGATGCCAACGCGCTGCAGCGGCCTAAGCGTTTCTTCGGCGCGGCGCGCAACATCGAGGAGGGCGGTTCGCTCACCATCATCGCCACCGCGCTGGTGGACACCGGCAGCCGCATGGACGAAGTGATCTTCGAAGAGTTCAAGGGCACGGGCAACTCCGAGCTCATTCTCGACCGCAAGGTCTCCGACAAGCGCACCTTCCCGGCGATCGACATCTCGCGTTCGGGCACGCGCAAGGAAGAGCTCATCACCGATCCGCAGTTGCTCAAGAAGATGTATGTGCTGCGCCGGATTCTCAATCCGATGGGAACGATGGACGCCATCGACTTCCTGCTCGACAAGCTGCGCAACACCAAGAACAACGCCGAGTTCTTCGAATCGATGAACACCTGATCGCCTGATCGGGTAGGTTATCCCGAGCCCGGCCGATGGCGTGTTGACGCGCCGTTGGCCGGGCTTTTTATTTGTCATATGAGAGCCGTATCGAGGGGCGTGACTCAGGCGAGGGGAGAATCGTTCGTGGCATCCGAAAGCCGTCTTGCGCTCGGCGCACCGCTGCCGGACTGGACGCCGCGGCCAGCGCCGCAACCGCTCACCATCGAAGGCCGCTATTGCCGCGTCGAGCCACTGGACATGGCGCGTCATGGCGACGACCTGATAGCGGCGTTCCGCGCCACGGAGATCGCGTCATGGACCCATCTGTTCGTTGGTCCCTTTGCTGACGATGATGCGATCCGAACGTGGCTGACCGGCTGCGCGAACAGCGACAGCTACGTCTATTTCGCCGTCATCGATCGCGCGAGCGGTCGCGCTGGCGGTGTGTGCGCCTATATGCGGCCCGATCCGGCCAACGGTGTGGTCGAGATCGGCAGCATCCATTACGCGGATCTGCTCAAGCGCAAGCCGGCCACCACCGAGGCGATGTATCTGTTGATGCGCTACGTCTTCGACGATCTCGGCTATCGCCGCTACGAATGGAAATGCAATGCATTCAACACGCCGTCGCGCCGTGCCGCCTTGCGGCTCGGGTTTCGCTTCGAGGGCATCTTCCGCAACCATCTGGTGGTGAAGGGGCACAACCGCGACACCGCGTGGTTCTCGGTGATCGACAGCGAGTGGCCGGCGCTCAGAGCGATATTTGAGGGCTGGCTCGCACCGGAGAATTTCGACAACGAGGGCCGGCAGCGCAAATCGCTGGCGGCGTTTCGCGGGTAGGCGGGGCGGATCAGTGGGGCAGGGACGGGTGCGGACCTGCCGCCGCGTCTCACAAAGATGTTGCAATGCAACATGACGAATGCTGCGCCTTTGCTGCAGCTTTGCTGCGCCAATGTTGCGTTGCAACATAACCGATCTGGCCGTTCTTTGCGATTGTTGTTGCCGATCCGGGCGGCCTCGGACACATAGAGCCATGTCCTTCTCCAATCAGACGATTTTCGCCCTGTCGTCGGGTCGTGCGCCGGCAGCCATCGCCGTTGTGCGCGTCTCCGGGTCGCAGGCCGGAGCGGCAGTGCAGCGACTGTGCGGAAAATTGCCCGCGCCGCGCCAGGCCCATGTGGCGACCCTGCGCGACCTTGACGGCAGCGCCATCGACGCTGCGGTGACGCTGTGGTTTCCGGGCCCGCGCAGCGCCACCGGCGAGGACGCCGCCGAATTCCACATCCATGGCGGCCGCGCCGTCATCGCCGCGCTGTTGGAGGCGCTGGGAGCTATCGACGGCCTGCGCCCGGCGGAGCCCGGCGAGTTCTCCCGCCGGGCTTTCGAGAACGGCAAGCTTGATCTCACCGCGGCAGAGGGCCTCGACGATCTGGTCCATGCCGATACCGACCGCCAGCGCCGGCAGGCGCTCCGTCATCTCAGGGGGCTGCTCGGGGAGCGGGCGGAGAGCTGGCGGCAGCAGATCATCGCGGCGTCGGCGCTGATCGAGGCGGGCATCGATTTTTCCGACGAGGGCGACGTGTCGGGCGAACTGGTCGCGCCGGCGCTGACGAAGATCGCCGCGCTGCGGGCTGAAATCGAGGAAACCCTTGCGGCATCGGCACAAAGTGAACGCCTGCGCGAGGGTCTGACCGTCGCCATTGCCGGTCCGCCCAATGCCGGCAAATCGACTTTGCTCAACCGGTTGGCGCGGCGCGAGGCGGCGATCGTCTCGCCTTATGCCGGCACCACCCGCGACGTCATCGAGGTCCATCTCGATCTCGACGGCTATCCGGTGACCCTGATCGACACCGCCGGCATGCGGGAGACCGCCGATCCGGTGGAGCAGGAAGGCGTGCGCCGTGCCCGCGACCGGGCGCGGACCTCCGACCTCGTGCTGTGGCTGGTGGATCCAGCCGATCCTACATCGCCGCCCGGTCGGGAGGGCGATCACGCTCCGGTCTGGATTGTCCGCAACAAGGCCGATCTCGCGGGTTCTGATGCCAGCGCCGCGGCCGCGCAGTTCACCATTTCCGCCGCACGTGGCGACGGCGTTGCCGAGCTGGTGGCGGCGCTGGTGGCGTTCGCCCGCGATTTCTTCGGTTCCGGCGAAATGGCACTGGTCAGCCGCGCCCGGCACCGCACCCTGTTGCGGGAGACCGTGGCGGCGCTGACGCGCGCCGGGCAGGCGGCCGGGGCGGGCGAGGAACTGGTGGCCGAGGAGCTGCGGCTGGCGGCGCATGCGCTGGGGCGGCTGACCGGCCGTGTCGACGTCGAGGATATTCTCGACGTGATCTTCCGCGATTTCTGCATCGGTAAGTAGGGCGTTTTTGTTTCACGTGAAACAAACGCCGCGTCGATCCAGTTGGTTAAAAGGCTGGATTATTTGGCGGAGTTTATCATCGGAGCGGCGAAACCGGGCCCGATGGCTCGCAATGGCGGAAAGGCTTTCTGTTTCACGTGAAACACTCCGATCAATTCCGTCTTCCCGCTTTAATCCTGAAGCGTTAGAAGATCGCCGATGTCCACCACATACGACGTCATCGTGATCGGGGGAGGCCACGCCGGCTGCGAAGCCGCGGCGGCTGCCGCGCGCATGGGCGCGCAAAC
>JAFKES010000027.1 GCA_017308495.1 Afipia sp.
CATTGCCATGTGGCGACTCTGGGAAGCGCCGCCCTCATCCCTGCGGACCGCGGCTCTCATTCTTTTTGCGATTCAACTGACGCTGAACGCGATGTGGTCATTCGTGTTCTTCGGCCGCCACGATATTTTAGGAGGCTTGGTGGTCATCGTGCTGCTGGTGATAACGCTGCTCGCGACGATCATCGTCAGCGCCTATATCGACCGACTGGCGGCGGGTCTTCTGCTGCCGTACATCGCATGGATCACTTTCGCGACAGCCCTGAATGCCCGCATCTGGGCGCTGAACTGATGGTCCTTCTGACCCATGGAAACCCCCGCCGGAGCGGGGTTTTCCAATCAGGGAATGTCGGCAAGGTGTTTAAGCCCGCGCTTGATCGGATTTGCGGCGCGTTCACCTGTAGCCGCTTGCCATCACGGGCTTAGACGCTCCGACCTGAAGCGACGACGCTCACTTGATCTTCTTCAGCCCGGCCCGGAAGCGCTTGCCGTTCTGGACGTAAAACGCCGCACCGCCGGTCAGCGCCGCCCCCTGCTCGGGCGTCAGCGCGCGCACCACCCGCGCCGGCGCGCCGATCACCAGCGAGCCTGCCTCGAACTGCTTGCCCTCGGGCACCACCGCGCCCGCGCCGACGACACAGCCCTTGCCGATCCGCGCCCCGTTCATGACGATCGCGCCCATGCCGATCAGCGCGCCATCCTCGATGGTGCAGCCGTGCAGGATGACGTTATGGCCGATGGTGCAGTTCTTACCGACGGTCAGCGGAAAGTCGGGATCGGTGTGGAAAATGCAGTTCTCCTGCACGTTCGAGCCTTCACCGATCTCGATGAGCTCGTTGTCGCCGCGCAGCACGGCGCCGAACCACACGCTGACATCGGCCTTGAGGCGGACCTTGCCGATGACGGCGGCCGTCTCGGCGATGAAGTAGCGGTTGTCCGCGGGCAGTTCAGGGGCAATGCCGTCGAGTTCGTAGATCGCCATTCGGTGTCTCCTTTTGGCCGACCATGCCATGGATGAATGCGCTCTGGCGAGAGCGGACGCGGCCGAAACAGGCTTCGGGACGTGGTGCTAGGCGAACAGACCGGCCGTTTCCAGCACCATGAGAACGAAAGTGCCGGACATCAGGCTCCAGAACCCGGCGATGATGGTGGCCATCATCACGAATTCGAACCGCCGGCCCTCGATCTGGCGGCCGAGCAAGGTGTTGCGCATGATGATGAAGGGCGCAGCAAACACCAGGAACGGCACGGCCGCGAACGCCTTCGGCGCGGCCTCCTGCGCCAGCAGGCCGAAGCCCGGCTGCTTCTGCACGAATGCCTGATAGCCGTTCACCAGAGCTCCCGCCACGGCGAACCCGAGCAGCAGGGCGAGCAGCGAATTCAACGCTTCGGGCGACATCACGCGGCACTTTCCACACAGAAACCAGCAGGCCCCATGCTTGGCAAAATGCCGGCGCGGCCGCCACTCTATCCTTAAGAAAGGGTTAACCGCCGCACCGCGCCTGCCGCCCGGGCATGGCTCGCGCCGCGCGCAATCGCACGGAACCGGAAGCGAATCAGGCCGGCATGGCATAATCGCCAGTGATTCGATCGGCCCGCCCGGCCCCCTGCCCTGAAACATCCGGCACCTTGCGATGGCTCTGCACTCACCGACGACGCAACGTGGAGCGACGCAACGCGGCGCCGGCCGGCGCCCGGCGCGCCGCGGCAGCACCCACCATGTGCCGCTGGTGGTGATGGGCGCGATCGGCGCCTGCGCCGTGGCCATCGTCACCTATCTGCTGTGGCCGACATGGCAGACCGGACCGGCCAGCGATCCCTCGCGGCTGCCGGTCAGCATCGGCAACACGCTGTTCAACGTGCCGACCAAGGCAGTCCGGATCAAGGTCCAGAAACGAACCGGGCCGCAGGAGCGCGTCGATCTCGGCTTCGTCTTCCCGTCGCTGGAGGCGCCCGAGGCGCCACGCCATGTCAGCGCCGACACCGTCGAAGATCAGGCCACGCCCATCGACCGCATCTTCCTGTCAATCGCCGCGCATCATGACGCGCTGGCGCCGGAGGAGCGGCTGCGTACGATCTATCCGCGCTATCTCGATCAGAACGGTGGCCAGAACACGGACGGGCTGAGCACGCGGCCATTCCGCGACGATACGCCCTATGCCAGCGAGGATCTGGTCTATGCCGATGCGCCGCGGATGGTCGCGCGCTGCACCCGCGACGGCAAGACGCCGGGCATGTGCCTCAGCGAGCGCCGCATCGAGGGCGCGGACCTCACCTTCCGCTTTCCGCGCGCATGGCTGTCGCAGTGGCGCGAGGTCGCGGGCGCCATGGATCAGCTCGCCACCCGCGTGCGTTCGCCGCGCGGGTGACGACGTTGCGAAAGACGACGCGCGGTCTCAGTCGTCTTCCTCGATATCGGTTTCGAGGATCGCCATCTGGAACTGATAGGAGCGGTCGTCGTCCTCGTCATCGACGAACAGCACGCCGATGAACTCCTCGCCGATATAGACCTCGGCCGAGTCGTCCTTCTTGGGGCGCGGCACAACGCGGATTTTCGGATTGCCGAACAGCCGCTTGAGATAGGCGTCGAGCTTCCTGACTTCCTTAACGTCCACGTCGTTTCTCCAGATGCATGATGAATTCCGGCGACAGCTTTAATGCCTGATCGCGCGGCGCGCCAGAGGCCGCGGCGGAATTCGCCGCGTCGTGCAACGCAATCTCAGCCGAGCGCGCCCAGCATCTGGTTCATGGTGCGCGACGGCTCGGCGCAGCCGGCCTCGCCGACGATCCTGGCGGGCACGCCGGCCACCGTGACGTTGTTCGGCACCGGCTTCACCACCACCGATCCCGCCGCGATGCGCGCGCAGGAGCCGATTTCGATATTGCCGAGAATCTTCGCGCCCGCGCCGATCATCACGCCCTGGCGAATCTTGGGATGGCGATCTTCGTTCTCCTTGCCGGTGCCGCCGAGGGTGACGTCGTGCAGGATCGAGACGTTGTCCTCGATCACCGCCGTCTCGCCGACCACGAAGCCGGTGGCGTGATCGAGGAAGATGCCGCGGCCGATCTTCGCCGCCGGGTTGATGTCGGTCTGGAATTCCGCCGAGGCGCAGCTCTGGATGTAGAAGGCGAAATCCTTGCGGCCCTTGCCATAGAGCCAATGCGCCAGCCGGTGCGCCTGAATGGCGTGGAAGCCCTTGAAGTACAGCAGCGGATCGATGAAACGCGAGGTCGCGGGATCGCGGTCGAACACCGCCACCAGATCGGCGCGGAACGCGTTGCCGAAATCGGGCTCCTCGCGCACTGCATCGAGATAGGCCTGGCGGATCAGCTCGCCCGACAGCGCCGAATGATCCAGCCGCTCGGCGACGCGATGCACCACCGCATCTTCCAGCCGATCATGATGCAGCACCGAGGCGTAGATGAATGTCGCCAGTTCCGGTTCGCGGCGCACGATTTCCTCGGCCTCGTCGCGAATCCGGCTCCATACCGGATCGACGCTCGCAAGGGCGGATTTCGGATCGAGATGAGGTTTGACCATGATTGCCATCCGGCTGACGTGATTGGAAGATGTTAGCACATAATGGCGGAAAGGAAGGCCGCAACGCCTGCTACGGTTGACGTTGGAATAATGTTCTCCGTCTTCCGGAGAATAATTATCTCTTTGCCGCTTACGGACTTCGCCGCTTACGGCCGCTGCGCGAGGAACGCGGTGACACCGTCCTTGTAGACACGGTCGCCCACCGCGCGCATGTGATCGCGGTTCGGAATATCAAGCACTTGCGACCCGGCAATGACCTCGCCGAGCCGATGCGCGGACCCCGCGACATCGTCGGTGGTGCCGACCGCGATCAGCACCGGAACCGGGATCGACGCGGTCTCCTCGCGCGTCATCAGCCGGCGCGAGCCGCGCAGGCAGGCCGCCAGCGCCCTGCGGTCGGAGCGGGTCTGGTCTGCGAAGGCGCGGAAGGTGCGGCCCATCGGATCGCTCACGTCGTCGAGCGAGTCCGCTTCCAGCGCGGTGGCGACATTCTCGCTGGGACCGCCGCCTTCGATCAGCCCCATGCCGATGCCGCCAAGGACCGCCGAGCGCAGGCGCTGCGGATCGTGGGCCGCGAGATAGGCGGTGATGCGCCCGCCCATGGAATAGCCCATCAGGTCGGCGCGCGCGATGCCGAGATGATCCATCAGCGCGCGCACGTCGCCGGCCATGGTGCCGATGTGATATAGTTCCGGATCGTACAGCTTGTCGGACTCGCCGTGGCCGCGGTTGTCGAGGGCGATGACGCGCCGCCCCGCGCGCGTCAGCGTCGACACCCATCCCGGATAGACCCAGTTGACATTCTTGGTGGAGGCGAAGCCGTGCACGAGCACGATGGGATCGCCCTCGCCTTCATCGAGGTACGCGATTTCAACGGAGCCGTTGTGGAAACTCGGCATCGGACAGTCCATCGTTGCTGGGGGATCGTTCGGGGATGCGGGGTGATGGCGCAAGTTTACTTGGACACGACGCGCAGGACCAGCGCCGTCATGCCGCCTGCGCCTGTGCGAGCACGAGGTCGCGGTGCGCGCGTTTGCGCTTGGCGCGGGCGATCCACGCCTGCGTCAGCCGTTCGGTGGTGGTCTTGATCGACGACAGCACGCCAAACAGCGCCAACAGCGCTGCGAACACCCACCACGCCAGATTGAACGCGCCGGTGGCGAGCAGCAGCGCGCCGCGCCCGAAAATCTTGACGATGGCGCGGGTCTGGCCGCCCTTGGATTCGGCAAGCCGCGCCGCCCGCGCCACGTCCGCCGGGCCGTCGGCGATGCGCAGCACGTCGAGCGCGCCCTTGGCGCCGGCTTTCTCGCCGATGCGGCCGGTATCCTTGGCGAGCCGCACCAGCGCGCCGGCCTTTTCGGTCTTGAACGCCGCCTTCACCGCACCGAGGGTCCGGCCGGGATGGGCCAGCGAGGCGGTGGCCACCGCCTGCTGCAGCATCGGCGCATCGACCACGCCGCGCGCCGAGCGGCCGGCCCATTCGGTGAGGCCCGCGCCGAGCCGTCCGACCTTGCGCGCGTCCTTGACCATAGACAGCCCTGCCCGCACCGGCGCGGCGCCACCGGCCGAGACATAGGTCGCCGCCGTCACCGCGAGGCCGACGCCGGCAAGGCCCAGCACCAGATGGTCGGCGTCCTCGCCCGTTGCCAGCCGCTTGCCCTCGCGCACCACATCGCGGATATCGCCGAACACGAACAGATCGCCCGCCACCGTGCCCGACAGGCTGGCCACATCATCGGCCTCGCCGGTGAGGAGACCGGTGGCAAAACGCCGCGCGACATTCGTGGCCGAATTGTCTTCCGCGACCGCCGCCACCACCTTGTCCGCCAGCTCCGGCGCCACCGGCTGCCCGCGGCTGGCGGCCAGTTCCACGAAACTCCGCGCCAGATCGGTGTCCCCCGCCGCCAGCGCCGCCGCCGCGCCCTCACTGAGCGCCGCGTCGTTGGTGCGCAATACCGCGCCGAGCCGGACGTCCGACAGCCGCGCCGGATCGTCTTGCGCCAGCAAAAGGGTCGCCGCCTGATGCGCGGACGGCGCCAGCCATGCCAGCGCGGCCGCCGAGGCCGCGGTCGCCGCCAGCGCCAGTCCGATGCGTCGGGACAATGTCATCGTCATCGCGAAATCACATTCTGTTCAGCCGTCCGCCAGGCGGATGCCGGGGAGACATGGTGTGGCGTTTGTCCGCCACAACCTCCCCAACCAAAGAAGGGCTTTCCCAAGACGGCAAGATTGTGTCGAATTCCGAACAAGACCTCCGTGGCGGATTGGACGAAAGCAGCCCCACGATGTAGGAAGCTCCTATGTTCATGCGTATGCAGGCAAGGCTGCAGCGAAAGTCGCTCTGCTGTTTCCGTGTGCATGGGGCACATGACACGCAAGACTTGAATTCGAGGTAGGATCACCATGGCGGATCACGTCGTCCCCCACTTTCAGAACGATGCGGGCGTGGCCATCATCGAAATCGGCTCGCACGAATTCATGTGCATCGGCGCCAACCCGCCGTTCGACCATCCGCACGTGTTTCTCGACCTCGGCGACGATTCCGAGATCATCTGCCCCTATTGCTCGACGCTGTACCGCTACGCCGCCGACCTGCGCCCGGGCGAGGCCCGCCCGCCCGAATGCGTGGTGAAGGACAAGGCGGCTTAAGCGGGCCGGTGACCGCCTCGCGCACCATCGCCATCGCCGGAGCCGGCATCGGAGGATTGACCGCGGGGCTCGCGCTCGCCGCCCGCGGCTTCCGCGTTGTCATTCTGGAACGTGCCGAGCGGCTCGAGGAAGCGGGCGCCGGGCTGCAACTGTCGCCCAACGCCAGCCGCATCCTGATCGCCCTCGGCCTCGAACCTCGCCTCGCGCCCCGCGTCATCGTGCCCGAAGCGGTCAGCATCCGCACCGCACGCACCGGCCGGAAGAGCGGCCGCATTCCGCTCGGCCAAGCCGCCGCCGCCCGCTACGGCGCGCCGTACTGGATCGTGCACCGCGCCGACCTGCAGGGCGCGCTCGCCGCCGCCCTCACCGATCATCCGAACATCACCCTGCGCCTCGGCGCGCAGGTGGAGGACGTCGCCGCCGATGCCGACGGCATGACGGTGGTTCACCGCAGCGGCGACATGCGGCACGACGTCCGCGCGCGGGCGCTGATCGGCGCGGACGGCGTGTGGTCCACGGTGCGGCGGCATGTGGCGCCCGATGTGCAGCCATATTTCACCGGCCGCATCGCCTGGCGCGGCACAGTGGACGCGAAGCGCCTGCCGGGCGATTCCGGCGCGGCGCAGGTCCAGCTCTGGATGGGGCCGAACGCCCATGTGGTCGCCTATCCCGTGTCGGGCGGCGCGCGGATCAACATCGTCGCCGTCGTCACCGGGGCCTGGCACGAACGAGGCTGGAGCGAGCCCGGCGACGCTGCCGAGGTCGCCGCGCACTTCGACGCCGCGCAATGGCCGGCGGCGGCGCGCGCGATGATCGGCGCGGTAGATAGCTGGCGGAAATGGGCGCTGTTCGCCATGCCCGACGGCGGCGTATGGCACAACGGCCGCATCGCGCTCGTCGGCGACGCCGCCCATGCGATGCTGCCGTTCGTGGCGCAGGGCGCGGGCATGGCGATCGAGGACGCTGCCGTGATCGCGGCATGCCTCGCCAGGTCGCCGGACGATCCCACTTCTGCGTTCGCCGCCTATGCCGGCCAGCGCGCCCCGCGCGTGGGCCGCGTGCAGCGCGCCGCGCGCGCCAGCGGACAGATTTATCACCTGACGGGGCCGCTCGGCTTCGCCCGCGATCAGGTCATCGCGACGCTGGGCGGAGC
>JAFKES010000216.1 GCA_017308495.1 Afipia sp.
ACGATCGCCGCGGGGATCGACATGAAGGTGAAGACCACGATGGCGTAGGGCGGGAAGAATGTGACGCGCCAGTCGTGATGATCGGCGAAGCGCATCTCCTCCTCGGTGAAGAACTGATGGTGCATCAGCGTGTGCCGGCTGTAGACCGCGCGCATCAGCGGCACGTTCGACGGCCGGTGCATCACATAGCTGTGCACCCACCATTCAAAGAAGTTGGAGATCAGGAACACCACCGGGACGATCAGCCATTCCCACCAGCGCACGTCGTGGATGTTGGCGATGTAGATGTAGAGAGCGGTGAAGCCGATCGTGTAGATCAGCAGCACGTGCAGCCAGCCATTGTACCAGCCGGCGACGCGCTCCCGATAGTTCGCGCGATACTTGCGCTGGCGTTCGGTCATGGGGGTGATTGCCAGTTCCATCGAAGTCTCCCGGTCTGGGCAGGATAAACTAATATACCACTGATATATTAATCTGGCGCGGCCACCAAGGGCAACCCTAAAGTCGGGATAGGCTGGCCCTCGTCTGGCATGATGGCCAACACAAATCCGGCTTGAGGACCAAGTCCGGCTTGCGGGCGGGTTCCGGCCCAAGGGTGTGGCCAGGAGAACAAAAGGCTGGCGACAAGGGCGTCCGGAGGCTTGTCCATGTCGAGGTTGGCAGACGATTTTCCCGACGAATTGCAGAGGGCGGGTCAAACCCGCGTCAGCGTGGTCTGTACCAAAAAAATCGCGACCGCCGGGATACCGGCGGCCGCGAGAACGTACGGGTGGATGGGATTGGGAGGGGCTGGCGCGCTGCGCCCGTTCGCTGCGTGCGTTAGTAGAGTGCGACGCCCGACGCCCGGACCACCTTGCCCCAGCGATCATAGTCGTCGCGGATGAGCTGGGCGAAAGCATCCGGCGTCGAGGTGGTGGCCTCCAGCCCCTGCGCGGCGAGACGCGCGCGGACCTCGGGAAGATGGCCGATGCGGACCAACTCGGTGTTCAGGCGCTGGACGATGCCTGCCGGGGTCGCAGCCGGCACTGCGAGGCCGAACCACGAATCCACGGTGAAGTCGGGCAGGCCGGCTTCCGCCGCAGTCGGAACGTCAGGCAGCAGTGGCGAGCGCGTCCGGCTGGTCACGACCAGTCCCTTCACCTTGCCGTCCTTGATCTGCGGCGCCAGCACGGTCAGGGTATCGAACGCGAGGTTGACCTGATTGCCGAGCAAGGCGTTGACGGCGGGTGCCGAGCCCTTGAACGGTACGTGCAGCAGGTTGGTGTCGGTCAGGCTCTTGAAGTACTCGCCGCTAAGGTGGCACAGCGTTCCCGGACCGCACGAGGAATAGGTGAGCTTGCCCGGTTCCTTCTGCGCCGCCACGATCAGTTCCTTGACCGACGAGACCGGAGTCTCGGGGCTCGCCGCCACGACATAGGGCGCCGATGCGAGCAGGGTAACCGGCGCGAAGCTCTTGAACGGATCGTAGGAGATCGTCTTGTTGACATGCGGCAGGATGGTCAATTGCCCTGCCGATGCCAGCGACAGTGTGTAGCCGTCGGGCTCGGCCTTGGCGACGGCATCAGCGGCGATGGCCGTGCCTGCGCCCGGCTTGTTTTCGATCACCACCGCCTGCTTCAGCGCTTCGCCGAGCTTGTCCGCATAGATGCGGGCGATGGTGTCGGCGGCGCCGCCGGCAGTGAATGGAACGATCAGCTTGATCGACCGGTTCGGCCATGTGTCGGTGGCGCTGGCTGTGCCGCTTGCGCCGAGCAGCAGGCCGCCAGCGACGGCGGACGACAGGATGAGTGTGGACAGCTTTGAAATGAGCATGGCGGATTCCTTCGAGGCGCGACCGTGGCGTCGCCTCCGCGCGCCGTGAACGGTGCGGAGAACGGAACGCGGAGCCGGTCGGGCTCGCGTGTTGCGATGGTAGGTGCGAAGAACCTGATGGCGTCGTCGTCAGCGCGCGCGACGGTGCAGAAGGCGCCGGTTCATGTCTCAAATATTGCTCCGAAAGCGCTGCACTGCAATGAAATGCTATTACGAAACGAACCCCGGTGCTGGCGTGTTCGTCTCGCGGGACGGACGGGTTTGGAAGATCGTTCTTTATGCGCGTCGGCGCGCGATCGGCTCGCCCATTGTCCGCGGTTCGGGAAAGAGACTGGCTTTCTTGCGGGATGAGGCGCGCCTGTGGAGACCGTTGCATCGCAAGCATCATGTTCGAGGGACACGATCTCTATCTGGTCGCCCTGTCGATCCTCGCTGAAATCAACATCGAGCGGCGGCGCGACCAGCGTGGGATGCCGCAGCCCTGACGTGATGCCGGGCGTGGACCATGGACGCGCTGACAGCCGGCGCGGATCGCGCCGCGCGCCGATGATGCATGGCAGGCTCCGCCTTGACTTCTGGATGATATCCGTCATTCTAAATGAATGATAATCATCATGCTGTTGAGCTGTCCGCCGGCGTCTGAAACGCAGCGGAGCGGCTCTGTGGCGGACGACGAGGGGAAGCAGAATGAGCAGTCAGATATCGTGGGGCGACTATGTCGCTCTGGTGGGCAAGGAGGTGGGGGTGTCGCGCTGGTTCGAACTCGACCAGAAGCGCATCGATGCGTTCGCCGATATCACCGAGGACTGGCAGTTCATCCATGTCGAGCCGGAGAAGGCGGCGAAGACGCCGTTCGGGGGAACGGTGGCGCACGGCTTCCTCACGCTCTCGATGCTGGCGGCGATGGCCTATGACGGCCTGCCGCAGGTCCGGGGCCGGGTGATGGGCGTCAATTATGGTTTCGACAAGATCCGTTTCGTCGCGCCGGTCCGCTCGGGCAGTCGGGTGCGGGCGCGCTTCAGGCTGCTTGAGGTGACGCCGCGCAACCCGAACGAGTTCATGGCGAAGTCGGAGGTGTTCGTGGAGATCGAGGGCAGCGACAAGCCGGCGCTGACGGCGGAATGGCTCGGGATCTCGTATTTCGCGGAGCCGGCCGCGGCCTGATCCGGCATCGCCTGCCTTCCTTTGAGCCGATGGCACATGGTGGACATGAACTGGGATCTGTTTCGTCTGTTCTTCGCCGTGGTGCGCGCGGGCAGCGTCAACCGGGCGGCGCGCGAGCTTGGCATGAGCCAGCCGACGCTGAGCCGCAGGCTTGGCGAGCTTGAACGCGATATCGGCGCGCCGCTGTTTTTTCGCGTGTCGTCGGGGATGACCCTGACGCAGGAAGGCGAGGATTTGCGCCGCTCGGCGCAAGACATGGTCCGCTCGTTCGAGACGTTTCAGCGCGATCTGCGCCACCGGCTCGGCGACAGGTCCACGACGGTGCGGATCTCGGCGACGGAGGGGCTGACCAAGCACTGGCTGCTGCCGCGGGTGCAAAGGCTGAAAGCGCAGGCCGGCGACATCCAGCTCGAAATTTCATCGTCGGTTCACCAGCAGGATCTGGCGTCGGTGGATCTCGATTTCGTTATCCGCATGGGGCATCCGGGCGACGATCAGGACCTGATCGGCAAGCGCGTCGCCACGGTCGGGTTCGGTATCTTCGCCGCGCCATCCTATCTCGCGCGCCATCCGGCACCGCGCTCGGTCGCCGACCTCGCCGGTCATGACATCATATCGAGCGGCGGTGAAGCCCCTCAGCTGCGAAGCGAGCGCAGCGGGGCGATGCGGCTGCTGAGCGCATTCAAGGCCGCTGCGGCCGCGCGCAGCCGCCTGAAGGTGATGCCCGTCGCCACCAGCTTCGCCGCCGCCGCTGAAGGTCTCGGTCTGGCGTTTCTCGCCATTCCGTTCGCGCACGCCGAAGGACTGGTTCGGGTGCTGCCGCACGATAGCTCCACGCTGGATGTGTGGCTGCTGCGACGGCGCGAAACCGATCTGCGCAAGCTCAACAGGCAGGTGCGCCGCTTTCTGGACAGCGAATTCGCGACGTCGCGTGACTGGCTGCTGGGCCGCAAGGCGGGTGCGCCGTAACGGGTTCGAGACAGGAGTGCGCGCCGATCGGAGGACCGCGGCGACGCTTACGCCGGCTCGGACGGATTCATCGCCAACACATGATCCTTCGCGGCCTTGAGGATGGCGTCGGAGCGTTTGGGATCGGTGATCACCCGCGACAGAGCGACGGCGCCGACCAGCGTACTGACTGCGGCGGTCGCCTTCTCCTCGCCAAGCGTCTCGGTGAGCTTGTTGATGAAAGCCTCGATGTGTTCGGCCATGACCGCACGGGACTGGTCGTCGGCGCGGCCGACGTCGGAGACCAGCGCCGCGATGGCGCAGCCGGAATTCCGGGAATCGCGGTGCGTGCGGCTGAGATAGCTTTTGACGATGGTGGCGAAGGTGCGGACCCTGCCCTGCGGGTTCGATGCGCGCGCCACCGTCTCACCCTCGACCAGAGCCTGTTTCAGCGCCTGCGCCAGCAGGTCGGAGCGCGAGGCGAAGTGGCCATAGAAGCCGCCATGGGTGAGATTCACGCTCTGCATCAATTTGCCGACGCTGATCGATTCGAGGCCGGATTCCCTGATCTGACCCGCCGCCATGGCGAGAATGCGGTCCCGGTTCTTGGCCTTGTCGGCCTGCGAGTGGCCCATTCGGATCGGCTCCCGTGAGTGTCCGCGCGACGGGATCCCGTCTGGAATCATGACGGTCGTCATGCAGGTGAATGGGGCCTGTCTAGCAGATATCATGGCGCAATGTCATCGGCCTTCGGTTCGACCGGGCCCATTCCGCCGGCGCGAAATTATGTGCCGAATGTCTGGAACGCGGAGGGCGACAATGCGTTACAGCATCAGCACGGACCACGGCGACTCACCGCCTCCGGCATTTGCTGCCGGGATCATCCGGAAAACTCTGCCGCCCGTCCGCATCATGCACCGGCATCGGCGCACCTCGTGAAGGAGGTCCCATGTCCACAGGCACTTCAACAGGCACTTCGACCGGCATCGGCCGCGACGTCGCACACGCAGACACTGCCCGGCATTACCAGACAAATACCGGATGGAGCTGGTGGTATCTGCTGTTCCTCATTCAGTTCATCGCTGTGCTGTGGCCGCCCTTTTACAACAGGGCCGAACCTGCCCTCATCGGCGTTCCGTTCTTCTACTGGTACCAGCTTCTCTGGGTCATCCTTGGAGCCATTCTGACCGCTATCGTCCACTTCGCGACGCAGGATTGAGCCCGGCCGCAGGCGCCGTCGCGCAAAGGAAATCATCAAGGGGGGCGTCGGGAGAGGCGCCATGCAGAACGTCAACTGGACTGCCTTGATCATCTTCCTCGCGTTGTTTGCCTTGATCACGTGGCTGGGGTTCGCTGCAGCGAGGTGGCGCAGGGGCGATCTCGATCAGTTGCAGGAATGGGGACTGGGTGGGCGCCGGTTCGGCACCGTTGTCACCTGGTTCCTGATCGGCGGCGATCTCTACACGGCCTACACCTTCATCGCCGTTCCGGCGCTGGCGTTCGGGGCCGGGGCAGTCGCCTTCTTCGCGGTCCCCTATACGATCGTGATCTATCCCGTGCTCTTCCTGGTCTTTCCACGGCTCTGGCACGTCTGCCACCGGCATAACTACATCACGGCGGCGGATTTCGTCCGCGGCCGGTTCGGCAATCGCTGGCTGGCGCTGGCGATTGCCATCACCGGCATCGCCGCGACGTTGCCCTATATCGCGCTTCAGCTCGTCGGGTTGCAGGTGGTGATTGGCGGCATGGGCGTGTCCGGCCAGGGCTATGTCGGCGATCTGCCGTTGTTGATCGCCTTCATCGTTCTCGCCGCCTTCACCTATTCGAGCGGGCTGCGGGCGCCGGCGTCGATTGCCATCGTCAAGGACACGCTGATCTATCTGACTGCGCTTGCGGTCATCATCGTCGTTCCCATCCAGCTTGGCGGCTTTGCCAACATCTTTGCGGCCATCCCGGAATCGAAGCTGTTGCTGGCTGCGCCCGCAGCCAATACCACGGGCTCGTATGGTGCTTATGCGACCTTGGCTCTTGGATCGGCGCTGGCGCTTTTCCTTTATCCCCATTCGATCACGGGCATTCTGAGCGCCAGCGGCGGCCATGTCGTGCGGCGCAACGCGGCGCTGCTGCCCGGCTATTCATTCATGCTCGGCCTGCTGGCGCTGGTCGGCTTTTTCGCCATTGCCGCCGGTGTTGGGAGCCTTCCCGAATATGCCGCCGGCTTCAAGCAGTTCGGCAACAATTTCGCGGTGCCGGCGCTGTTCCTCCATGTCTTCCCCGCGTGGTTCGTCGGCATCGCCTTCGCCGCCATCGGCATCGGCGCGCTGGTGCCGGCGGCGATCATGTCGATCGCGGCCGCCAATCTCTACACGCGCAACATTCATCGCGAGTTTTTCAACCACGCGCCCACCGACAGGCAGGAAGCGCAGATGGCGAAGTGGGTGTCGCTGATCGTCAAGTTCGGCGCGCTCGCCTTCATCGTGTTCGTGCCGTCGAAATATGCCATCTACCTCCAGCTTCTCGGCGGCATCTGGATTATCCAGACCCTGCCTGCCGTCATGCTGGGCGTCTATACGCGGTGGTTCAACGAGTGGGCGCTGCTGATCGGATGGGCTGCGGGAATGATCTGCGGGACGGCGATGTTCGTTGCCGCGAGTTTTTCTCCGACCTTCGCCCTTGCCGTGCACGGTTATATTTTCCCCGGCTATTCGGCGCTGTACGCGGTGATCATCAATCTGGCGCTGACGGTGGTTCTCACGCCGGTGTTCGATCTCGTCAGCGGCGTTCATGCCGACGAGACCTTCGCGGCCGAATATCGGGCGCCGCTGTCGACCTGAGAGATTCTCTACCGCGAAGGAAGGCAGCGCGGCATCCCCTGCGCCGTCGCCCGCCGGCCGACTTCCTCATTCTCGTGCACGGCCTGTTCAAATCTGAATAACACGGGCCCGTCGATGCGTGACGCTCAGGTGGCGTCGGCAGGCTGTTTTCCGCGGTGTGGAGCCTTGGAGAGCAGTCGTCCGTGCTCGAATTCCCGCCAGCATCGCGCGCGGTGCCGCACGCGTTCTCCATGTCGCGGGACTTGACGGTCTAAATGACGATCGTCATGGTCATATGAATGATGATCGTCATGCTGATGGCGGGGCGGCCGCTCTCGCCGTCCGCCG
>JAFKES010000217.1 GCA_017308495.1 Afipia sp.
GTCGAAACGCCGTCGTTCCAGGATGCGAGCTATCTCGATGCCCATGCGGAAGCCGGCCATGAGTTGATCCCGATCGACGGCAAGGTGCCTGTCGAGCGCGGATGGACCAAGGCCGAGCAGATGAACCTGGACAAGGCCAGGGCGCGGATGCGTGCCGGCAAGAACGTCGGCGTGAGGCTGCGCGCGGCCGATCTGGTGATCGACGTCGATCCGAGGCACTTTGAGGACGGCGACGATCCGGTGGCGCGGCTCTGGAAGGATTTTGTCCTTCCCGAATGTCCGTTCGTGAGGACGGGCGGCGGCGGTTCCCATTTCTACCTGCGCAAGCCTGACGACGTTGAGGTCGTGGACAGGCTTGCGGCTTATCCTGGCATCGAGTTCAAGTCGAAGGGTCGGCAGGTGGTTGCAGCCGGCTCGGTCCATCCGAGCACCGGACTCGTCTACGCGCTCGACGACGACGCGCTTGCGATGTCGTTATCGGAAGCATCCGAGGCGACCACGGCGCTCCTGGATGCGATCAGGAAGCCGACTATCGAGGCTTCGGGCGACGAGCCCGGTGCGATCGATCCCGAGACCTTGGCCGAATGGCTGGAGTCGATTGATCCGACCGAGTTCAAGGATCAGAGGAAGTGGCGGGACTTGATGATGGCCTGCCATCACGCAACCAACGGCACCGGCGCTGACGAGTTTATCGCCTGGAGCACGTCTGACTCCGAATATTCGGATCATGGCGAGATCATCCGGCGGCGCTGGGACTCGCTCGATGCCATTCCGAGCGGGATCACGATCAGGACTTTGATCGGCTTTCTGCCGCAGGAGAAGCGGCGCGAAGCGGTCGAGGCGATCGATCGGGTCGAGCCCGGGGACGATTTCCCCGACGACCTCGATGCCGAGCCGGACAAGTCGCGGTCGGTGTGGAACGACTGGGTCTTCGTCGCCGATGCGATGCAGTTCGTTCGGCGCGAGGACGGCAAGAAGTATCGGACCGACCAGTGGAAGGCGCTCTATGCCGGTCTCAATCCCGATGGCGAGGTTCTGAACGCCATCTGGAAGGGCCGCGTTCCGATGCGCAAGTTCGAGTCTCTGGTCTATCTGCCGGAGACGGCGGAGTTTCCGGACGGCGAGAGCGGCAATCGCTACAACATCTGGCGCAGGGATGGGGTCGAGGCGAGGCCGGGAGACGTGACGCCTTTCCTGATCCACATGGCCTACTTGTTCCCTGACGAGAAGGACCGCGACCACGTTCTTGACTATCTCGCCTTGCTGGTGCAGCGGCCTGCCGACAAGATCCACTTCGCCTTGCTCATCCGTGGCGCTCAGGGGACCGGCAAGAGCTGGATCGGCCGGCTGATGGAGAAGATTGTCGGCAGCCGGAACACCGTTCGGCCGTCGAACGAGGAGGTCGTTTCGCACTGGACCCGATGGATGGAGGGCGCACAGCTTGCCGTCATCGAGGAGTTGATGACGCTCGGTCGCAAGGAGGTGGCGAATAGGCTCAAGCCTGCGATCACCGATCCCACGATCAGGATCGAGGAGAAGAACTGCTCGCTCTACTCGATTCCGAACTGCCTGAACTTCATCAGCTTCACCAACCATGAGGATGCCTTGCCGATCGAGCACGGCGACAGGCGCTGGCTTGTCGTATTCTCGCCGGCGAGGCCGAGGGACAGTACCTACTACCAGGGTCTGTTTGAGTTCCTGGACGGAGACGGCGCTGCCTGCGTCAAGCACTGGCTGCTCAAGCGGAAGGTGGCCTTGAACCCGCATGGCGTGGCGCCGTTCACGGCAGGCAAGGAGGCGATGCGGCGGCTGTCGATCGGCGACGCCGAGGCGTACCTTCTCGAATTGTTCGAGGAGCGGCAGCCGCCCTTCGACTTCGACCTGGTGCGTGTCGATGAACTGGTCGATGCCGTGCCTTCGGCGCTGCGTGGTCGCTCTAACCTTCGGGCCCGAGTGTCGAAGTTCCTGAAGGACGAGATCGGCGCCGTCAGCCATGCGCGTTACACCAAGGCCGACAGGAAGCGACCTGCCTATCAGCTTTGGTCGGTTCGCAACCATGACATCTGGGACAACATCGGCGCTTCCGGCAGGATCGACGCCTACATGGCCCACGTCTCGGATGACGTGCTCGACGAGTTCAAGCGGTAGACAAGGGTGACAGCCGGTGGATGGCCTCTCGCGTCCACCGGCTGTCGTAATAAAATCAGCGCCTTACGCATTGAGTAGACAGGTAGACAATCACTTTTCAGATTATGGCAGGATGGATAACAACGGCCCGATGAAGGGCATGGCGGCATCGGCGTCATGAGCCTTATGAACTTCGATACGCCTCGAAAACCTTGTCTACCTGTCCACCTGCAAGCCTGAAAAACACACGCGACACGCAGGCCCCGTGGGCCTCGCGCGCGTGGCGCAGTCAGTCAGCGGTGGTTGTGGAAGGCTTCAACGGCATCGGCCTTGGGAAGGCACAGGAAAAGGCGTCGAAGCTGTCCTGGGCCTCGGCAGGATACCATACCCTCTAATCAGCGATCGGATGGCTTGAGTCCCGAAGGTGAGTCCGATCATGGGCATGGTCGTCGTCGCCTTCCAAAGCACCGGACCAGGCACCGGGAACGCCTCCATGATGCCGAGAGGTGAGTGAGTGCCTGGAGCGCCATGAGGCAAACATGCAGGGTGATTGCAGCCGCACGACGGCGGGAGTGAAAACCCACTTCCCGTTGCAAGACCGCCGGCGTCCTGTGGCTGCCACCGGCACAGTGGCCCTCCCTTTTGAAACGGAGCCGACAGTCTCACGCTGGAAAAATATGTGAGGTAATTGCTGGCGTCCCGCACGCTCCGCAAGCTGCATCTTCTTGCGTGAGGAACGCGAGGAAAGCTGGCCATGGTCACGAAAGCAAAGAGCCGGGCATTGGAAACGCGCGACATCCGACGTCCCGCCATGGATCGCAAGTGGTCGCCAGCCGTCGAGGCGCGCGTGCTGGACATCGTCGCCAGGACCGGCTCTCCGAAGACGGCGGCGAATGCGACCGGCGTGTCGGCTGCGACGATCCACGACCACCGCAAGCGCGACCTGGAGTTCGGCGCCCAATATGCGCAGGCGATGGATGCCGCCTTTCATCATGTGCTCGGCCGCGCCTTCGAGCGGTCCCTTGACGAGAATGAGCCGAGCGATCGATTGATCGAGGTCTTGTTGAAATTTCGGTGGCCTGAGCGGTTGAACGGTTTCCTCGCCGTTGTCGGTGATGGTTCTGCCGACACGTCCGGGCCTGTCGGTCTTGATCCTCGTGTCATCGCGAAGATGCTGCCTGCCGACAGAAATGCGCTGATCGGGTTGCTTGAGAAATACATGGATGTCGAGGAGCGCGGCCATGCCGTCGTCACCGTCGAAGGGTAACGCGGCAGCGCTGCTACTTCGCGACCTCTTGGCCGCCGAGGAATTGATTGCCCGGCTTGACGCGACCGCGCCCGAAACCTGCCACCATCATGGCGGGGCGCAGGCGATGCTTGCCGGTCTCGGCGGCGCCGTCACCTGCATCGGCTATTGGCGGCTGGAATTCAGCGCGGTGCCAGAAGGTGTGGCGCTATGGGAAGCAATGGCCGCCGAACATCAGGCCATCCACCGAGCGAACACTGGCGACCGATGACGGGAGATAGACTCTCCCGTCCGACCAGTCAGGCGTCTAATACAAATTCACCGCAGGCTTCATCATGAGGAACAATCGGCCACCTCGTTTTGAATCCAAGGTCGAAAGGATCGGAAGCGTTTCTGTCGAAACCGGTCTCGATCGCTTCGACCGTCGGGGCGACATATAAAACCGTCGGCGAGCTTCTATGGCACTCGCCAAACTGCCGCCCGACGCCATGCTCGGTCATCCTCTGTCGGTCCTCGATGCCGATGAAAAACTTGCAGGTTTCGCACGATCCATGCAGGGCCATTGGGGTCTCCTTTCCGTTGCCGTGACGAACTGGCTTCGCACAGACAGGCCACCAGTCAACAAACACTTTAACGACGGCTCCCCGTTCGGGCTTGACGTCGCATCGTGATTTCGTCCGGGCCGATGTTGATCGACCCGAACCGCGATGGCGGTGACGAAAGGCGGCTGTGCCGCGCCTGTTCGCTCATGGGCCTTCGCGTGACGCGGAGCGAAAGGAGCAGACCATGGCGGTCAAGAAAGCGGCCCTTGCGAGCAACTGGTTGTCTGTGACAGACGTGATCCAGCGGCTTGGCCGGGCCAGAGAAAATCGCGATCAGCACGCCAAATTGCTGAATACCCTTGAAGGCCAGGTGACGCAGCGTCGGATCGACGTCGAGCGCAGCCTGGCTGATCTTCCTTCCAACGAGCGATCCAAGGTCGTGACCCGCGCCGTCAACGGTCATCGCGCCGAGCTGCGGCGTAAGTCCGTCGACGCACGGCTCGCGCTTGTTCGCGAGGCAGGCCGTCTCCGCGACGAAGTCGCGGCCGTGCGGATGCACTTCGAGTCTCCGATGCAGATGCTGATGCGCGAGAGTCTCGGCAGTGAGCGCCGAAGCCGGTTGATCGGCCAGATCGCCAATTCCGGTGTGACCGAACTGGCATCGCTTGCCGCCTTTGCCGCGGCCACCAGGGACAAGGAGTTGGGAGCGGCGCTGTGCACCCGTGTCTCGATGCTGCCGGTCCATGATCGGCCGTTCTCATCCCATGAACTGGCCGACGCCCTGGTCGGCGAGAGCCATCGCAACGTGACGCAGGCCGTCATGGAGGTGGAGCGCATCGCGGTCGAGACGCTGCACGCCGACTCGGCGTTTGAGACCGGCAGGACGAACCTCACACGCAATCTTCAGTCTGCCTTCATGCGTCGTGACGAGGCTTCGGTCGGCGCCGATCTCTCCGACCTCGACGCACTCACCGCTAACAAAGAGGAGGAATGACCATGCCGAGCTACATCGTCTATGCCAAAGAGACCAACACCATGCGAGCCGACCGGCGTAACTCCATCATCGTCAATGCGGCTGATGCCGAGGCGGCGCGTGCTGAAGCGGAAGCCTTGATCGGCCCGGCCGCGGGTGCGCTCGCCGGCTTCGCCGTGGTGGACATCGCGTCTGCTCCCATCTTTGTCGTGCGTGGTCACCAGCCGACGCTCGGCATCACCGGCGAGGTCCTGTGACTATGCTGACGATCGTGGCCGACGCGGCCGAGGCGAGGCGCAGGCTTGCCAGCCGCAACCGGCTGACGCTGTTCTGCGCCTACTGCCGCCTTCATATGCCGCACGAGATGTTCGACGCCTGTGATGCAGGTCCGAGCACCTGGTGGGATTTGCCGGCCGATGTCGCGCTGCTCCGCGGCTACGGCTCCGAGGCGAAGCTGACCACGGCCGGCGTGCTCTTGCTGCTCGGCTATACCCCTATGCGTGGCAGGGCCACGACCGTCTATCGCCGCAGCGACATATGGAAGGAAGACCTTGACCGGCTCTCCCGCATCGAGCCGATCGTCTACCAGTGAGAGATTTCGCCTGCGCCAAACGATTGGCGATCAGGTGCGGCCCTTCGGCGGCGTCAGCAGCGCCGCCGGCGTCGTCTTGAGATTTGCGGCCAGCTTGACGATCAGATCGAGCGACGGATTGCGCAAGCCGCGCTCGATTCCGGAGATGTAAGTCCGGTCGATCTCCGCCTCCAGGGCAAGTTTCTCCTGCGACAGCTTGAGTGCATCTCTCGCCGCCTTCACGTTCTGCGCCAGGACTCGCCGGTAGTCCGCCATGCCCGCATGGCGTCGGAACGTGGACTGACAGTCTACGGACTCAGCGTCACATTTTCGGTTCGCGAGAGGCCATGTAGACGATAATCTACAGCCAGGAATCGAGCCGGTGGACGCCCTTGGACCTCATCTCGACCGCCACGACCTGGATTTATGCGGGCATTGCCACCTGGTACGGGGCGGCGATCGCCGGCGGCGTTTTGGTCCTGGTCGCCGAGCGGCTCGATCGAAGGCGGGAGCCGTCCGACAGCGATGTGAGGCAAGCAGCCTCCCGCTATCGGCAGCACTACGGCGAGGCTGCTTTCCATGCGATCGGCGACCATATGCTGGCAGCGTCCTTCGCGCCGGACGGCAGGCACAGGCGCTTCCTCAAGCGGGTATCGGCAGAACTTCTTGCTACGGCCGTTACTGACGAGGACCGATCCCGCGCCATCGAGCCTTGAAGATTTTCCCTCCCGGCCCGGCTCGCGGATGAGGGCAACCGCGACAGCATGGTCCTCGCGGCATCCCGCCGCCGGGAAACAGGGCCATGACCAAGACGAAGAAGCCGAGCGCAAGAGAACTGCCGCTGGTCAAGCGGCGCATCGCGGCGCTGCTGGACAAGACCGAGGCCAACGGCTGCACGCCGGGCGAGGCAGCCGCCGCGTTTGAGAAGGCGGAGGAGTTGCTCGTGAAGTACAAGCTCGACCCAGACTTGTTCCGGTGGCCGTCGAGGCCATCGACACCGTTCGGCTCGGCAAGGTCAGGGCCTGCCTCATCGAAGCAGCCACAGGTCACTGTATCGGGCCGTGGCAAGGGCATCGGCAGGCTCGCCGAGCGGCTGATCGTCGAGCACCCAGATTGGACTTACCGGCGCGTCGCCGAGGAGGTGAACCGGCAGATTGAGGGTGCAACCGCCAGCGAGAAGTCCGTCAGGTGGTATGCGAGCCGGATGCGACAAGACGGAAAACAGGTTCCAGACCGATCAAGGCGCTCATAACACGCCCATTAGCCTTTGAAAAATATAGCTTTTCGTTGCGGTGCTGATTGGGAGGTAGTGCGCTTTCGCGACTGCGGCCCACGACAAATTGTGGTTTGGCCGCTGACAGGCTGCGACTTCCTCGATAACGTCACTTGGATCAAAAATAGGGATTCGGACGTGGTCTGGCCGCGAAGACCAATACGCTAATCGGCTAGACCTCCAGATGCAGTGTTTGGAGGTCTACAACTAGCGGAGGGTCTGAGAGAAAAAATGCCAAAGGAAAATAGAAAACTGGACAACCGACAACGGCTTGAAGCCAGAAAATTAAAGGCTTCGACCGGGAAGAAGGCGATTCCCGCCGGACAGACGT
>JAFKES010000218.1 GCA_017308495.1 Afipia sp.
GATCGGGGCTTTCGCGGCGCCATTTTTATCTGGTTATAGTGGAAGCAGATCGTTTGAGGGGCGGTGGCGGGCATGATCGCATTGGATTTTCTCAGCGGTGTCGAGCAGCTCGGCGAGATGATCGCCGAAGCCCGCGTCATCGTTCCGTTCACCGGAGCAGGAATCTCCACCGAATGCGGCATTCCGGATTTCCGCTCTCCCGGCGGACTGTGGACGCGTAACCGGCCGATCCCGTTCGATGAATTCGTCGCCAGCCAGGATGTGCGGGACGAAGCATGGCGTCGTCGCTTCGCGATGGAGGCGACCTTCGCGGCGGCGACACCGGGACGCGGGCATCGTGCGCTGGCGTCGCTTTACAAGGCCGGCAAGATTCCGGCGATCATCACCCAGAACATCGACAATCTGCATCAGGCCTCGGGCTTCGCGCCCGATCATGTGGTCGAGCTGCATGGAAACACCACCTATGCCCGCTGTCTCGGCTGCGAGAAGCGCTACGAGATCGCCTGGGTGAAGCAGCGGTTCGACGTGGAGCGGGCGGCGCCGTCCTGCACCGACTGCGGCGAGCCGATCAAGACCGCGACGGTATCGTTCGGCCAGTCCATGCCGGAGGACGAGATGCGCCGCGCGGCGGAGCTGGCGCGACATTGCGACCTGTTCCTCGCCATCGGGTCGTCGCTCGTGGTCTGGCCTGCCGCAGGATTTCCGGTTCTGGCGCAGAATTGCGGAGCAAAACTGGTGATCATCAACAACGAACCGACCGATCAGGACGATCTGGCCGATCTGGTGATCCGCCACGATATCGGCGAGACGCTGGGGCCGTTCGTGCGCAACTGACCTGCCGGATTGATTCGCCGCCGTTCAAGGTTGTTCATAGGTCGGTGGTGATTTCTTTTTTGTCTTTCCGCCTCGTGCCGGAGTGTTATCGTCGAATCAAGGATTCGCGTCGCGTCATCTTGAGTCGTCATGGTGAGATGCGAAGCGCATGTGGTCACGCAGGTGGCCGATCACCGATGGTGCAGATGTTGAGGTCCGGGGGCCATGGGTTCGGACGGTTTTGAGTCCAAGAAAGATCGCGCTCCGGTGTCGGCTGGAGCAGGGGCGGACAGGTTCTCGCCGAGCAGTCTGGCGAGCATGGTCGAGCGCAATCTGAACGCTGATGCCTTCGCCGACGGCTCTGCAGTCAACCTGGTCGAAGTCTCCGGCGTCATCAAATGGTTCGACGCCTCCAAGGGTTACGGCTTCATCATTCCGGACAATGGTTGGCCGGATATTCTGCTTCACGTCACCATCCTTCGCCGGGACGGCTTCCAGACCGCCTATGAAGGCGCACGCGTGGTCTGCGAGTGCGTCCAGCGGCAGAAGGGCTATCAGGCGTTCCGCGTCGTCTCCATGGACGAGTCCACGGCGATCCATCCGGCGCAGATGCTGCCGCCGCGCACCCACGTCAGCGTCACCCCGACCAGCGGGCTGGAACGGGCGCAGGTGAAGTGGTTCAACCGGCTGCGCGGCTTCGGCTTTCTGACCTGCGGCGAGGGCACGCCGGATATCTTCGTCCACATGGAAACGCTGCGGCGCTATGGCATGACCGAGCTGCGGCCGGGCCAGTATGTGCTGGTCCGCTTCGGGCCGGGCTCCAAGGGCATGATGGCGGCGGAAATCCAGCCCGAGACCGGCGCACCGGGATTGTCGTCGCACTGAAAACGGTGCTTCAAACCGGCTTCACGCCCGCAGGGGCTTGCCCCTCAAGGGCTGACGGTCTCATTGCCAACCACATCCGCGTGATTGGGAAAGCGGCAGGCCGCTGGCGTCTGGCGTTTGCCATGATCGTCGCGTTATAGCGGTGCGTCGTCCCCATCGAGCAAGGCCGTTTGAGAATGCGCGTTCCCCGCCTGTTGAAACCCGCAACCTCGTTTCCTGTCCGCCGCTGGGCGCTGCGGCTGCTGTCGGTCTGGCTACTGGCTGGCCTGATGGTCATCTCCGTAGGCGCGCGGGCCGCCGACGTGCAGCCGCTGGAGATCGTCACGCGATCCGGCGTCCATGTGTTTTCCGTCGAGATGGCCCGGACCGACGAGGAGCGCGCCACCGGCCTGATGTACCGCAAGGAGCTGCAGGAGGGGCGGGGCATGCTGTTCGACTTCACCCCTGAGCAGCAGGTGTCGATGTGGATGAAGAACACCTACATCCCGCTCGACATGATCTTCATCCGCAGCGACGGGCGCATCCTGCGCATCGCGGAGAACACCGAGCCGCTGTCCGAAAAGATCATTTCCTCCGGCGGGCTGGCGCGGGCCGTGCTGGAAGTCGCCGGCGGCACCGCGCGGAAATACGGCATCGCTCCGGGCGACCGGGTGGCCCATCCGCTGTTCGGAGCGCGCTGACGCGCGATCGGGAACCTGAATAAATTCATTGGGATGATTGGTCGGGGCAGGAGGATTCGAACCTCCGACCTGCGGTACCCAAAACCGCCGCGCTACCAGGCTACGCTATACCCCGAGAAATGCAGTCGATACACGCTTCATGGGGCGTCAGCAAGGCGGACGGTTGCATCTCACCGGGCAAATCCCTGAAATGGCTGGCGGCAATCCCGCCATCGCGTTGCCGGGATCGTTACCGACCTTGAGGCGACGCATCGGGGTTCCATGACGGCTGCCGTTTTCTATCCGGCGCGGCCCTCCTTCAAGGATTGCCGGATTTTTCTGAAGAATTTTCTGAGCGGGGTTTGCTTCTTGTCCTTGAGCCAGGTGTAGAGCATCCTGTGCTCGTTCTCATCGCGGCCGACATCCTGCGCAACCACGGCCGGATGTTTGAGCGGAAACACGATTGGCCGGGCGGGGACCATATGCGTGGGGGATTCTGTCGTCGTGTGGGTCGCGTCGGCGCCGAACCCGACATTCTCGACAAGATTGCTGGCGGGCACGATCGACAGGCTGCGATTTATGCCCATGAAATACTGCCACTGATAGTCCCAGGTATCGATCTTGCCGTTGATGGTTTCATCCAGCTGGCTGGCCAGGAAGTTCTGAATGCGCGGTGGTCCGAAAAACACGACAGGATCGCGATCTTTCGTCCATGACGGCGCATCGAATTCGAACTGCTTCCAGGCGCGCCGCCACGTCGCCCATCCCCAGCAATGGGGGATGCGCGAGAAATAGTAGCTGTCCTGATCCGGCCGTTCGGACGGCAGGAAGTTGTTGCCCGAGACCATGAAAATCCGTGCGTCGTCTCGATACCGGTCCAGCATCTCCCATGCGAATGGGAAAAACGTCGGGTCGGCGAGGCAGTCGTCTTCGAGAATGATGGCGTCCTCGGAAATCCCGAATGCGAGATCGAGTCCGGATGCGATCCGCCGGCCGCAACCCATATTCGCATCGGAATAGTCCCGGTGAACCTCGCAGGGCCAGTCGACGGCTTCGACGATTGCCCGGGTTTCCGCGCAGAGATGTGCTTCGTTGCGCGAGGGCCGGGGCCCGTCGGCGACGACGATCAGTCGCTCGGGCCGCGCGGCGCGAATGCGCTCGAAGACACGGGTCGTCGGAACAGGCCTGTTGAATATGAAGAACACCACTGTTCGCATCATGCATCCCGAGGATTCAATGAATTCGATCGCCTGAAATGATTCAGACCCGCTAGTCAGGTCTCAGGCGTGGCGGCCGGTGGCGCCGCTGCCGGCTTCGGCGTCCGGGCGGAGGGCTTGTCCTGTTTCTTGGACCAGCTTCCGTAATAGGCGACGCAGGTGAGAATGAAGATGCCGACAATACTCACGCCGAGTTGCGCCCAGATAGTCCCCCAGCTCAGCATCAGGATAAAGTGCGCGACGAACGACAGGAAGATACCGACGCAGAACACCTGAAGCGACTGCTGGCCGCATTTGACCAGCGGTTCGAAGATCTTCCATTCCAGCGGCGGCCAGGTCTTCGGCACGAAGCGCGTGATGAAGAACGCGATCACCACGAAGTGGATGACCCGATAGGGCGCGAGGAAGGTTTTGTCGTTCGGGTTGAAGGCGTCGTAGAGCCAGCGCGGGAACAGATTCCCGAAGGCCTCGAATCGTCCCGCCATGGTCATGACCAGCGCGAACAGGAGATAGAGCGTTCCGGCGACCAGCAGCCATCGCGACTGGATCACCGTGCGTGACTCCAGCGCGCCGCCGAGCGCGAACCAGGCGCCGAACACGAACAGCAGCTGCCAGGTATACGGATTGAAGTACCAGGAGCCGGCGGGATAGGCCGAGAAATTCCAGCCGAAATGCCGGGCGGCGAAGTAAATGACGAGCGATGCGATCATCACCATGTCGGGCTTGCGCAGCATCAGCCACAGCACCGGCGGAAAAAAGCCCATCAGCACGATATAGAGCGGCAGCACATCGAGATTGAGCGGCTTGAAACGCAGCAGCAGCCCCTGGGTCAGGGTCTGGATCGGGTTCTCGACGAGGCCCGCGACGTTAAATTCGTTGACGATGTCGGGATCGGCATACCGCAGCGCCACCGATCCGATCGCCGCGATATAGATCACGAACAGGACGATGTGGGCGACGTACAATTGCCACACCCGTTTCCACAACCGTGTCGAACCGACGATGAAGCCACGATCCAGCATCAGCTTGGCGTAGACGAAGGACGCCGTGTAGCCGGAGATGAAGACGAACAGGTCGGCGGCGTCGCTGAAGCCGTAATTGCGAGGCGTGGCCCAGTTGATGACGTTGTTGGGGATGTGATCCAGGAAAATCCACCAGTTCGCGATACCGCGAAATACGTCGAGCCGGAGGTCGCGGCCTTTTTCCGGGAGCGTTGCCTGGATTTCCATGGAGACCGTTTCGCAATGTGATTGAAGACAATGTGATCGAAAGATAAGGATATTGACCGCGCCGGCGCTGCCGTCCTGCCGGCGTTGTCACGGCGCGTCGTTCGGATTATATCAGACCGGCCCGGGAGACGTCTTCCCGGGAAATGGGCGGCGGCGGATTTGGCTCCGGACGCTGCCCGAATCACAGGTATTTTACCGGGTTATCCGGCCGGTGCCGCAGGTCTTGAGGTTTTTCAGATTTCCCATGACAGCACGAATCTTTAAACCCGCGAAAAATGCCATGCAGTCCGGGGCTGCGAAGACCAAGGCGTGGCAACTGGATTATGAGCCGGAGCAGGCGCGGGTGATCGAGCCGCTGATGGGTTGGACCAGTTCCGGCGACATGAAGCAGCAGGTCACGCTGCGCTTCGACACGCGGGAAGACGCCGTCGCCTATTGCGAGCGTGAGGGCATCGCCTATCAGGTGCTGGAGCCGAAGGAGTTGAAGCCGCGGGTGAAGGCCTATGCGGACAACTTCGCCTTCCGCCGCCCCGAGCCCTGGACTCACTGAGCCAGCGATAGGGAGCCGGGCCGGACGTCGGGCCCGTCCGGGTCTCCCTGTGGCCGTACGCTCTGAACAACGAAATCCCCGAAACGCGGAGGAATGTCGTGGACGCGACAGTCCCGGCCGCTGCTTTGTCCTATGCAGGCACGTCGGCCGTGGCCTGGATCGACCCGGCCATAAGGTTGGGGTTGCATTCTGTCGCCAAGCAGTGACAACCTCGCAGGCCAAAACCGCCCCGGATAGAGGCGGTACAAGCAAAATCAAAACGTTACGCGGCGGGAAACAATGCCTCTTCGTTCCGGGCTCGATCCGAAATCCCCTGATTTCATCCGCAATGCCGACGTGATGCGGGGGCTGGTCGATGACCTGAAGTCGAAGCTGGCGCAGGCAGCCGAGGGCGGCGGAGAGGCGGCCCGGGCGAAGCACGCGGCGCGGGGCAAGATGCTGGCGCGCGAGCGGGTCGATCTCCTGATTGATCCCGGCACGGCGTTTCTCGAATTCTCGCCGCTGGCGGCTTATGGCCTCTATGGCGGCGGCGTTCATGCGGCGAGCATCGTGACCGGCATCGGCCGGGTGTCGGGGCACGAATGCGTGATCGTGGCCAACGACGCCACCATCAGCGGCGGCACCTATTATCCGATGACGGTGAAGAAGCATCTGCGGGCGCAGGATATCGCGCGGCAGAACAATCTGCCGTGCATCTACATGGTGGATTCCGGCGGCGCGTTCCTGCCGCAACAGGACGAGATTTTCCCTGACGAGAAGCATTTCGGCCGCATCTTCTATAATCAGGCCAACATGTCGGCGGAGCGGATACCCCAGATCGCCATCGTGATGGGATCGTGCACCGCCGGCGGGGCCTATGTGCCGGCGATGTCGGACGAGAGCATCATCGTGCGCAATCAGGGCACGATCTTCCTCGGCGGCCCGCCGCTGGTGAAGGCAGCGACCGGCGAGGTGGTGACGGCGGAAGAGCTCGGCGGTGCCGACGTCCATAGCCGCCAGTCCGGCGTAACCGATCACTATGCCCAGAACGACGCCCATGCCATCGGCATCGCGCGGCGCATCGTCGGCAATCTCAATCCGGCGACGTCGTCCGCCACCGGGCTGCGCGCCCCGGTCGAACCGCAGTTCGCTCGCGAGGACATCTACGGCGTGGTCCCGGCGGATGCGCGCAAGCCCTTCGACGTGCGCGAGATCATCGCGCGCATCGTCGACGGCTCGGAGTTCGAGGAATTCAAGAAGCTTTATGGTACCACGCTGGTGTGCGGCTTCGCCCATATCTGGGGTTATCCGGTCGGGATCATCGCCAACAACGGCATCCTGTTCAGCGAAAGCTCACTGAAGGGCGCGCACTTCATCGAGTTGTGCTGCCAGCGCGGCATTCCGCTGCTGTTCCTGCAGAACATCACCGGCTTCATGGTCGGCAGGAAATACGAAGCCGGCGGCATTGCCCGCGACGGCGCCAAGCTGGTCACCGCGGTTGCCACCGCCTCGGTGCCGAAGTTCACCGTGGTGATCGGCGGTTCTTACGGCGCCGGCAATTACGGCATGTGCGGCCGCGCCTACAGTCCGCGTTTCCTGTGGATGTGGCCGAACGCGCGCATCTCGGTGATGGGCGGCGAGCAGGCGTCGATGGTGCTGAGCCAGTTGCGCCGCGACAATATCGAAGCCAAAGGCGGCACCTG
>JAFKES010000071.1 GCA_017308495.1 Afipia sp.
GCACCATTTTCTTGCTGTGATATCAGCATCTTACTGAAATCGTTGGGCCTTCTGAGTGTCGCCTGCTACACACGGGTGATACACAAATGGTTCTGAGAATGGCCTGCCCGACGAAACGCAAGGGGTCCGATAACTGGTACTATCGCCGCCGTATCCCGAAGGACGTTCAGGGGATCGTGGCCGGTTTGCCCACCCGCACCACGCGCAATCGTCCATATCTGCCGTGTCGCCCGATCTCCGATGCGCTGTACCCGAACCTTCCATGCTCCGGGCAGGACCACGCACTCGCGACCGGGGAAAGCTTGAACATCTGTATCGGTATATCGGCATGTGACGCGCGTTGACGTGTCGATTGTCTCCAAGCTCCTTGAAACTGGCGTTGACGTGCGCTTCGCGGACCTCCCTGCCATCGAAGGCCCAACCGGACGGTTCATGCTGCAACAGCTTGTCGCCGTGGCGGAGTTAGAAGCGGGCTTCATCTCGGACCGCACCAAGAAGGCGCTGGCCGCTGCAAAGGCTCGGGGCAAGAAGCTCGGGGGCAATAGGGGCACCATGTTAAGCCGTGCGGCGAGGAAGGCTGGGCGTGACGTTCAAGTCGCGCGGGCGAATGAAAGGGCCTCCGACCTTGCGCCGGTCATCGCCGAGCTTCGCACCGCAGGGGTCACGTCGTTGGCGGCCATCGCGCGGGTGCTCACCGAACGCGGTATCCCACCCCGCGCGGCGGCAAGGAATGGTCGGCAACGCAGGTCTCGCGGGCGGTTGCGCGGCTTGTGGCGTAGGGCGGTAGCGAAGGGACGGAGCACGTCCGCACGGGCTGCGATAAAATTCTTGGGGCGGCCTAACCTGCGTTTTTGCAAGGAGGCGGTCGGCGGTGGCCGCCGCTCTCAATGAATCGTGGCCGTGTCGCAAATGTCACAGCGTTCCATCCCGAGTCGGAATAAGGTGGCACCCGTGAATTTCAGCAATCCATTGCTCAGGAAATATCGCCATGAAAAAGCTGATCGCAGGAGCCGCCGTCATCGCCGCGCTCGCGGTCGCATCGTCGGCCAATGCGGCGGATATCGCGCGGCCGGTCTACAAGGCGGCACCCGCGCCGGTGGTCTATAATTGGGCCGGCTTCTATATCGGCGCGAATGCCGGCTACACTTGGTCGAACAGCAATGGCATCAACAGCACCTCGGCGGCTGGTCCTTGCGATCCGGCATCCGGCGGGGGTTGTACGGCCACTCCGAACTACAGCACCTTGTTCGCGCTCGGCGCGACCGGCAACGTGGACGGCAGGCTTAGCGGCTTCATCGGCGGCGGCCAGATCGGCTATAATTGGCAGGTTCAGAACTGGGTGTGGGGCATCGAGGCTGACATCCAATGGATATCGGGTGGCGATAAGGGCGGCGCATTCAGTGTGGTCGTCCCCTCACCGGCCTTCCCGACTGCGCCTGTTAACACCACCTTCACCGGATCGCGCTCGCTTGACTATCTCGGCACGGTGCGCGGTCGCGTCGGCTTCCTCTCTACGCCGCAAGCGCTGATCTACGCCACCGGCGGTCTCGCCTACGGCCAAGCCAAGCTCAACGGCGCCTATACCGCAAACTGCGTGACCTGCGTTTGGAGGCAGCAGCCGAACGGCGCCTTCAGCGCCTCCGACACCCGGTTCGGCTGGACCTTGGGCGGCGGTGTGGAATGGCTGGTCGCCTCGAATTGGACGTTCAAGGCGGAATATCTCTACTACGATCTCGGCGACCTGTCGGTGAGCGGCCGCATCATCGGCACCAACCCGCTCACCGGCTCGCTGTTTGCCAGCCATTTCCCGAACATCGAGTCGCGCTTCGACGGTCACATCGTCCGCGCCGGCCTGAACTACAAGTTCAACTGAGCCAATCCGAACTCCTCCCCGAAAGGGCCGGCCTCGCGCCGGCCCTTTTGCTTTGCGGGCAAGGTGCGGCCATAGGGTTTTCCCGTAAGGGACCGGTAGGCGTCCGTGGGCGGAGCAGATTGGGTCTCACATATCGGCTGTGCGGGTTAACAACTGCGCACGGAGCTGAGACACAATCGGCTTCCGGCAGCCCCGGAAAATCTTGATTTATCAGTGTTATTTGGTGTGATCGACGCAGTTAAATCCTGTCTGGCAGCACCAGCCATTCTTTCGAAAGACCGTTTCGGACCATCGAGCGCACGCGGGCCTTCCGCGGCCCGGATGCGCGCGCGGGCCTCAGATTGACTCTTCCCGGCCTCCATGCTCCCTGCTTCGGCCTGCCGCATTCAAGATCTGGATGCAAATGGCGGCGCGGCCATCGGCCGGGAGGCGCTGTCCGAGCCGCGTCGAGGCTGGACCCGCGCCGAGGCGCAGGCGCTCTACGACCTCCCGTTCCCGGACCTGATCTTCCAGGCGCAGGGCATCCATCGCCGCAATTTCGATCCCAACCGTGTCGAGACCGCGAGCCTGCTCAGCATCAAGACCGGCGGCTGTCCGGAGGATTGCGGCTACTGCTCGCAAAGCGCCAAATACGACACCGGCGTCAAGGCCACCAAGCTGATGGACCATGACGCTGTCGTCGCCACCGCGCAGCGCGCCCGCGACGCCGGCGCCGAACGTTTCTGCATGGCCGCGGCCTGGCGCAACCCGAAGGACAAGGACCTCGACAAGGTCTGCGACATGGTCAGCGCCGTGAAGGGGCTCGGCATGGAGACCTGCGTCACCCTCGGCATGCTGACCTCGGCGCAGGCGAAGCGGCTGCACGACGCCGGCCTCGATTTCTACAACCACAATGTCGACACCTCGCCGGAATTCTACGGCAACATCATCACCACCCGCACTATGCAGGATCGCATCGACACGCTGGCGCATGCGCGCGAGGCCGGCCTCAAAGTGTGCTGCGGCGGCATTATCGGCATGGGCGAACAGGTCGACGACCGCCTCGGCATGCTGGCGCTGCTGGCCAACCTGCCCGAGCATCCCGAGAGCGTGCCGATCAACATGTGGAGCGAGGTCAAGGGCGTGCCGGTCAGCGGCAGCGCCGAACGCCCCGATCCGATCGCGCTGGTTCGCATGATCGCGGTGGCGCGCATCATGATGCCGCGCAGCGTGGTGCGCCTGTCCGCAGGCCGCCAGTACATGACCGACGAGTTGCAGGCGCTGTGCTTCGTCGCCGGCGCCAATTCGATCTTTATCGGCGACGTGCTGCTGACCACGAAAAATCCGCAGACCGAACGCGACGCCGATCTGCTGGAGCGCCTCGGCATCAACTCGGCGCTCGACGAGGCCCGGCCGGACGGACTTGGCCACGCCGCGAGGATGACGCCGGCGCGCGGCGCGGCGGCGTCGTAGGGCGACGGCCTGTTTCAAACGCGGGTCAGAGGCCGCCGCCGGCTTGGCAACCCTGCCCTGTCCCGTCGTAAAATCGGAATTTCGGCTGGCGCCGCGGGAATTGCCACGTTAAGCCGGACCGGAAAAATACGATTGCGAGACGATGCACACCGAAGCCGCTAACCTCACCGCAGCTCCCGACGGCCTGCGCTATCCGTTCCCGACCCCTCCCAAACCTGACGAGGTGATCGAGCTGGCGCCCGGCCTGCTGTGGGTGCGGCTGGCGCTGCCATTCCGCCTCAACCACGTGAACGTCTACCTGATCGCCGACGGGGACGACTGGACGATGGTCGACACCGGCATCGGCAACGAGGCCACCATCGCCGCATGGACCGCCCTGTTCGAAGGGCCGCTCAAGGGCGTCCGCATCACCCGGCTGATCGTCACCCACGCCCATCCCGACCACGTCGGCCTCGCCGGCTGGATCGTCGAGCGCTTCGGCTGTCCGCTGCTGATGTCGCAGGTCGAATACCTCCAGACCGCCTATCACCGGCATCGGGGCATGCCCGAGCGCAAGGAGTGGGAACGCAGGTTCTTCCACCGCCACGGCATGAACCAGGAGACCACCGAGGCGATGCTCGGCCTCGGCCAGGACTACCTCGCCCGCGTCTCGACCATGCCGCCGGCCTATCGCCGGCTGGTCAATGGCCGCGAGATCACCATCGGATCGCGGCGCTTCCAGATCATCACCGGCGGCGGCCACGCCTCCGATCAGGTGATGCTGTATTGCGCGGCCGACAACATCTTCCTGTCGGCGGATCAGGTGCTGAGCAAGATCTCTCCGAACGTCAGCGTCTGGGCGGTCGAGCCCGAGGCCGACGCGCTGGGAGATTATCTCCGCTCGCTCGCATCCCTCACCGGCATGCTGCCGGACGACGTGCTGGTGCTGCCCGGCCACGGGGTGCCGTTCTATGGCGTCAAGACCCGCATCAAGCAGCTCGCCGACCATCACGAGGAACGCTGCGGAATGATCGCGGACGCCTGCCGGGACAAGTTCTGCACCGCGGCCGAACTGGTGCCGGTGATATTTCACAAGCATGTCCTCGATGCCCACCAGACCGGATTTGCCGCCGGCGAACTGATCGCCCACGTCAACTACATGTGGTTCACGGGACGGCTGACCGAGGAGGTCGGCCCCGACGGCATCGCGCGCTACACCGCGCGCTGAGCGGCCCGCCGCCGCAATCGTCCGGCTTGACCTGTGTCAATTCGGCGCTGGCGGGATCCGCCGCTCCTGAAAACAGCCTCGACAGCGAACCTGGAAACGCTCTAAAAAGACTTCGTCCCGGGAAGGGTGCTCTTTCGAGCCCGCCCGTCTTCAGGACCCCGTCTTCGAGTTCCCGTTCAGGGTTTTTGTGATGGATTACAACAAGTTCTTCGACGAAGCCCTCGATCGCCTGCGCGACGAGCGGCGCTACCGGGTGTTTGCCGATCTGGAACGGATCGCCGGACGCTTCCCGCACGCGGTGTGGCATTCGCCGAAGGCTCCGCGCAGCGTCGTGCTGTGGTGCTCGAACGATTATCTCGGCATGGGCCAGCACCCCAAGGTGGTGGGCGCCATGGTCGAGACCGCGACGCGCGCCGGCACCGGCGCCGGCGGCACCCGCAACATCGCGGGCAACAACCATCCCCTGATCCTGCTCGAGCGCGAACTGGCCGACCTGCACGGCAAGGAAGCGGCGCTGGTGTTCACCTCCGGCTATGTGTCGAACCAGACCGGCATCTCCACCCTCGCCAAGCTGATCCCAAACTGCCTGATCCTGTCGGACGCGCTGAACCACAACTCGATGATCGAGGGCATCCGCCAGTCCGGCGCCGACTACATCGTGTTCCGCCACAATGACCTCGCGCATCTGGAGGAACTGCTCCGCGCCCATCCCGGCCGCCCGATCCTGATCGCCTGCGAGAGCCTGTATTCGATGGACGGCGACGTCGCGCCGCTGAAGCAGGTCTGCGACCTGGCGGAGCGCTACGGCGCGATGACCTATGTCGACGAAGTCCACGCGGTCGGCATGTACGGCCCGCGCGGCGGCGGCATCGCCGAGCGCGACGGGGTGATGCACCGGATTGACGTGCTGGAAGGCACGCTGGCCAAGGCGTTCGGCTGCCTCGGCGGCTACATCGCCGCCAACACCAAGGTCATCGACGCGGTGCGCTCCTATGCGCCGGGTTTCATCTTCACCACTGCCTTGCCGCCCGCGATCTGTTCGGCGGCGACCGCCGCCATCAAACATCTCAAGTCATCGTCGTGGGAGCGCGAGCGCCATCAGGACCGCGCGGCGCGCGTCAAGGCGATCCTCACTGCGGCCGGGCTGCCGGTGATGCCGAGCGATACCCACATCGTGCCGGTGTTCGTCGGCGACCCCGAGCGCTGCAAGCAGGCCTGCGACCTGCTGCTCGAGGAGCACGGCATCTACATCCAGCCGATCAACTATCCCACCGTGCCGAAAGGCTCCGAACGGCTGCGCATCACGCCGTCGCCCTATCACGACGACGTGCTGATCGACGCGCTCGCCGAAGCGCTGGTGGAGGTATGGGACAGGCTTGGCCTGCCGCTGCACGCCAAATCCATGGCCGCCGAATAGAACCCGCGCGGACCGCGACGCTTCGGCTGCGTGCCCCTGTCGTGTGACATCGCGCGCAGCCTGCCCGCACTCTCTACTTGATCAGCCGGCGCGCCCGGTCTGCCGCGGCAACCCCTCCGACAGCACGATCCGGATCAGATCGGCGGCGTTGCGCGCGCCGAGCTTGTCCATGATGCTGGCGCGGTGAACCTCGACGGTGCGGGGGCTGATTCCGAGCCGGCGCCCCGCCTCCTTGTTCGACGCGCCATGGGCCACCTGCAACAGCACGTCGCGTTCGCGACAGGTGAGCAGATCGCGGCCGGGAAAATCGGCGAGCCCGTCGATATGTCCGGCCGAGGCGCGCTTGTGGGCCGCCGCCGCATCGCGGACGCGATCGATCATGGCGCTGGCCGAGAACGGCTTCTCCAGAAAGTCCCGGGCCCCGAGCTTCATGACTTCCACCGCAGTCGGCACATCGCAGCGGCCGGAAATGACGAACACGGGCGCGGCGAACCGGCGCTCCGAAAGCTGGCGCAGGACGGCGAGCCCCGAGCTTCCGGGCAATTCCAGGTCCAGGATCACGCATTCCGGCCTGATATCGGGCAGTGCGTCGAGGAAAGCCTCCCCGTTGCTGAAGGTCTCGGTGGGGAAGCCATCGACCCTGAACAGCAGGGACAGGGCATCACGGACCGAGATATCGTCATCCACGATAACAACGGGATTGTCGGGAGCGGCGAAAGATTGCATCGGGCCATCCGCTGTCATGTTGCCGGCATCGGGGCCGGGACTTCAGGAAAAAAGCGAGGTTGCATCAGCGGTTCAGGGGCCCAAATGATTGTATCCTCCGATATTGACACAACTTATACGAGAATAGTCTGATTCGCTCGCGCTTGCCAAGCGCCCTGCAGATCAGCCATTCCCCGCGCGTGCGCCGCGCGGCAGGGCGGGATAAGCTACGCGATAAAGCTCCTTGGACTTGGCAGGACCACAGGAGCGCCACCGCCGTCGGCGGGGAGAGGAAACGACGTCGATGCTGCATGACTGGGGCGTGATCGCGGCCGCCTTCGGCTACATCGGCCTGCTGTTCGTCATCGCGAGCTATGGCGAGCGGCTGACCCGGATCCAGCGCGGCCGCCTCGGCCCCCTGATCTATCCGTTGTCGCTGGCGATCTACTGCACATCCTGGACGTTCTTCGGCTCGGTCGGCCTCGCCACCCGCACCAGCGTCGAATTCCTCGCGATCTATGTCGGCCCGATCCTGATGATCGGCTTCGGCACACCGTTCCTGATGCGGGTGATCCATCTCGCCAAGTCGCAGAACATCACCTCGATCGCCGACTTCATCGCCGCGCGCTATGGCAAGAGCCAGGCGGTGGCCGCCACCGCCGCCGTGATCGCCATCATCGGCTCGGTGCCCTATATCGCACTCCAGCTCAAGGCGGTGGCGTCGTCGCTCGAGACCATCCTCAATCAGGATCAGGACGTCTCCAGCATTCCCTATATCGGCGATATCGCCTTCATCGTCACGATCACGCTCGCCGCCTTCGCCGTGCTGTTCGGCACCCGCCAGACCGACGCGACCGAGCACCAGCACGGCCTGATGCTGGCGGTGGCGATGGAATCGCTGGTCAAGCTCGTGGTCTTCATCGCGGCCGGCGTCTTCGTCACTTTCATCATGTTCGGCCCGAGCGAACTGATCGAACGCGCCATGAAGACCCCCGAGGCGGTCCGCGCCATCGAGACCGCGCCGTCGCTGGGCAACTTCGCGGCGATGACGCTGCTGTCGTTCCTGGCGATCCTGCTGCTGCCGCGGCAATTCCACGTCAGCGTGGTCGAGAATTCCACCGAGGAGGAAGTGCGCCGCGCGCGCTGGCTGTTTCCCGCGTATCTGATCGCGATCAACCTGTTCGTGATCCCGATCGCCATCGCCGGCCTCGTCACCTTCCCGTTCGGCACCTCATCAAGCGACATGTACGTGCTGGCGCTGCCGATCTCCGCCGGCGCGACCTCCTTGAGCGTCCTCGTGTTCATCGGCGGCCTGTCCGCCGCCACCGCCATGGTGATCGTGGAATGCGTCGCACTCGCCATCATGGTGTCGAACGACATCGTGGTGCCGCTGGTACTGCAGCGCCGGCCGCTGTCGCAGGAGAATTTCGGCGGCTTCCTGCTCAAGGTCCGCCGCGTCGCGATCTTCACCATCATGGCGATGGCCTATCTCTACTACCACGTGCTCGGCAACGCGCAGCTCGCCGCCATCGGCCTGCTGTCGTTCGCGGCCGTCGCCCAGCTCGCGCCGGCCTTTCTCGGCGGGCTGTTCTGGCGCCGGGCGACCGGACGCGGCGCCATGGCCGGGATGCTGGTGGGATTCGCGGTGTGGGCCTACACCCTGTTCCTGCCGAGCTTCGCCGATGTCGATCCGCGCGGCGCGATCTGGCTCGCGGAGGGTCTGTTCGGCATCACCGCGCTGCGGCCGCAGGCGCTGCTCGGAGCCGACATGGCGCCGCTGATCCACGGCGTGCTGTGGAGCCTGTCGCTCAACCTGCTGGCTTATGTGGTGGTGTCGCTGATGCGGCAGCCGACCTCCATCGAGCGGGTGCAGGCCGACCTGTTCGTGCCCGCCGAGCTCGCGCCCATCGCGCCCAACTTCCGGCGCTGGCGCTCCACCGTCACGGTGCAGGACCTGCTGACCACCGTGGCGCAGTATCTCGGCCCCGAGCGCGCCCAGCAGTCGTTCGAGACCTTCGCCGCCACCAACCGCATCAATCTCGACCGCTCCGCGCCCGCCGACTTCCTGCTGCTGCGCCATGCCGAGCATCTGATCGCGTCGTCGATCGGGGCGGCGTCGTCGCGCCTCGTGCTGTCGCTGCTGCTGCGCAAGCGCGCGGTGTCGGCCAAGGCGGCGCTGAAACTGCTCGACGACGCCCACACCGCCCTGCATTTCAACCGTGAGATGCTGCAGACCGCGCTCAACCACGTCCGTCAGGGCATCGCGGTGTTCAATCCCGAGCTTCAGCTCATCACCTCCAACCGCCAGTTCGGCGAAATTCTCGACCTGCCGGCGCAATACGCCCAGATCGGAACGCCGCTGGTCGAAATCCTCGACTTCATCGGCAGCCGCCGGCAATCGCCCGCGGGCACGGACGACACCACGCTGGAGCGGCGGCTCGCGGCCTACACCACCGAGGGCGCGCCCTATCTGGAACGGCTCCGGGACCGCAACATGGTGGTGGAAGTGCGCGCCAACCGCATGCCGGGCGGCGCCCTCGTCATCACCTTCTCCGACGTCACCCCGAGCTTCGAGGCCGCCGAGGCGCTGGAGCGCGCCAACGCCACGCTGGAGCGGCGCGTGCGCGAGCGCACCGAGGAGCTGACGCGCCTCAACAGCGAACTGGCGCAGGCCAAGAGCACCGCCGAGGAAGCCAATATCTCCAAGACCCGCTTCCTCGCCGCCGCCAGCCACGACATCCTCCAGCCCCTCAACGCGGCGCGGCTCTATGTCACGAGCCTGGTCGAGCGCCAGAGCGGCGGCGAGGATGCCCGCCTCGTCGACAACATCGACGACTCGCTGGAGGCGATCGAGGACATCCTCGGCGCGCTGCTCGATATCTCGCGACTCGATTCCGGCGCCATGACGCCGTCGATCACCAATTTCCGCATCAGCGACCTGATGCGCTCGCTGGAAGTCGAATTCGCGCCGATCGCCAAGGCGAGGAAGCTGCGGCTGACCTTCGTGCCGTGCACGCTGCCGGTGGCGTCGGACCGCGTGCTGCTGCGGCGGCTGCTGCAGAACCTGATCTCCAACGCCATCAAATATACGCCCAAGGGCCGCGTGCTGGTCGGCTGCCGGCGCAAGGGCACCTCGCTGGAGATCGGCATCTACGACACCGGGCTCGGCATCCCCGTCGCCAAGCGCACCGAGATCTTCAAGGAATTCCATCGCCTCGATCAGGGCGCGCGGATCGCGCGCGGACTGGGGCTCGGCCTGTCGATCGTGGAGCGCGTGGCGCGGGTGCTCGACCACGGCATCGTGGTCGATTCCAACCGTAGCGGCGGCTCGCGCTTCGCGGTGATGATGCCGATCGCGAAAACCGTGACCTATGCCGGCGCGCCCGCCTCGACCGGCATCTCCGCCAAAACGCCGATGAGCGGCACCCTGATCGTTTGCATCGAGAACGACCGCGCCATTCTCGACGGCATGAAGACGCTGCTCACCGGCTGGGACGCCAAGGTGATCGCGGAGACCGATCCGGTGGCGGCGGCCGAGGCCATCGCCGCGACCCCCGAGCGCGTCACCGGCCTGCTGGTGGACTACCATCTCGACCGCGGCAACGGCATCGCCGCCATCCGCGACATCCGGCAGAAGTTCGGCGACGGCATCCCGGCGATCCTGATCACGGCGGACCGCAGCCTGCAGGTGCGCGACGCCGCGCGCGCGGAAGGGATCGTGGTGCTGAATAAACCGGTCAAGCCGGCGGCGCTGCGCGCGCTGCTCGGACAATGGCGGGCGCAGCAGATGGTGGCCGCCGAATAGGCGCAGCGGCACCGCGCGCCGCGATCAGTGCGGCGCGTCGATCTGGGACCACTGGCCGCCGGCGATTCGCGACGCGGCGATCACCGCCTGGGTCCGGCTTTCGACGCCGAGCTTCTGCAGGATCGCGGAGACATGGGCCTTGATGGTCGCCTCCGAGACGCCGAGTTCGTAGGCGATCTGCTTGTTGAGCAGGCCCTCCGACAGCATCATCAGCACCCGCACCTGCTGCGGCGTCAGCGTCACCAGCCGGTCGCGCAGCCGCGTCATGTCCGGATCGGCGGCGGTGGCGAGATCGACGTCGGCGGGCACCCAGACATCGCCGTTCATCACCCGCCCGATGGCGTCGCGCAGCGTTTCGACGCCGAACCGCTTCGGGATGAAACCCGACGCGCCGAAATCCATCGAGCGGCGGATGGTGGCCGCGTCGTCGCTGGCGGAGACGATCACCACCGGAATCGCGGGATACTGCGCGCGCAGATAGATCAGCCCGGAGAAACCGCTGATGCCGGGCATCGACAGGTCGAGCAGGATGAGATCGACATCGGCCTCGCGCTCAAGCAGCGCGGTCAGATCCTCGAACGATCCGGCCTCGCTGATTTTCGCCGATGTGACGACGCTCGCGACCGCTTGTCGCAGCGCGTCGCGAAACAGCGGATGATCGTCGGCGATGACAAGATGGGTGCTGGAAGCAGCGGTCATTGAATCCGTCAACTGGTTGGGCGCGGAGACATCGTCAGGACCGAGTTTTCACCGGCACAGACTGTGATGCAAGTTACGCGATCAAATCACAAGGTCCGGCCTGCGGACCAGCGCGATTGTGCGATGCGAGATGACGTTCCTCCCCCTGTGTGTTCGGCCAAAAGTCTTATAGGGCGATGTTTCACGCCGATGTTACCCTAGAAGGGAAGTCCTCGCGGGTGAAGTCGGCTCGAAGACCGGCGCGCAGGGGCGGATTCTGACAGCAGAATTTCTGACAACAGACATCGGGGAGCATTGCAATGGCCACAATGACAACAACCACGCCACGGGGGCGCGGGATGACGAAGGACGAACGCTTCGTCATCTTCGCCTCGTCGCTCGGCACCGTGTTCGAATGGTACGACTTCTACCTTTACGGATCTCTTGCCGCGATCATCGGCGCGCAGTTCTTCAGCGCCTATCCGCCGGCGACCCGTGACATCTTTGCCCTGCTGGCCTTCGCCGCGGGCTTCCTGGTGCGCCCGTTCGGCGCGCTGGTGTTCGGCCGCATCGGCGACATCGTCGGCCGCAAATACACCTTCCTCGTCACCATTCTGATCATGGGTATGTCGACCTTCATCGTCGGCCTGCTGCCCAACGCCGCCACCATCGGCATCGCCGCCCCGATCATCCTGATCGGCCTGCGCCTGCTGCAGGGCCTCGCCCTCGGCGGCGAGTATGGTGGTGCGGCCACCTACGTCGCGGAGCACTCGCCTCCCGGCAAGCGCGGCTACTACACCTCGTTCATTCAGACCACCGCGACCCTCGGCCTGTTCCTGTCGCTGCTGGTCATTCTTTTCACCCGCACCATTCTCGGCGAGGCTGAATTCGCCTCATGGGGCTGGCGCATTCCGTTCCTGGTGTCGGTGCTTCTGCTCGGCGTGTCGGTGGTCATTCGCCTCAAGCTGAATGAATCCCCGGTGTTCCAGCGGATGAAGGACGAGGGCAAGACCTCCAAGGCGCCGCTGACGGAAGCCTTTGGCAACTGGAGCAACGCCAAGATCGTGCTGATCGCGCTGCTCGGCGGCGTGATGGGTCAGGGCGTGGTCTGGTACACTGGCCAGTTCTACGCGCTGTTCTTCCTGCAATCGATCCTCAAGGTCGACGGCTATACCTCCAACCTGCTGATCGCGTGGTCGCTGCTGCTCGGCACCGGCTTCTTCATCGTGTTCGGCGCGCTGTCGGACAAGATCGGCCGCAAGCCCATCATCCTCGCGGGCTGCCTGATCGCCGCGCTCACCTTCTTCCCGATCTTCCGCATGATCACGACCAACGCCAATCCGGCGCTGGAAAAGGCCATCGAGACGGTCCGGGTCGAGGTCGTGGCCGATCCGAAGGGCTGCGGCGACCTGTTCAACCCGGTCGGCACCCGCGTCTTCTCCGCCGCCTGCGACATCGCCCGCGCCTTCCTGGCCCAGTCGTCGGTCAAGTATTCGTGGACGGCCGGACCGGCCAACTCCGGCGTACGGGTGGTGATCAACGGCAAGGAGATCCCCTACACCGACGCCAAGACATCGAATCCGCTGATTACCGCGGCGCTGGCCGAGGCGGGTTATCCGAAGGCGGGCAATGCTGAAATCATCAAGATGAAGCATCCGTTCGACATCTTCCAACCGCGGGTGGCGGCCACTATCGGCTTGCTGTTCATCCTGGTGATCTTCGTCACCATGGTGTACGGCCCGATCGCGGCGATGCTGGTCGAACTATTCCCGACCCGCATCCGCTACACCTCGATGTCGCTGCCCTACCACATCGGCAACGGCTGGTTCGGCGGCCTGCTGCCCGCCACCTCCTTCGCGATCGTGGCCTCTACCGGCGATATCTACGCCGGCCTGTGGTATCCGGTGATTTTCGCCCTGATCACGGTGGTGATCGGCTTCTTCTTCCTGCCGGAAACGAAAGACGTCGATATCACGAAGTAGGATCGGAGCGCCGGGCACAACGCCCGGCGACCCACCCAACACAACGGCCGCGGATCGCTCCGCGGCAGTTTTTTTATCGTTCGGTCTGGCGCGGACCTGCCGGAGGATCGGTCCGCCGCGATCAGACGTCGGCGCTGTAGGCCGCCCGTCCGGACGTCAGCGCATCGGCCAGCAGTTCGATCCGGTCCTGGCCCCAGAACACCTCGCCGTCGAGCACCCAGGCCGGCGAGCCGAACACGCCGGCCGCGATCGCATCCTGACGGTTCTGATCATAGGCCGCGTCGATCGCGCTGGAGAGGGAGCGCGCCACCAGCGCCGCGCCGGGCAGGCCGGCATCGTCCGCGAGCTGCGTCACCGTCGCGGCACTGGCGAGATCGAGCTGCCGCTCCCACACGGCAGCGAAGGCGTTGCGCAGGAACGGCTCCGGATCGTGCCCCGCCTCGATCGCCGCGATCACCACGCCGTCGGCAAGCCGCGCATCAAACGGCCAGTGCCGTGGATGGATGTTGAACTGCAGGCCGCGTCTGTCGCGCCAGCGCTGCAGTTCCATCAGCCGGTAACGCTGCCGCGCCGGATGGCGCTTGGGCAGCGGCAGACCGCCGGTCTCGGAAAACAATTCGGGCAGGAATACCGGCTTGTAGGTGACCTTGAGGCGATGCGCCCGGGCGAGATCGTGGAATGCCGCATTCCCGATGTAAGCCCACGGCGACGGTGTGGAAAAATAGTAGTCGATCTGGCGCGCCATCGTTCCTCCGGCCGAACCTGGTCAGGACCATCGCGCGGGCCGGCCCCGGCGAAGCCGGTTCTGCTGCGGCCCGTCCGCGCGCTAGGAAAAGGGATGCACGATCCCTGTCCGGACCCTGCACCGGGCCATCACAGCAGAGCAAAACGGCGGCGGCAACCACCCCATGACGCGGCGCAAATGGCGCGCCGCGGCATACACCGTGCGACGCGGACGCGCAGCGCCCCTAATTTTCAGAATTAAGTCAGCTATTTCAATGTGATAACAACTAATCAGGTCATCTTGACTTGACCACAGGCCGTCAGTATGGTCCGCGCGGTTTTCGTGGGTGGCGGGGCGTTTTCTCAAATCGCGCGACAAACGTGGGTGTCGAAAGCAATGGCAGACGACACACATGGCAAGCGTCGCAGCAGAGATGGACGGAACAACAAACCGCCTGCCGACGAAACTGCGCTCTCCGCAAGGCTCGACAGTCTGAATCAGCGGCTTTCCGAGGTACGGAAGGACCGACAGAGCCAGACCGATCAGTCCGGTGGCGGGGCAGCCTCCGCCAACGCATCCGCGATGGCGCGCGGCTTTCGCCTCTCCTCCGAATTGATCGCCGGGGTTCTTGTCGGAGCGGTCATCGGCTGGGGTTTCGACCGTCTGCTGTCGACATCCCCGTGGGGTCTCATCGTGTTTTTCCTGCTCGGCTTCATCGCCGGGGTGATCAACGTGATGCGCACCGCCGGCGTCGCCAATCGCGACGCATCCGATCGCTCCTGACGCCCCGCAATCGCGCCCGCGGACCGGTCATGACGACCGGCGCCGGGGATCGCGCATGGAATTTCCGCCGGTCCCGCCGGCGGGCACGACGAGACCCGGCACGCCGGGGACTGATTTGAACCCGGCGCGAGCCGGCCACGATGCAAACTGGCGCAGCCAGCAACGATGAAAGACGAACGCGGATGGCCGATCCGATTCATCAATTCGAGATCCACAAGATCTTCACCCTGGGGCACATCGGCAACCAGGAAATCGCGTTCACCAATTCGTCGGCCTACATGCTGGGCGCGGTCGCCGTCGTCTCGCTGCTGATGCTCGGCGGCAGCGCCGGCCGCAACCTGGTTCCGACCCGCATGCAGTCGGTGGCGGAGCTGTCCTACGAATTCGTACGAAACATGCTGAAAGACAGCGTCGGCGAAGAAGGGATGAAGTTCTTCCCCTTCGTGTTCTCGCTGTTCATGTTCATCCTGACGGCCAACCTGATCGGCATCATTCCCTACACCTTCACCGTGACCAGCCACCTGATCGTGACGGTGGCGCTGGCGCTGATGGTGTTCCTCACCGTGCTGCTCTACGGGCTCTACAAGAACGGCTTCAAGTTCTTCAAGCTGTTCGTGCCGTCGGGCATTCCCGTCTACATGCTGCCGCTGATCATGCCGATCGAGGTGATCTCGTTCCTGTCGCGGCCGGTCTCGCACTCCGTGCGTCTGTTCGCGAACATGCTGGCGGGTCACATCACCCTGAAGGTGTTCGCGGGCTTCGTCACGTCGCTGAGCGCGCTCGGCGCTCTCGGCATCTTCGGTTCGGTGTTGCCGCTGGCGATGACGACCGCGCTCACCGGCCTCGAACTTCTCGTGGCTTTCCTGCAGGCCTACGTGTTCGCCATCCTGACCTGCATCTACCTCAACGACGCGCTTCATCCGGGCCACTGATCGCGATTCCAACCCGGATCGACCCTATCCTCTGACACCAACACATCCCAAAAAGGAGTTCTACCATGGATCCAGTTGCAGCTAAGTACATCGGCGCCGGCATTGCGTGTCTCGGCATGGGCGGCGCGGGCATCGGCGTCGGCATGATCTTCAGCCAGTTCCTCAACGGCGCGCTGCGCAATCCCTCCGCCTCGCAGGGCCAGTTCGCGAACCTGATTTTCGGCTTCGCGGTGACCGAAGCGCTGGGCATCTTCTCGCTGCTGATCGCGCTGCTGTTGCTGTTCGCCGTCTAAGCCGGACCGGATGATGCGTCCGCCGCGGCCGCACGCGCGCCGCGGTTGACGCCGACAGGAGAAGCTCATGGCGACGAACGCAAGCCATGCAAAGGGCACGACCGCCCACACCGAAGCAGACGGCCACGGCAAGGGGGGCTTCCCGCCCTTCCAGTCGGACACGTTTGCCTCGCAACTGGTGTCGTTCGCGATCGCCTTTGCGCTGCTTTACTTCATCGTGTCGAAGTTCGCGCTTCCGCGCGTTGGCGGCGTCATTTCGGCGCGTGAAGGCGTGATCGACAAGGATCTCGCCGACGCGCAGAAGCTGAAGGACGAATCCGACGCGGCGCTGAAGGCCTACGAAACCGAGCTCGCCGACGCGCGCGCCCGGGCGCAGGCCATCGGCACGGAAACCCGCGACAAGCTGAGCGCGCAGGCCGAGAGCGACCGCAAGGCGCTGGAAGCCAGCCTCGCGACAAAGCTCGCCGATGCCGAAAAGACCATCGCCACGACCCGCCAGACCGCCATGGGCAATGTCCGCTCCATCGCGTCCGACGCGGCCTCGGCCATTGTCCAGCGGCTCACCGGCATCGCCCCCGACAGCAAGACGGTCGATAGCGCCGTCGATGCGTCCTTGAAGGGATAACGACGATGTTGGAAGCAGAAGCCTGGGTTGCCGTCGCCTTCGTGATCCTGATGGGGGTCTTCGCCTATTTCGGCGTTCATCGCACCATCCTGTCAGCGCTGGATCATCGTCGCGACCGCATTCAGAAAGAACTCGACGACGCCCGCCGTCTCAAAGACGAGGCGGCGAAGCTGGTCGAGGAATATCGCACCCGCCGCGCCAGCGCGGAAAAGGAGGCGCAGGACATCGTCGCCAACGCCAAGGCCGATGCGGAACGCATCGCCGCCGAAGCCAAGACGAAGATGGAAGACTTCGTCGCCCGCCGCACCAAATCGGCCGAAAGCAAGATCGCCATGGCCGAAACCCAGGCGATCGCCGACGTCCGCGCCGCCGCCGCCGAAGCTGCGGTCAGCGCCGCCGCCGCCATCATGGGGCAGACGGTCAAGGGTTCGGTCGCCGACGACCTGATCGCCAAGGGCATCCAGGACGTGCGCGGCAAGCTGAACTGAGCCGCACACGACCGCACATCAAAAACCGGCCGCGGTGATTCCGCGGCCGGTTTTTTTATGTGCAGCCGAGTAATGGGACATCGGACCCGCGCGCGGTGCGACTACTTCCGCTTCCTGCGCGCCGGAGCCTCAGGCTTCAGCCCCGCCGGATCGAACCCGACATAGAAGACGTATTTGTCGTTGGCGGCCACCGTAGGCGCGGGATAGGTGACGTCCTCCGCCACCACGCTGAATTCGACGCTCTGGTTGTCCGGCGGGATCGCCACCGAGGTGCGGAACGCCTTGGTGACGATGACCTTGTCGCCGCCACCACTGGCCCCGCCTTCCTGCACCACCGCGACACGCAACGGCAGATCGACCGTCGGCGGCGCGCCGGCCGGACCGACAATAACGCGGCCTTGAACGCCGATCCGCGCCGTGACCTGGCCATTCTGCAGATTGCAGTCGCGCGCCGTGCGCGTGATCGTGCCCTGATAGCGCAAATCGTTGCCGGAGGCCGGCTGGCCGGGACGGCCCACCGCGAGGGTGGAGGCGCCGAAGCGGATGGCGACGCTGGGGCAGGTCAATTCGCTGCTGTTCTCCATCGCCTGGGTGGACGGCGCCGAGGTGGCGCTGGCCTCCTGCGACTTGCCGCCGAACAGCTCGCTGAAGCGGCTGGTGAGCGAGGGGCTCGACGATGCGCCGGCCGCCGACGGCGAGCCCGACATGCCGCCGCCACCGCACCCCGCAAGCCACGTCGCCGCGGCCACGCCCAGCACCGCCGCTGCTGTCCGGTTCAAAGCTCTGTTTCCGGCCATGATCGCTCCACCCCGCTTCAGGACGGGGCCTTATAGCAGGGCAAAGACGGCGAACCAAAGGCGCAATCAGCCGCGGAAATCCTCGTCCAGCAGGCCGTAAAGATAGTGGTCCTGCCAGATGCCGTTGATGCACAGATAGCGCCGCGCCATCCCTTCCCTCGCGAATCCGCACTTCTCCAGCACGCGAATCGACGACTGGTTGGTGGGGATGCAGGCGGCTTCGACCCGGTGCAGGTTCAGTTCGCCGAACAGGGTCGGCAACAGCACCCGCAACGCGGCAGTCATATAGCCCCGCCCGGCATGGGGCTGGCCGATCCAGTAGCCCACCGTGCCCGCCTGCACGATCCCCCGCCGCACATTGGCCAGCGTCACTCCGCCGAGCAACGCCCCGTCGCTTTCGCGGAACACGAGGAAGGGATAGGCCCGGTCCTCGATAATGTCCTCGGCATAGCGGCGCAGGCGCCGCCGGAAACCGGCGCGGGTGAGATCGTCGGACGGCCAGATCGGCTCCCATGGCGTCAGGAAGGCGCGGCTGGCCTCGCGCAATTCGCTCCATGACCCGTAGTCGGCCATCTGCGGCGCGCGCAGCAGTACGCCGCGCCCCCGCGGCGCGAGCGCCGGCGTGGCTGCGGAAGAAAGACGAAACAGGGCCATGACGCTTTCCTCGGCGATTTCCTCTGCATCGCCGGGCGCGGCGATGTGCGCCCGTCCGCATCTTGTAGCACGGATCGGCCGCCTTTCGCGCGGCTTCAGGACGGCCGCGACAACACATAGGCGAGCCCCGCCGCCATCACCAGAATCACAGCGAGGGTCATCGGCAGGCTGCGATCGCCGGTGAACCAGAACAGGACGAAGCCGAGCACCATGCCGCCAAGGGCCGCGAATTTCGCCCGGCGCGGAATGGCCCCCCGCGCCCGCCATTCCTGCAGCAACGGGCCGAAATGCGGATGCGCGAGCAGGCGGGCCTCGAACCGGCGCGAGGAGCGCGCGAAACACGCCGCCGCAACGATCAGAAACGGCGTCGTCGGCAACACCGGCAGCACCGCGCCGATGACACCGAGGCCGACGAAGACGAATCCGAGCACCAGAAAGACGCCGCGTACCAGGCGCTGCGCAGAGGATGCCGGTGCCGCCGGGTCGTCGGTCATGACAGTGCGGCCCGCATCGGCGCCATCAGTGCAGCAGCGCGCGCGCCCTTGGCCGCGTCAGCCCCTCGGCGCAGGTGGCGGCGGTCTCAAGCCCGCGGCCGCTGCCGAGCGCGGCCACCGCCGGGCGGCCGCGTCCGAGCAGGTTACGTGCCGCGTCGCGGGTGGTCTCGACGCTGACGGCGTCGATGCGCGCGATCAGTTCGTCCACAGTGAGCGGGCGGCCATAGGACAGGATGTGCCGCGCCATCTGCTCGGCCCGCGCGCTGCAGCTCTCCAGCGCCATCAGCAGACCAGCCTTCATCTGCGCCTTGGCGCGCGCGACCTCGGCCTCGGTCAGGGTCTCGACGGCGTTGCCGATCTCGTCGACGATCACATCCATCATCTCCGGCGCGTCGGCGGGATCGGTGCCGGTATAGAGCCCGAAGAAACCGGTGTCGGAATAGCCGGCGTGGAAGGTGTAGATCGCGTAGCACAGGCCGCGCTTCTCGCGCACTTCCTGGAACAGGCGCGACGACATGCCCCCGCCGAGAACGTTGGTGAACACCTGCAGGCTGAACAGCGCCGGATCGGACTGCGGCAGGCCCTCCAGCGCCAGCGTCAGATGCGCCTGTTCGAGATCGCGATGGGTGACGCGCGTGCCGCCCTTGCCGAAGCTGGCGGGAAGCGGCTTCGGCGACGGCGCGGCGTCGAAGCCGGCGAAGCGCTGCTCGACCTCGGCGACGACGCGGGCATGATCGACGGCGCCGGCGGCGGCCACCACCATCTCGGGGCCGTGATAATGCGTGGCCAGATAGTCGTTGAGATTATCGCGGCTGAAGGTCGCCAGCGTCTTCGCCGTGCCGAGCAGCGAACGGCCGATCGCCTGGTCCGGATAACACAGTTCGGCGAGATGCTCGAACACCACGTCGTCCGGCGTGTCCTGCGCCGCGCCGATCTCCTGCTCGATCACGCTTTTCTCGCGTTCGAGCTCCTCGGGGTCGAACGAGGGATGGGCGAGAATGTCAGATAGGACGTCGAGCGCCAGCGGCACGTCGGCCTTCAGCACCCGCGCGTAATAGGCCGTGGTCTCGGTGCTGGTGGCGGCGTTGAGATCGCCGCCGACCGCCTCGATCTCCTCGGCAATATCGCGCGCGCTGCGCGTGGCCGTGCCCTTGAACGCCATGTGCTCCAGGAGGTGCGACATGCCGTGCTCGTCCGTCTTCTCGTCGCGGCCGCCGACGCCGGTCCACACCCCGAGCGCGGCGGTTTCGAGATGCGCCATGCTGTCGGTGATGACCGTGAGGCCGGACGGCAGCTTGGTGACGTTGACACTCATCCGGCGACCCCCTGCCGCGCGGCGCGGCTGACCGACGCAATGAAGCGCTCGACCTCGCTCTGGTCATTCTTCATCACGGTGACGCGTTCGGGCTTGCTCATCAGGCCATCGAGCCACGCCGGCAGTTGCGGACGGACGCCGCACGCCGCCTCCACCGCATCCGGGAATTTGGCGGGGTGTGCGGTCGACAGCACGATGTTGGGCACGGTCGACACCGGCTTGTCCTGATCGGCCACCGCCAGCGCCACCGCGGTGTGCGGATCGACCAGCTCGCCCGCCTCGCGCCACGCGGCGCGGATCGCGGCCGCGGTTTCGGTCTCGTCGGCGCGGCCGGCGTCGAAATCGGCGCGGATGTTGGCTAGCACGTCGTCCGGCAGCACGAAGCGGCCCGACTGCGCCAGCGAGCCCATCAGCGCGCGCACCACGGCGCTGTCGCGGCCGGCGGCCTCGAACAGCAGGCGCTCGAAGTTCGACGAGATCTGGATGTCCATCGATGGCGAGGCGGTGGCGTGAACCTCGCGCACCTCGTAGATGCCGGTCTTCAGCGTGCGCGCCAGAATGTCGTTGACGTTGGCGGCGATGCGCAGCCGCCGCACCGGCAGGCCCATCTTCTTCGCCACATAGCCGGCGAAGATGTCGCCGAAATTGCCGGTGGGCACGGTGAAATCGACCTCGCGGGCGGGCGCGCCGAGCGCCACCGCCGAGGTGAAGTAATACACCACCTGCGCGACGATGCGCGCCCAGTTGATCGAATTGACGCCGGACAGCGCGACTGAATCGCGGAAGGCGTGATGATTGAACAGGCCCTTCACGAGGCCCTGGCAATCGTCGAAATGACCTTCGATGGCGAGGGCATGGACGTTCGCCGCCGCGCTGGTGGTCATCATCTTGCGCTGCACGTCGGAGATGCGGCCGTTGGGAAACAGCACCACGAGATCGACATTGTCGCGCCCGGCGAAGGCATCGACCGCGGCGCCGCCGGTGTCGCCGGACGTGGCGACGACGATGGTGGTGCGCTGGCCGCGCTGCGCCAGCACATGGTCCATCAGCCGCGCCAGCAGCTGCATCGCCACGTCCTTGAAGGCGAGCGTCGGGCCGTGGAACAGCTCCAGCACGAACTGGTGCGGATTGATCTGGCTGAGCGGCACCACCGCGGGATGGCGGAAGGTGGCATAGGCTTCATTGGCCATGCGTCCGAGATCAGCCTCGGAGATCTCGCCGGCGACGAAGGGACGGATGACCTCGACGGCCACTTCCCAATACGGGCGGCCGAAAAAGCCGGCGATGGTCCCGGCGCTGAGCTGCGGCCAGGTCTCGGGCACATAAAGCCCGCCGTCGCGGGCGAGCCCGGTCAGCATCACATCGCAAAAGCCAAGCCGGGGCGCGCTGCCCCGTGTCGAAATATAGCCCGTCACGCGGTCCTCCAAAGGCTCAAGATCCTCCCCAAGCCCTTGCAACAATGGATGAATAGCTCGTTCGCCCGTGGATACTTTGCCCGCGGCGAATGCGAGCCGCACCATATCGGCTGTCTGTGGCCGCCACAAGGAAACCGGAGGCTTACGCCCGCGCCCGGCGGCGCTGGATCACCCAGACCACGAACGTCACCGCCACCACCAGCGCCAGACCGAACCAGGTGATGGCGTATTGCAGATGATCATCCTTGAGATGGACCGTGAGAGGGCCGGGCTTGGGTTCTCCGGACGGCGGCACCGGGGTTTCGAGATCGACGTAGAACGGCGCCACGCCGTGGCCCTCGTCCCAGCCGAGCGCCCGCGCCATCGCCAGCGTATCGCGGACGAACCACAGCCGCTTGCCGGCGTCTGCGTCGGGCATCAGCACGCCCGCGCTTTCCGGGAACCGGAGATAGCCGGTGAGCGCCATCGGCGCGCCAGTCACGAGGCGGGTCACCGCGCGGTCCTGCCGGGCGCGGTCCTGCATGGTGTTCGGCACGAAGCCGGCATTGACGACGACGACCGCGCCGCCGGGCAGGCGCGCTGGCAGGAAGGCCCAGGCGCCGGGGCCAGAGATGTCGTCGCGCACCGCCGAGCCGGAGGAATAGACCATGGCGTCGGGCTTTGCCACGAAGGTCGCGGTGAAGCTGACGCGGCGGAATTCGTCGTGGGCGGCATCGAGCGCCGGCCACTGCGCCGCCGCGGGCAATGGCCCCGGCGCGGCGGCCAGCCGCTCGGTCAACGCCGCGATCAGCGTGTGCTTCTCCTGCCGGCGCTGCAACTGCCAGACTCCGAGCCCGGCCAGCACCGCCACCATCACCAGCGCGATGACCGCGAGGCCGGCGACGCCGCGCTGGCGCGGACCGGAGGCTGTGGGTGCCGCGCTCATTCCGGCTTGCGCTCGATCAGTTGCCCCTCCGCCGCCTTGTGATGGTACTGCAGGGAAATCAGCAGCGACTTCATCGCCCGCAGCGGCAGCAGGGTGGTGGCGAGGATCAGCGGCAGCCACAGCGCGGCATGCACCCAGAACGGCGGCTGGTAGGCGATCTCCACCGCCAGCGCCGCGCCGACCACGATGAAACCCGCGATCATGATGATGAAGATGGCGGGCCCGTCGCCGGCATCGATGAAGGCGAAGTCGAGCCCGCAACTGGCGCAGGCCGGGCGCAGCGTGAGGAAACCGGAATAGAGCTTGCCCTGCCCGCAGCGCGGACAGCGGCAGGCGAGGCCGCGCATCGCCGCCTCGCCCCAAGTCGCTCGCTCAAATGTCGCTCGCCCTGATGGCGCTTGCGCTGATGGCGTCCGTTCCGATGCTGCCGGAATTTGTTCGTGTGTCATGGCATCCTTCTCGCCCGTTGTGGCTACGCCCGCTGCCGCGCTCCCGCAAGGGGATCGACATCACGAAAAAGGGCGGCCCGAAGGCCGCCCTTTGACGGGAGAAGCGGGCGGCGGTCAGTGCGCGCCGTGCGCCATGGTGGATGCGCCGTGGCCCCAGACATAGATGCACACGAACAGGAACAGCCAGACCACGTCGACGAAGTGCCAGTACCAGGCCGCGAACTCGAACCCGAGATGCTGCTTCGGCGTGAAGTGTCCGGCATAGACGCGCAGCAGGCACACCAGCAGGAAGATGGTGCCGACCAGCACATGGAAGCCGTGGAACCCGGTCGCCATGAAGAAGGTCGAGCCGTAGATGTGGCCGGCGAAGGAGAAGGCCGCGTGGCGGTATTCAAATATCTGCACGCAGGTGAAGGCGGCGCCGAGCAGAACGGTCAGGATCAGCGCGAGCTTGACGCTCTTGCGATCGTTTTCGAGCAGCGCATGGTGCGCCCAGGTCACCGTGGTGCCGGAGGTCAGCAGGATCAGCGTGTTGAGCAGCGGCAGGTGCCACGGATCGAAAGTCTCGATGCCCTTGGGCGGCCACACGCCGCCGAACAGCGCCTCGCGGGTGGCGTGCACCGGATCGGCGGGGAACAGCGCGGCGTTGAAATAGGCCCAGAACCACGCCACGAAGAACATCACTTCGGAGGCGATGAACAGGATCATGCCGTAGCGGTGATGGAGCTGCACCACGCGGGTGTGGTCCCCATGCTGCGCCTCGCGGATGACGTCGCCCCACCAGCCAGCCATGGTGTAGAGCACGCCGAGGGTACCGGCACCGAACACGAGCGGCGCGGCCGCGAACATGTGATGCATCCAGGCCACCGCGCCAAGCGCCATGACGAACGCCGAGACCGAGCCGACAAACGGCCACGGGCTCGGATCGACAAGATGATAATCGTGATGCTTGGCTTGCCCCGCGGCCATGTCGTCTCTCCGTAATGCCGGCTTTATCCGGCGCGTGTCGTCGTTAGAGTTCAAAGCGAATTGTAGAAACTACCCTTCACAGATTCCCCTTGCGCTTGTCCGGCTCCGTCGCCGCGAGCGGCTTCGGAGTCGGTTCCTTGGCAGGATAGAACGTGTAGGACAGAGTGATCGTGTTGAGTTCGTCGTATTCGTGATCGGCGACGAGCGCCGGATCGACATAGAACACCACCGCCATCTCGCGCTTCTCGCCGGGACCGAACGACTGCTCGGTGAAGCAGAAGCAATTGATCTTCTGGAAGAACGCGCCGACCGTGAGCGGGGCGACGTTATAGGCGGCGACGCCGGAGGTCGCCCGCGCCGACTGGTTGGTGACGGTGTAATAGGCGGTCACCACCTCGCCGATCTTGACGGAAATCTCGGTCTGCTCGGGCTCGAACTTCCACGGCAGACCGCCGCTCACATTGGAGTCGAAGCGCACCGCAATGCGGCGTTCCAGCGACGACGCCGGCGCGGAGGTCGCGACCTGGGTTGTGCCGTTGAAGCCGGTGGCGCGGCAGAACCAGTCGTAGAACGGCACCGCCGCATAGGACGCGCCGACCATCAGCGCCACCACGAAGCCGCACACCGACGCCACCACGACGTCGCGGTTGTTGCGAGGGGCTTTCGGGGGAGTGGCTGGCTGATGGGTCATCGCGCCCTCGCTCACAGCGGACGCTGAAGGACCGCGGGGCCCTTCACCAGCGTCACGGCGAAAAACAGCAGCACCAGCACGCCCAAAGCGACCGCAATGGCGATCGAGCGCTCGCGCTGGCGCTTTTTCTGCTCCGGCGTCAGCACGATGCCGTCCTCCGGCTTTTTTCCATCCACGACCATGGCGGCGCTCATGCTCCCATCATCCGGGCGAGCGAGGCGGCGACTTCTTCGAGCAGCAGCACCGCGAACAGGCCGAACAGATAGAGGATCGAAAACTTGAACAGGCCGCGCGTGGCGCGCAGCGCCGCGCTGCCGGTGCGCTCGCGATAGACGCGAACGGCGTACCACAGCATGCCCGCGCCGAGCACCAGCGACGTCACGCCATAGACGGCGCTGAAATAGCCGAGCGGCCACGGCGCGACCGCCACCGCGACGAGGACGATGGTGTAGAGCAGGATCTGCAGCCGCGTCACGTCGGGGCCGGCGACATTGGGCAGCATCGGAATGCCGGCACGCGCGTAATCGTCGGCGCGGAACAGCGCCAGCGCCCAGAAGTGCGGCGGCGTCCACAGGAAGATGATCAGAAACAGCAGGATCGGCTCGGGAGACAGCGAGCCCGTGGCGGCCGCCCACGCCACCACCGGCGGCAGCGCGCCGGCGGCGCCGCCGATCACGATGTTCTGCGCCGTGGAGCGCTTCAGCCACATCGTATAGACGACGACATAGAAGAAGATGGTGAAGGCCAAAAGCGCGCCGGCCAGCCAGTTGACCAGGATGCCCAGCGTCATCACCGAAAAGAAGGCCAGCGTCAGGCCGAAGGCCAGCGCCTCGCCCGGCAGCACCCGGCCACGCGGGATCGGACGGTTGGCCGTGCGCGTCATCAGCGCATCGACGTCGCCTTCGTACCACATGTTCAGCGCGCCGGAGGCGCCGCCCCCGACCGCGATGCACAGGATCGAGGTGATCGCCAGAACCGGATGGAAATGCCCTGGCGCGATCACGAGACCGACCAGCGCGGTGAACACCACCAGCGACATCACGCGCGGCTTTAGCAGCGCGATATAGTCGCGCACCCCGGCTTCCGAGATGCGCGGCGCGAGATCGATGGCGTGATGGTCGATAACCGACACGATAAGCCTGACCCTACTCACTTCCCTGAACATCTCACCCGCCACGGCGCGATGCGCCGGGGCGGATGTCTTTCACGATGGCCGTGCTTACTGGATGCGCGGCAGGACCTCAAACTGATGGAACGGCGGCGGCGACGACAGCGTCCATTCCAGCGTGGTCGCGCCCGGACCCCACGGATTGTCCGCGGCCTGGCGCTTCTTCGCGAAGGCCTCGACCACGCCGTACAGGAAGATCAGCACACCGAAGCCCGCAAGGTAGGAGCCGAGCGACGACACCAGGTTCCAGCCGGCGAAGGCATCCGGATAGTCGATGTAGCGGCGCGGCATGCCCGACAGGCCGAGGAAGTGCTGCGGGAAGAACACCAGGTTGACGCCGACGAACATCACCCAGAAATGCGCCTTGGCGATGGTCTCGTTGTACATGTAGCCGAACATTTTCGGGAACCAGTAGTACCAGCCGGCGAAGATCGCGAACACCGCGCCGAGCGACAGCACGTAGTGGAAATGCGCGACGACGTAGTAGGTGTCCTGCAGCACGCGGTCGATGCCGGCGTTGGCCAGCACCACGCCGGTGACGCCGCCGACCGTGAACAGGAAGATGAAGCCGATCGCCCATACCATCGGCGCGCGGAACTCGATCGAACCGCCCCACATGGTGGCGATCCACGAGAAGATCTTCACGCCGGTGGGAACCGCGATGACCATGGTGGCCGCGACGAAATAGGCCTGCGTCGCCGACGACATGCCCACGGTGTACATGTGGTGCGCCCACACCACGAAGCCGATGCCGCCGATCGCGACCATGGCGTAGGCCATGCCGAGATAGCCGAACACGGGCTTGCGCGAGAAGGTGGAGACGATCTGGCTGATCATGCCGAAGCCCGGCAGAATCAGGATGTACACTTCGGGGTGACCGAAGAACCAGAACAGATGCTGGAACAGCACCGGATCGCCGCCGCCCTCCGCCGCGAAGAAGGTGGTGCCGAAGTTGCGGTCGGTCAGCAGCATGGTGATCGCGCCCGCGAGCACCGGCAGCGACAGCAGCAGCAGGAACACGGTGACCAAGATCGACCATACGAACAGCGGCATCTTGTGCAGGGTCATGCCCGGCGCGCGCATGTTGAAGATCGTGGTGATGAAGTTGATCGCACCGAGGATCGACGACGCGCCCGCGATGTGCAGCGACAGAATGGCGAAGTCGACGGCCGGTCCGGGATGGCCGGACGTGGACAGCGGCGCGTACATGGTCCAGCCGGCACCGACGCCGTTGGCGCCCGGCTCGCCCTCGACGAAGGTCGAGATCAGGAGCAGCGCGAAGGACGCCGGCAGCAGCCAGAACGAGATGTTGTTCATGCGCGGGAACGCCATGTCCGGCGCGCCGATCATCAGCGGCACCATCCAGTTGCCGAACCCGCCGATCATCGCCGGCATGACCATGAAGAAGATCATGATGAGGCCGTGCGAGGTCACGAACACGTTGTAGGTGTGGGCCTCGTGGAACAGCTGCACGCCCGGATACATCAGCTCGATGCGGATGGCGATCGACATCGCGCCGCCGATGATGCCGGCGATGAGCGCGAAGATAAGGTACATCGTGCCGATGTCCTTATGGTTCGTCGAATAGACGTAGCGCCGCCACCCGGTGGGGTGATCGTGCGCATGATCGTCATGAGCGTGATCATGTGTTGCAGCGGAGGTGGCCATTTTCAAATCCTCTAAGCCTTGCAGTCCGGTAGCTTTCAGTGCGGGCGGGTCGGCGCGTCGCGCCTATTGCGCCGCGGTCCCGATCGACGCGAACGAATTCGACGGGTTGCTTGCGAATTTCTTCTTCGCCGCCTCGACCCAGGCCGCGAACTCCTGATCGCTCACGACCTTGACCGCGATCGGCATGAAAGCGTGGTCCTTGCCGCACAGTTCCGAGCACTGGCCGTAGAACATGCCTTCCTTGGTCGCCTTGAACCAGGTCTCGTTGAGGCGGCCGGGGATGGCGTCGATCTTGATGCCGAAGGCGGGGATCGCGAAGGAGTGGATCACGTCGGCGCCGGTGGTCTGGATCCGGATCACCTTGTTCACCGGCACCACCACCTCGTTGTCGACCGCCAAAAGGCGCGGCTGCTTGTCGGCGACCATCAGCGAGTCGAACTCGAACTTGCCGTTGTCGGGATAGGCGTAGCTCCAGTACCACTGCTTGCCGGTGGCCTTGATGGTGAGGTCGGCCTTGGGAATGTCGAGCTGCTGGAACAGCAGGCGGAACGACGGCACCGCGATCGCGACCAGGATCAGCACCGGCACGATGGTCCACACCACCTCGATCACCGTGTTGTGGGTGGTCTTGGACGGGACCGGGTTCGACTTGGAGTTGAACTTGACCGCCACGATGATGAGCAAGGCCAGCACGAACAGCGTGATGGCGACGATGATCGTGAGCATGAAGTGGTGGAACCAGGTGATGCTGTCCATCACCGGAGAGGCTGACGGCTGGAGCGTCATCTCCCAGGGGGCCGGCTGGCCCAGCGTTCCTGCGTAAGCTGCCCCTGCCGCGGCCAGCGCGGTGGCGGCCACCGCAAAACCCAGAATTCGGCGGCCCATCTGGCCATTCGACACCTTCATGCCGCTCACGCTCCTGCTCTCGTCGCTCGATGAATCCTGCCGGCGGCGGGTGTTGCCCCCGGATCTGCCCCAAAGATCTGCATTGATCTGCCGCATCCCGCCTCCCGCCATGACCTGAACATGGGCCGAAAGTTAGAACGCGTCGAATTTCCAGCTTCTCAAATCATAATTCCATGCCCACCGCAATGCACGTCATAAGGTGTTGTGACCGGCGGAATCCCTTGCCAAATCGGCCGAAACCACCGGCCCTCCGCGGGGAGAATGCTTGACACCTGAACCGCGCGTTGTAGGCACGGATGGAAGAGGCGGTCGAAACGCGATTCGCGGACGCGCGACGGTCGGTCCGGACGCCGGATTCGCCTTCAAGCCGCCGTCATTGGCCTGTCAATCCATCGTGCGGGCAGGCGCCGCCTCCGGGAGGACAGGACGACCACCGGGAAATTGTTGGGAATTGCCGGGAATTGTCACGAAACGACCGAGGAATTGAGCCTGATGGGCCTTTCTGACCAGCGAGAACTCACATTGCGACACATTCTTCGCCCCACCCGCATGCTCCGCCGCCTCGCCGCCGCAGCCCCGCGACTGATTCTCGCCGGCGCGACGCTGGGGCTAACCTTGGGGCTGGCGACCGGCGTGGCCAGCGCGCAGGGCGCGGTCAAGGCCGTCTATGGCGACTGGCAGATCCGCTGCGACACCCCCGCCGGCGCCCAGAACGAACAATGCGCCCTGATCCAGAGCGTGGTCGCCGAGGACCGCTCCAACGCCGGCCTGACCGTCATCGTCCTCAAAACCGCCGACCAGAAGAGCAAGCTGATGCGGGTGGTCGCCCCGCTCGGCGTCCTGCTGCCGTCCGGCCTCGGCCTCAAGCTCGACGACAAGGACGTCGGCCGCGCCGGCTTCGTGCGCTGCCTGCCCAATGGCTGCGTCGCCGAAGTGGTGATGGACGACAATCTGCTGAACCAGATCAAGACCGCGAAAACCGCGACCTTCATCATTTTCGAGACCCCGGAGGAAGGCATCGGCTTCCCTCTCAGCCTCAAGGGCCTCGCCGACGGCTACGACAAGCTGCCCTGACCTGTCCGGATGGCGCGCGTGAAGCTCGCGAAACCGGGGCGCGTCCCTATATTGGCGGCAGACCTCACAGACAGAAGGCGCGCCAGATGACCGAAGTGACCGCTTCCCTGCTCGACCGGGCGGGCCTCGACCGCGACGAAGTGCGCGCCCAGATCGTGCGCGGGCTCGCCGGGGCCGACGACGGCGAGCTCTTCCTCGAATACCGCCAGTCCGAGGGGCTCGGCTTCGACAACGGCCGGCTGAAGCAGGCCACCTACGACACCGCGCAGGGATTCGGCCTGCGCGCGGTGAAGAACGACGCCGTCGGATACGCGCATGCCTCGGACGTGTCGCTGCCCGCGCTGATTCGCGCCGCCGATGCCGTCAGCGCCGTGCGCGGCGGCTATTCCGGGACCTTCGCCGCCGCCCCGGCCCACACCAACATGCGCCTTTATGGCGACGACAACCCGCTCGACGGCGAGAGCTTCGAATCCAAGGTCAAGCTGCTGGCCGAAATCGACGCCTATGTCCGCGACAAGGACCCGCGGGTGCGGCAAGTGTCGGTGTCACTCGCCGCGAGCTGGCAGGTGGTCGAGATCGTGCGGCCGGACGGCGAAAGCTACCGCGACGTCCGACCGCTGGTGCGCATCAATATTTCGGTGGTCGCCGGCCAGGGCGACCGTCAGGAAAGCGGCAGCCACGGCTACGGCGGCCGCGAAGGCTATGCCCGCTTCATCGAAACCAAGGCATGGCGCGGCGCCGCCGACGGCGCCATCCGTCAGGCCATGGTCAACCTCGAATCGGTCCCCGCCCCCGCCGGCGAGATGGACGTGGTGCTCGGCCCCGGCTGGCCCGGGGTGATGCTGCACGAGGCGGTGGGCCACGGCCTCGAGGGCGATTTCAACCGCAAGCAGACCTCGGCCTTTTCCGGCCTGATGGGCCAGCAGGTGGCGGCCAAGGGCGTCACCGTGGTGGACGATGGCACCATCTCGTCGAAGCGCGGCTCGCTGTCCATCGACGACGAGGGCACGCCGACGAGCCGCACCGTGCTGATCGAGGACGGCATTCTGGTCGGCTACATGCAGGACCGCCAGAACGCGCGGCTGATGAACATGGCGCCCACCGGCAACGGCCGGCGCGAGAGCTACGCCCATGTGCCGATGCCGCGCATGACCAACACCTACATGCTGGCCGGCGGCCGCGACCCCGCCGAAATCCTCGCCTCGGTGAAGAACGGCATCTACGCCGCCAATTTCGGCGGCGGCCAGGTGGACATCGTCTCGGGCAAATACGTCTTCCAGTGCACCGAAGCCTACCGGATCGAGAACGGCAAGCTCGGCGCGCCGCTCAAGGGCGCCATGCTGATCGGCAACGGCCCGACCGACCTGCACCGCATCTCCATGGTGGGCAACGATCTCGCCCTCGACGACGGCATCGGCACCTGCGGCAAGCAGGGCCAGGGCGTGCCGGTTGGCGTCGGCCAGCCGACGCTGCGCATGGACCGCATCACGGTCGGCGGAACCGGATCATGAGCGAGACCACCCGCACCTCAAAGCGGGCGCGTGGCTGGCGACGGTCGCTGACCGAGATCGCCGCCGCGGTGCTGGTGGTGATGCTGGCCAAGGGCGCACTGGCCGAGCCGTTCTACGTGCCGTCGGGCTCGATGGAGCCGACGCTGCTGATCGGCGACGCGCTCTTGGCGTCGAAATATCCCTATGGTTACAGCGCCGCGTCGCTGCCGGTGAATGTCGCCCTGCCCTCCACCGGACGGATGTTCGGCACCCTGCCCGACCGCGGTGACGTGGTTGTGTTCCGCTGGCCTGGCGATACCGCGCAGGTCTGGGTCAAGCGTGTGGTCGGCCTGCCCGGAGATCACGTCCAGATGCGCGACGGACGGCTGTGGATCAACGGACAGCCGGTCGGGCTGCGCGCCGACGGCACCGGACAGGCGGAAGACGACAGCGGCCATGGCCGGCCGGCGGTACGCTATGTCGAAACGCTGCCCGGCGGACGCGCGCATCCGCTGTTCAAGCTGCGTCAGTACGGTTTCCTCGACAACACCCCGGACGTCACCGTGCCGCCCGGCCATCTGTTCGTGATGGGCGACAACCGCGACGATTCCGCCGACAGCCGCGTGCCGGTGGCCGACGGCGGCGTCGGGCTGCTGCCGGTGGAAAATCTGGTGGGGCGCGTCGACGCTATCGTCGGCTCGTGGGATTTCGCCGTCAGGAAGCAGCCGGTGTGGACCTGGCTGTCGGGCCTGCGGATCGCCCGTTCCTTCACCGCCGTGCACTGAGCGGCCTGTTATCTTTTTATTTGAGCATGAGCTTATCCGAAGACCGGTTCCCGCTTTTCGGGATCATGCTCTATCGCACCACGCCCGAAATGAACCCCGGCTTGCGCCGCGGCGGCTTGATGTGATCCTTGAGGAAGCAGCGCGCCGCCTTGCCGAGATAACCCGGCCGCGCATAGGTCCAGGCCCGGCAGCGGTTGTCGGCCTCGCACGCGGCCTTGCAGGAGCCGCCCTTGGCGTCGAACGGGACGTCGAGGCTGCGGTAATCGCCGCCCAGCCTGTCGGTTTCGACCTCGATGGTCCTGTTGCGCGGCTCGACCACGCCCGCACCGCGCACGCCGGACACGCAGCAACTGCTCTCGATCCGCGGCGGCACCGCGTTTTTCAACCAGCACACCGCGCCTTCGCTGCCGGTCGGATAGTTGAAGCTCCACGCCCGGCATCGACGGTCGCGCTCGCATTGCAGCGCGCACAGCGCCGGATCGCCCGACGGCACCGGGGTGCGGGCATAATCGCTGCCGGGCCGGTCGAAATTGGCTTGCGCGAAGGCGGGCACGGCCGGCGCGGCCCATAGCACGGCCACCACGACGAACAGCATGCGCCATGCCCCAAGACGTGATCCGGAATGGCGGCCGGGACGGCTGATGGGCGGCATGCCGGCTCTTTCAGCGAAGGCGTTATCCGTAAGGACGCGCGCCTCCGGGAGCAGGAGAGCGGCGTCCGGCGAAGGGCCATTCAATCGCCATGCGGATGTATGGCAGATGAACGGCGGATAAACGCCGCCGAACATTGTCGTGAGCGCGGCCAGGCCGCGTGACGGCAGCCTGTTCTAGAAGGCATATTCGCTGTAGGCCGGCTCGACCGAGCGGTGCCACGGGCCGTTGTACTTCTCCAGCAGCGTCTCGGCGGGAGTGACGCCGGTCTCCACGATGGCGTCGAGCGGATCGAGAAAATGCGTCTCGTCGCGGCCGAACTGATCGCGGCGCGCGCGGCGCGCGAGCCCTGCGCGGGCGAGACCAAGGCATTCCCGCGCAATCTCCTGAAGCGAGCGGCCGGCGATCTGTGCCTTGAGACCCAATCGCGGCACGTCGTCGCGCACGGCCTGCCGCTGCTCGGCGCTCCAGTGCCGCGCGATCTCCCACGCCGCATCGAGACTGCGGTCGTCGTACAGCAGGCCGACCCAGAACGCCGGCAGCGCCGGCAGATGCCGCCACGTCACGTTGTCGGAGCCGCGCATTTCGAGATAGCGCTTGAGCCGCACCTCGGGGAAAATCGTCGACAGATGATTGGCCCAGTCGGACAGCGTCGGCTTCTCGCCGGGAATCTTCGCGTTCCGGCCATCGCAGAAATCGCGGAACGAGGAACCCGACACGTCGAGATAGCTGTCGCCGCGCTTGACGAAATACATCGGCACGTCGAGCGCGTAATCGACCCAGCGCTCGAAGCCCATGCCGTCCTCGAACGCCCATGGCAGCATGCCCGCGCGCGCGTTGTCGGTGTCGCGCCAGATCTCGGAGCGGAACGAGAGGAAGCCGTTCGGCTTGCCTTCTGTGAACGGCGAATTGGCGAACAGCGCCGTGGCCACCGGCTGCAGCGCCAGCGACACCCGCAGCTTCTTCACCATGTCGGCTTCCGAGGAGAAGTCGAGATTGGTCTGCACCGTGCAGGTCCGGTACATCATGTCGATGCCATACTTGCCGACCTTCGGCATGTAGGCGGTCATGATGTTGTAGCGACCCTTGGGCATCACCGGAATCTGCGCCCGCGACCATGACGGCGTCATGCCGAGGCCGAGAAAGCCGATGCCGAGCGGGGCGGCCACCTCGTGCACCTGCGCGCGGTGCGCCACCAGCTCCGACATGGTCTGGTGCACGGTTTCCACCGGCGCGCCGGACAGTTCGAACTGGCCGCCGGGCTCGAGCGAAATCGCGCCGCCGCCGGTGACGTCATAGAGGCCGATGATGTTGCCGTTCTCCATGATCGGCTCCCAGCCGAGCAGGAGCTGCATGCCTTCGAGCAGCGCGCCGATGCCGTGCGCGCCTTCATAGGGAACGGGATGATGACCGTCGCGCGTGAACGGCGTCTTCTCGTGCTCGGTGCCGATGCGAAATTCGGATTTCGGCTTCTCGCCGGCCGCCAGCCACGCCACGAGTTCGTCGCGCGAGTGCAGCGGCGTCATATCGATCTGATCACGCGCCATGAGACATCCGAATTGCGAGGGAGGCGCGCCGGTGCCGCAGGCGCTGGTTGCGAAGACGGCCCTGGGTAGCCGCCGGAGGTAAAGAAAAGATCATCGCGCCGACGCAGCGTCTTTGACGGCCGACATTGCCTGCGGCGCGCCGGTGCAGCAGCCCAGCCGGTCGAGCAGGCCGGACAGCTTGACCGCGTCGGCGTCCGACAGCTTCGAGCCGATATGGCGCTCGATGGCGGCGGAATAGGACGCCCACATCTTCTTCTGCAGGTCGCGGCCGGCGTCGGTGATTTCAACAAACAGGCCGCGCTTGTCCATCTTGCATTCGCGGCGCACGGCGAGCCCCTCTTCCACCAGACGATCGATCAGGCGCGAGGTCGAGTACTGCGGCAGCAGCATCTGCTTTTCCAGTTCCACCGGGCGCAGCTCGCCGCCCGGCGCCCGCGACAGCTCCAGCAGCGCGTCGTACCAGGCGAGCGGCGGAAAGCCGGCTTTCTTGAGATCCTGCTCGACCGCGCCCAGCACGCAGCCCTGAACCCGCATCAGGCGGATCCAGACTTCGGTGGCTTCGGTGGAGGGTTTGCGTTTCATGTCCGATCCGTGCGGCCTGTTCCGGCCGGCGCTCCCGGGAGTGTAGCTCACTAAATGCAGTTGCATCAATCTTGACGTTTGACGCGGGCGGATTTAGTGCAGCAACAGCGAAAAAGCCAACGCCCAAGAAAGGAATGGCTCCCATGAAACTCTATTACTCGCCCGGCGCCTGCTCGCTGTCGCCCCACATCGCCCTGAAGGAAGCCGGCCTGCCGTTCGATCTCGTCAAGGTCGATCTCAAGGCCAAGAAGCTCGCCGACGGCAGCGATTATCTCGCGGTCAATCCCAAGGGCCAGGTCCCGGCGCTGGATATCGACAATGCCGGCCTGCTCACCGAGGGCGCGGTCATCGTCCAGGCCGTCGCCGACAAGGCCGCCGACAAGAAGCTGATCCCGGCGCAGGGCACGCCTGAGCGTTACCGCGCGCAGGAGTGGCTCAACTTCATCGGCAGCGAACTGCACAAGAATTTCAGCCCGCTGTTCCAGCCGGTGTTGTCCGACGACACCAAGGCGTTCTTCAAGAACCGCCTGATGGGCAAGTTCACCTATCTCAACGAGGCGCTGGCCGGCCGCGACTATCTGATGGGCAACGCCTTCACCGTGCCGGACGCCTATCTGTTCACGATGCTGCACTGGGCGGAGCGCATGGGCTTCGATCTGTCGGCGCTCAAGAACCTCACGGCCTACAAGGCCCGCGTCGCCGCGCGCCCGAAGGTGCAGGAGGCGCTCAAGGCCGAAGGACTCATGGCGGCGTAAGCACGAACGCAGTCCTGACAAGAAAAAGGCCGGATCGTCGATCCGGCCTTTTGTTTTTCTCGTCTCCCCATAGCCCGTCGAAGACGGGCGTGAACGCCCTTACGTGGGAGAGGGGAAGAGTCGCTTGTTACGCCACCGCCTTCTTCGGCGCGAAGCGGCCATAGAAGGTCTCGCCCTTGGCGGCCATGTCTTCCAACAATTTCGGCGGGGTGAAGCGAGAGCCGTACTTCTTCTCCAGCTTGTGGCACAGATCGACGAAGGTCTTCGTGCCCATGAAGTCGATGTAGGACAGCGTGCCGCCGGTGAACGGCGCGAAGCCGAAGCCGAGGATCGAGCCGACATCGGCCTCGCGCGGATCGACGATGACGTGATCCTCCACCGTGCGCGCGGCTTCCACCGCCTGCACCACCAGGAAGCGCTGCTTCAGCTCCTCGACATCGAGGGTGTCGGGATCGAGGTGCTTGGGCTGCAGCGACGCCAGTTCCGGCCACAGCTTCTTCGGACCCTTGCCCTTCTCCGGATAGTCGTAGAAGCCCTTGCCGTTCTTGCGGCCGAGACGGCCGCGCTTCTCCACCATGTCGACCAGCAGGTTCTTCTGGTCCTGCGGCACCGCCTGCGCGCCGAGATCGGCCTCGGTCGCCTTCATGATCTTGAGCGCGAGGTCGATGGCGATCTCGTCGTTGAGCGACAGCGGCCCGACCGGCATGCCGGCCATCTTGCCCACGTTCTCGATCATCGCCGGCGGCACGCCTTCGAGCAGCATCTCGTAGCCCTCGGCGATGTAGCGCAGCACGCAACGGTTGGCGAAGAAGCCGCGCGAATCGTTGACCACGATCGGCGTCTTGCCGATCTGGCGCACGTAATCGAGGGCGGTGGCGAGCGCGACGTCGCCGGTGTTCTTGCCGACGATGATCTCCACCAGCATCATCTTCTCGACCGGCGAGAAGAAGTGGATGCCGATGAACTTCGACTGGTCCTTCCACTCCTCGGCCAGCGAGTTGATCGGCAGGGTCGAGGTGTTGGTGGCGAAGATCGCGCCGTCGCGCAGCAGCGGCTGCGCCTTGGCGTAGGTCTCGGCCTTGATCTTGCGGTCCTCGAACACGGCCTCGACCACAAGGTCGCAATCCTTGACCGCGTTGTAATCCGCGGTCGGCGTGATGCGCGCCAGCACCGCGTCGGCCTTGTCCTGCTTCATGCGGCCCTTCTGGATCAGGCCGTCGACCACCGCTTTCGCATGAGCCTTGCCCTTGTCGGCGCTGGCCTGGTCGCGATCGATCAGGATGACGTCGATGCCGGCCAATGCCGAAACATAGCCGACGCTCGCGCCCATGAAACCCGCGCCGATGATGGCGAGCTTCTGCACCTTGGTGGGCGGCACGCCAGCGGGACGCCGCGCGCCCTTGTTGAGTTCGCCCATCGACACGAACAGCGAGCGGATCATCGCCGCCGCTTCCTTCGAGCGCAGGATCTTGGAGAACCAGCGCGACTCGATGCGCAGCGCCGCGTCCATCGGCAGTTGCAGGCCCTCATAGACGCATTGCAGGATGGCGCGCGCCGCCGGATAGTTGTCGTAGGTCTCGCGGCGCAGGATGGCGTTGGCGGGCGGGAACAGCTGCATGCCGGCCTTGGAATAGACCGGACCGCCGGGCAGCTTGAAGCCCTTCTCGTCCCACGGGGCCACGGCCTTGCCGACGCCCTTGATCCATTCCTTCGCGGTCTTCACCAGATCGGCCGCCGGCACCACCGCGCCGGCGATGCCGAGCGATTTCGCCTTGGCGGCGTCGATGGCGTCGCCCTTGAGCAGCATCTGCAAAGCGTCCATCGGCTGCATCATGCGCGGCAGGCGCTGGGTGCCGCCGCCGCCGGGGAACAGGCCGACCTTGACCTCGGGCAGGCCGACCTTGGTCTTCGGGCTGTCCGACAGCACGCGATAGTGACAGGCGAGCGCCAGCTCGAATGCACCGCCGAAAGCGATGCCGTTGATCGCCGCGACCCACGGCTTGCCGCAGGTCTCGATCTTGCGCAGGTTCTGCGACAGCTTGGCGACTTCCTCGAACACATACTTGTTCGCGGCTTCCTCGCCCTGGCTCTTGCGCATCTCGGCATAGGCGCGGTTCATGCCTTCCAGCATGGTGAGATCAGCGCCGCCGGAGAACGAGTCCTTGCCGGAGGTGATGACCACGCCCTTGACGGCAGGATCGGCCGTGGTGGCCTCGACGATGGCCGCGAGTTCGGTGCCGGAGGTCGCGTCCAGCACGTTCATCGATTTGCCGGGAATGTCCCAGGTGACGAGCGCGATGCCGTCGGCGTCGGTTTCAACCTTGAAATTCTTGTAAGCCATGTGACTGATCCTCAAACGCGCTCGATGATGGTCGCGGTGCCCATGCCGCCGCCGATGCACAGCGTGACGAGAGCGGTGGATTTGTTGGTGCGCTCCAGTTCGTCGAGCACGGTGCCGAGGATCATCGCGCCGGTGGCCCCGAGCGGATGGCCCATGGCGATGGCGCCGCCGTTGACGTTGATCTTCTGGGGATCGATGGCGAACGCCTGAATGAAGCGCAGCACCACCGAGGCGAAGGCCTCGTTCAGCTCGAACAGGTCGATGTCGGAGAGCTTCATGCCGGAGCGCTCCAGCACCTTGCGGGTGACGTCCACCGGGCCGGTGAGCATCATCGCCGGCTCGGAGCCGATATTGGCGAAGGCGCGGATTTTCGCGCGCGGCTTGAGGCCGCGCTTCTTGCCGGCTTCGGCGTTGCCGAGCAGCACCGCGGCGGCGCCGTCGACGATGCCCGACGAATTGCCGGCATGGTGGACGTAGTTCACGCCCTCGATCTCCGGATGCGACTGCACCGCCACCGCGTCGAAGCCGCCCATGGCGCCCATGGCCGCGAACGACGGCTGCAGCTGCGCCAGCGACTGCATCGTGGTGCCCGGACGCATGTGCTCGTCCTTGTCGAGAATCGTAATGCCGTTGATGTCCTTGACCGGCACCACCGAATTCTTGAAGCGGCCCTCGGCCCACGCCGCGGCGGCGCGCTTCTGGCTTTCGACGGCGTAGGCGTCGACGTCCTCGCGCGAGAAGCCGTATTTGGTGGCGATCAGGTCCGCCGCCACGCCCTGCGGCATGAAGTAGCTCGGCACCGCCATCGACGGGTCCATCGGCCACGCCGTGCCCGACGACATGATGCCGACGCGGCTCATCGACTCCGCGCCGCCGCCGATGGTGAGTTCGTGCTGGCCGGACATCACCTGCGCCGCCGCGAAGTTGACCGCATCGAGGCCCGAAGCGCAGAAGCGGCTGATCTGGATGCCGGGCACCGCCTCGCCGAGACCGGCATTCATCGCCGCGAAGCGCGCGATATCGCCGCCGGCTTCGCCGACCGGATCAACCACGCCCAGGATCACGTCGTCGACGATATCCTCGGCGAGGTTGTTGCGCTCCTTAAGCGCCTTCAGCGGCGCGGTGGCCAGCGCCAGCGCCGTGACTTCGTGCAGAGAGCCATCGGACTTGCCTTTGCCGCGCGGGGTGCGGACGTGATCGTAGATATATGCCTCGGGCATAACGCGCTCCTTCGATCCTTGATTGTCGGTGTGAAACAGGCGGCCGCGCCGGACACCGGCGCGGCAATCGTCGTCAGAACGCCTCGGCGGGCAGTTCCATCATGGTCGCGGCCCCGGCCTGGATGCGCGCGAGGCGCAGCGCGGTTTCCGGCAGCATGCGCTCGACGAAGAACTTTCCGGTCACGAGCTTGGTCTTGAGGTAGGGCTGGTCGCCGCCCTGCGCCAGCTTGTCCTGCGCCGTCTTGGCCATGCGCGCCCACATATAGGCGAGCGCCACCAGACCAAAGAGATGCAGATAGTCGGTGGAGGCCGCCCCGGCATTGTCGGGCTTGGCCAGCGCGTTCTGCATCAGCCACATGGTGGCCTGCTGCAAATGCTGCAGCGAGGCGGACAGCGGCGCGACAAAGGCCTTCATCTCCTCGCTGGCGCCGTTCTCCTTGGCGAAGGCCGTCACCTCGCTGAAGAACGCGGTCATGGCGCGGCCGCCGTCCTTCGGCAGCTTGCGGCCGACGAGATCGAGCGCCTGAATGCCGTTGGCGCCCTCGTAGATCATGGCGATGCGGGCATCGCGCACGAACTGCTCGACGCCGGTCTCCTGGATGTAGCCGTGTCCGCCATAGACCTGCTGCGCCGCCACCGTGTTGGCGAAGCCGACATCGGTGAGCATGCCTTTGACCACCGGGGTCAGCAGACCCATGTGGTCGTCGGCCGCCTGCCGCTCCTTGGCGTCGTCGGAGCGGTGCGCGACGTCGCTCTTGAGCGCGGTCCACACCACGAGCGCGCGCGCGGCCTCGTTGAAGGCGCGGATCGACATCAGGGTGCGGCGGATATCGGGATGCACGATGATCGGATCGGCCGGCTTGTCCTTGGCCTGCGCCCCGGTCAGCGCGCGGCCCTGCAGGCGCTCCTTCGCGTAGGCAACGGCGTTCTGATAGGCAACTTCGGACTGGGCGAGACCCTGAACGCCGACGCCGAGACGCGCCTCGTTCATCATCACGAACATGGCCTGCATGCCCTTGTTCTCTTCGCCGACCAGCGTGCCGACCGCGTTGTCGAAATTCAGCACGCAGGTGGAATTGCCGTGGATGCCCATCTTGTGCTCGATCGAGCCGCACGACACGCCGTTCGCCTCGCCGGACGATCCGTCGGCGTTGACCTTGCGCTTCGGCACCACGAACAGCGACACGCCTTTGATCCCGGCCGGCGCGCCCTCGATCCGCGCCAGCACCAGATGGACGATGTTCTCGGTGAGATCCTGCTCGCCGCCGGAGATGAAGATCTTGGTGCCGCTGATCTTGTAGGTGCCGTCGGCCTGCTTCACCGCCTTGGTGCGCATGAGGCCGAGGTCGGTGCCGCACTGCGGCTCGGTGAGATTCATGGTGCCGGCCCATTTGCCGGTCATCATGTTGGGCACGAAGGTGGCCTTCTGCTGGTCGGAGCCATGGACCAGCAATGCGGCCATCGCGCCCATGGTGAGGCCGCCATACATCGAGAATGCCATGTTGGCGGAGATCATGAATTCGTTGACGGTCTGCGACAGCGTCACCGGCAGGCCCTGGCCGCCGAATTCCGCCGGACCCGACAGGCCGAGCCAGCCGCCATCGGCCATCTGCCGGAAGGCGTCCTTGAAGCCGGCGGGGGTGGTGACGCGGCCGTCGTCGTGGCGGGTGCAGCCTTCCTGATCGCCGGAATGATTGAGCGGGTGCAGCACCTTCTCGGCGAACTTGGCGGCCTCGTCGAGAATCGCGGCGCGTACGTCGGCGCTCGCGTCGCTGAAACCGGGCAGGTTGTTGTAGCGGTCGATCTGGAAGACGTCGTCGAGAAGGAAGGTCACATCTTCCACGGGCGCCTTGTAAACGGTCATCGACGTCTCCTCCTGGTAGTCTTGTTGATTGAAAGCGCCTCTTCCATAGCACTTTTTTGCAGTGCGGCAAGAATGCCGGAAACCTTAGCCTCAATCGCACGCGCAAGGGAGAACGTGCGACATCATGGCAGCCGCGCGGCGCGGCAACCCTCCGGGCATCGACGTCCCCTGAAACGGTTTCCCAAGGGACCACCCTCGCCCAGCCGCCGGTCGCGCCGCCTTGAGCCAGAACAAAACATCCGGACGGGGCGAATTTTAACCTTTCCACCCCGCCCGTTAACCCGGTGTTTACCCTAACGCGAAAAAGTCGATCCCGGGAACGGATGCTTCGCGGCGAAATTCGATTGTCTCTTCAATGGGACCGCGGAGGGTCTGACGCGCTTAGGCAGGAGCCGGGCGCCGCGACCGGACCAGAACATGACAGCGCGCGTCTCGTGGAGTGTTGACGGAGTAGAGCCATCGGTCCGCGAACGGGCCGAAGCTTCCGCGCGCCGTGCCGGCCTGTCGCTGGGCGACTGGCTCAATTCCGCCATCGGCCGCCCCGGCTCCGAGGGGCGCGACAGCGCCAGCGCCGAGACCCGCGGCCTGGCAGAAATCCATCAGCGGCTGGATTCCATCACCCGCCAGGTCGAACAGCTTGCGCGCGCCCCCGGCGCCGCCAACAGCGACCCGGCGCTTGGCCGCCAGTTGAACGACGCCATTTCGCGCCTCGACACCCGGCTGTCGGCGATCACCGCCTCCAGCCCCGGCCCCACTCCCGATTTCGGCCCGTCATCCTTCCGCCCGTCGCCGGGTCTTGCGCCTAGCCTCACCCCCGCAATGTCGCCGATGGATTTCTCCATCGCCGAGATCATCGCCCGACAGGGCGAACTCGACGGCGGCACGCCGATGCCGCGACGGACTGCGGCGCAGATGCCGGCTCCCTCCTTCGTCGCGCCGACGGCTGCCCCGCTTCCCCCTCAGCCCGATTATTCCGGCCTCGAGCGGCAATTGTCCCGCATCGCCGGCCAGATCGACGGGCTGCGCCGCCCCGACGGGATCGACCAGTCCATCGCCTCGTTCCGCTCCGAACTGTCCGACATCCGCATCGCCATCACCGAGGCGCTGCCGCGACGCGCGATCGAATCACTCGAGGGCGAGATCCGCGCACTCGGACGACGCATCGACGAAACCCGGACCAACGGCGCCGAAAGCGGCGCGCTGGCCGGCATCGAGCGCGCGCTCGGTGACATCTACGGCACGCTGCGCACGCTGACGCCCGCCGAACAGCTCGCGGGATTCGACGAGGCCATCGGCAGGCTCGGCGGCCGGATCGACCAGATCGTGCGGGCCAGCGACGATCCCGCCACCGTGCGCCAGCTCGAGGAGGCGATCGCCGCGCTCAAGGTGATCGTGTCCAACGTCGCCACCAACGATGCGCTGAAGGACCTCTCCGGCCACGTCAAGGCGCTGTCCGCCAAGGTGGACCAGCTGTCTCTGGCGAGGGGCAACGGCGACATTCTCGCCGCGCTCGAACAGCGCATCGCGACCCTCACCGCCACGCTGGAACAGCGCGAACGCCCGGTGATGGGCGACACCATCTATTTCGACAACGCCGTCCGCACCATCTCGGAACGGCTCGACCATCTCCAGATCGGCAATGACAGCACGGCGTCGCTGGGCCATGTCGAACAGCGGGTCCAGCATCTGCTGGAGCGGCTGGAAATGTCCGAGGCGCGCGGCACCAGCGGCAACCTCGTCCGCGTCGAGGAAGGCCTGTCGGACATCCTGCGCCATCTCGAACAGCAGCGCACCAGCAGCGCGGCGGCGGTGGCGGCCGTGCCTGCCATGGACGGCACACTGCTCGACACCATCAAGCGCGAACTGTCCGACATCCGCTTCAGCCAGAGCGAAACCAACCGCCACACCCAGGATTCGCTGGAGGCCGTCCACAACACCCTTGGCCATGTGGTCGACCGGCTGGCGCAGATCGAGGGCGACCTACGCCACGGCAGGACCGATCCGGCCGCGCGCGCGACAGCGCGCGACATTCCCGTCGCCGGCGAGACGCCCGCGCGCAACGCGGCCAGCCCCGAACCCGTCCGCGCAGCGGCCTCCTTGGCGCCGCCGCCGCGCCCCGAATTACCCAATCCCGCCACGGTGCAGCCGCCGGCCGCCCGTGCGCAGGCCATACCTGTGCCGCCGGACATGCCGGCCGCCGAACCTGCTCACGCCGCAGCAGCGACGCCCGCCGCCGCCAGGCCGCATCCGGCCCGCGATCCGATCGACCCGAGCCTGCCGCCGGACCATCCGCTGGAGCCCGGCACCCGGCCGCAACCGGCGCGCGCCGCCACGCCGTCGGAGCGCATCGCCGCCTCCGAGGTCGTGATCGGCGAGATTTCCACCCCCGCGCCCGAACCGGTCAGCACCACCAATTTCATCCAGGCGGCGCGCCGCGCCGCGCAGGCCGCAGCCGCCGCGGCGCCCGCACCGGCGGCGCCGAAGGTCAACCGCGTCACCGCACTGAACGACGCCGCGCGCAACGCCGCCAAGGCCGCAAGCGGCGGCGAATCGCCGATCTCGTCGAAAATCCGCGCGCTGCTGGTTGGCGCGAGCGTGGTGGTGATCGTGCTCGGCACCGTCAAGATGGGCATGAACCTGCTTGGCGGACGCGACAGCACCAGCCACTCGCTGCCCGCCGAGACCAGCATCGCCCCTCCGGCAACGCCGCCCGCCGGCGACACCGGTCCCCGCTCCGACCTCGCGCCGCCCGCGATGCCGTCGATCACCTCGCCGACGCCGATCGAGCGGCAGCCGCTCATCGCGCCATCGTTCGCCGTCTCCCCCGCGCCGGCGGCTCCGGCCGCCGCCCCGGCCGCCGAGCCCCTTCCCGTCGCACCCGCGGCCACGGCTCCGGCCGCGCCCGAGGTGACCGGCGCGATCCTGACGCCACAGGCGCGGATAGCGGCCGTGGTTCCGGCCGCGCCGAAACCGAAGATCAAGCTGGTGCCGGTGTCCGACAAGATTCCCGACGGCATCGGCAGCGCGACGCTGCGCAGCGCCGCCAGCAAGGGCGATCCCGGCGCCGCATTCGAGATCGGCGCGCGCTATGCGGATGGCCGCGGCGTGCCTTCGGATTACGTCGAAGCCGCCAAATGGTACGAGCGCGCCGCGTCAGGCGACATCGTGCCCGCCACCTTCCGCCTCGGCACGCTGTACGAGAAGGGGCTCGGCACCAAGAAGGACATCGCCAGGGCCCGCACCTACTATCTGCAGGCCGCGGAGAAGGGGAACGCCAAGGCGATGCACAATCTCGCCGTGCTCGACGCCGACGGCGGCGGCCTCGGCCCCGACTACAAGAGCGCGGCGCAATGGTTCCGCAAGGCGGCCGAGCACGGCGTCGCCGACAGCCAGTTCAACCTCGCCATCCTGTACGCCCGCGGCATCGGCGTGGAACAGAACCTCGCCGAATCGTTCAAGTGGTTCAGCCTGGCCGCGACCCAGGGCGACGCGGACGCCGCCCGCAAGCGCGACGACATCGCCAAGCGGCTCGACGCCCAGTCGCTCGCCGCCGCGAGGCTCGCGGCCCAGACCTTCGTCCCCGAACCGCAACCGGATACGGCCACCTCGTCCGGCGCGCCCGCCGGCGGCTGGGACGCCATGCCCCCGGCCAAAACCGCCGCGCGGCCCACCCTGAAGCCGGCCGCAGCCCGCACCGCTGCCCGCTGACCGGGAAAATTCATCATTTCGCGCGATGGTGAGCAAAGCCGGCGCCGGACGCCAGGCGACTAGCGGATTTCCTGAACCCGGACGCGCGCGTGCAGCTGTTCCTCCCCATCGCCGACATTCCCATCAACGTGTTCCTGATCCTGGCGATCGGCGGGGCGGTGGGCTTCGTCTCCGGCATGTTCGGGGTCGGCGGCGGCTTCCTGATGACGCCGCTCCTGATCTTCATCGGCATTCCTCCGGCGGTGGCGGTCGCCTCGGTGCCGAGCCACATGGCCGCCTCGTCGTTCTCGGGGGCGCTGTCCTACTGGCGCAGGCGGGCGATCGATCCGGCGCTGGTGCTCATTCTGCTCGCCGGCGGCATCATGGGCACGGCGCTCGGCGTGTGGATCTTCGCGCTGCTGCGCGCCATCGGCCAACTCGATCTCATCATCGCGCTGTCCTACGTCATCCTGCTGACCGCCGTGGGCGGGCTGATGGCGTGGGAGGGCGTGCGCACCATCCTGCGCGCGCGGGGCGGCCCGCCGCCGGCGACGCGGCGGCCGCGGGCGCAGGGCTGGATCCTCGGCCTGCCGCTGAAGATGCGGTTCAAGCGCTCCAAGATCTATCTCTCGGTGATCCCGGTGGTGGCCATCGGCCTGCTGGTCGGCTTTCTCGGCGCCATCATGGGTATCGGCGGCAGCTTCCTGCTGATCCCGATCATGATCTACGTGCTGCGGGTGCCGACCTCGACGGTGATCGGCACCGCCATGGCGCTGACGCTCGTGACCATGGTGATCGCCACCATCCTGCAGGCGACCACCAACCATCTCGTCGATGCCGTGCTGGCCCTGGTGCTGATGGTGGGCGGCGTGGTCGGCGCACAGTTCGGCGCGCGCGCCGGCCAGTTGATCCGCGGCGAGCAATTGCGGCTGCTGCTCGGCCTGCTGATCCTGTCGGTGGGCATCCGCTTCGCGGTGGAACTGGTGATCGAGCCCGGCGAGCTCTATTCGATCCGAGAGATCGGAGGCGGCCGATGAGTCTTTGCGTGCGCCTTCTGATCGCCTCGCTGCTGATCGCGACCCCGCTGCTGTGCGGTGCTGCGCGCGCAGAAAGCCTGATCGTCTCGGTTTCCAACCACCGCGTCACCGTGACGCCGAACTATTCCGGCGAGGAACTGGTGCTGTTCGGCTCGATCGAGCGCGACGGCAAGTCCCGTCCCGCCGGCACGCCCTACGACATCGTCGTCACCGTGAGCGGGCCGCGCGCCGACATGGTGACCCGGCGCAAGGAGCGCAAACTCGGCATCTGGGTCAATGTCGACTCCCGCGCTTTCGTCCAGGCCCCCGCCTATCTCGGGATTTTCGCCAACCGCCCGATCGCCGCCATCGCGCCGCCGGATGTGCTGCGGCGCCAGCAGATCGGACTGGCCAACTTCCCGCTGCCGCAGCGGCTCGGGCCGGACATCGCCGACGTCGTCCCCACCGATCCGTTCCGCACCGCCTTCATCCGGCTGCGCACCGAACACGGCCTCTATCGCGAACAGACCAGCGCGGTGACTTTCCTGACCCCGACCCTGTTCCGCACCGGCATTCCGCTGCCGGCGGAAGTTCCGATCGGCACCTACGACATCGACATCAAGCTGCTCGCGGACGGTGCGTTCGTCGCACGCGCCGAGACCGCGTTCGAGATCGTCAAGGTCGGCTTCGAGCAGTTCGTCGCCAACGCCGCGCGTCATCACGGCCTGCTCTACGGCCTCGCCACAGCGATGATGGCGCTGATGACCGGATGGCTCGCCTCCGTCGTCTTCCGCAAGGATTGAGCTTCAGTTTCAATAACAGCGCGACGCTGCGATGGCGTGAACGCGCCGGTCGCCGAGCACATGCGCGGTGAACGAGAGGGTGCGGAAGATCGCGGCGAAGGCGGCGTCGCGAATGCTCAGGCCGCCGGCGTAGGCGCCGAACGCCGGCAGCACCGCGCGCGCGCCGTCGCCGGCGAAGCAGCGACGCTCCACCGAACGGCCGCGCGTGGCGACCCGCGCCTTGGGATGCAGATGCCCGGCGATCTCGCCGGCCGCGCCGGTCGGCTCGTGACGGAACGTCACCGCACCGATGGCGACCTCGTCTTCGACCATGCCGCCGAGATCGCGCGGCAGCGCCGGATCGTGGTTGCCGGAAATCCAGATCCAGTCACGCCGCGCCTGCAGGGCACTCAATGCGGCACGATCGTCCGGCGCCAGGCGCTCATGGGCGTTGCGGTCGTGAAAACTGTCGCCAAGCGCGATCACCGTGCGCGGATCGTGCCGCGCGATCACGGCCGCCAGCCGCGCCAGCGTCGCAGCGGTATCGAACGGCGGCAGCAGCACGCCGCGCGCCGCGAAACTCGATCCCTTCTCCAGATGCAGATCGGAGACCACAAGCAGGCGCTGCTCGTGCCACACCAGCGCGCCGGAAATATCGGCGGTGAAGGCGATGCCCGCGACCGAGAAGGCGCGGGGTTCATGATGTGTGAGGGGTGCCGTGTTCATCATGCCGTCATTGCAAGCCAACGGGTCCGCACGAAGCGCGGCGCGGTGACAGGCTCCCCGAAGCAATCCACAAGCCGCGAGGGCCGGATTGCTTCGTCGGCTTCGCCTCATCGCAATGACGGTTCAATTTCATTCCCTACCTAATCCCGCGCCATCGCTTCCCTCACGAGGTCGTCGGCGGCTTCCGCCAGAAGGTCGTCGGAGGCTTCGCCATAGACCGGCTCGCGGCCGATTTCCAGCATCACCGGCACCGAGAGCGGCGACACGCGGTCAAGATCCTTGTGGATGATTCGACCCCTGATGCGCTGGAGCATATCGCCGAGCCGGCGGATGTCCAAAAGTCCGGTGGCGGCATCGGCGCGGGCGGCGCGCAGCAGCACGTGATCGGGCTGGTGCTTGCGCAGCACGTCGTAGACCAGATCGGTGGAGAACAGCACCTGCCGCCGCGATTTTTCCTCGCCGGCGAAACGGCGCGGAACCAGCCCCGAGATCACCGCGCAGGTGCGGAAGGTGCGCTTCATCAGCGCGGATTCCGCAAGCCATGCCTCGAGATCGTCGCCGAGCATGTCGGCATCGAACAGGTCCGGCAGGTTGAGCCGTCCATTCCGGATCATCGCCGACATGTCGCCGAGCGACCACACCGCCAGCGCGTATTCGTTGGCGACGAAGCCGAGCGGCCGCGCACCCGCACGCTCCAGCCGCCGCGTCAGCAGCATGCCGAGCGTCTGGTGCGCGAGCCGGCCCTCGAACGGATAGCAGACGAGATAGTGCTTGGCCGCGCGCGGAAAGGTCTCGACCACCAGTTCGCGTACTCCGGGCACGCGCGAGACCGCCGCCTGCAGCGCCAGCCATTCGCCGACCTGATCGGGCAATCCTTTCCAGAGCGTCTTGTCCGCCAGCAGCAGGCGCACCCGCTCGGCGAGATAGGTCGACAGCGGAAACTTGCCGCCGGCATAGGACGGCACCTTGGCGTCGGCATCGCTGGCGCGCGAGACGTAGACCTCGTCCTCCACCAGCGCCTCGTAGCGCACGACCTCGCCACCGAACACGAAGGTATCGCCGATCACCAGGCCCTCGATGAAATATTCCTCGATCTGACCGAGCATGCGGCCGCCGCGGGCGATGGCCCCGGTGGCGCCGGTTCGCGCGGCGCCGCCGCGCACCAGCTTCACCTTGAGCATCGGCTCCTCGACGATGGTGCCGACATTGAGGCGATAGCTCTGGCGCACCTTGGGGTTGGTGACGCGCCAGCGCGGTTTAGAAGAGGGACTTGCCTTGTCCTGTTTGATGCGCGCGAAGCGCTCGTAGCTTTTCAGCGCGTAGCCGCCGGTGGCGACGAAATCGACCACGTCGTCGAAATCCGTGCGCGGCAACTCCGTATACGGCGCGGCACTGCGCACCTCGTCATAGAGGTCGTCGGCGAGAAACGGCGCGCCGCAAGCGCAGCCGAGCACGTGCTGCGCCAGCACATCGAGCGCGCCCGCGCGTTGCGGCGGCGTGTCCTGCGCGTTCTGCGCCACCGCGTCGATAGCGGCGCGGCATTCCAGCACCTCGAAGCGGTTGGCCGGCACCAGCACCGCGCGCGACGGCTCATCGAGCCGGTGATTGGCGCGGCCGATCCGCTGCATCAGCCGCGAGGCGCCCTTGGGCGCGCCGACATTGACGACGAGATCGATATCACCCCAGTCGATGCCGAGATCGAGCGACGAGGTGCAGACCACGCCGCGCAGCCGGCCCGCCGCCATGGCGTCCTCGACCTTGCGGCGCTGGGCGACATCGAGCGAGCCGTGATGCAGCGCGATGGCGAGGCCGTCGTCGTTGACGCGCCACAAATCCTGAAACAGCGCTTCCGCCTGGGCGCGGGTGTTGACGAACAGCAGCGTGGTGCGGTTGGCCCGGATCAGATCGTACATCTCGCCGAGCGCGTGGCGCGCCATGTGTCCCGCCCACGGCAGCCGCTCCCGGGTGTCGAGCATCTCGACGATGGGGGCGGCGCCGGCATCCGCCACCACCAGATCGGCCATGACTGGATCGGCGATGTGCCGCTCGCCCTCCACTTGCGGCACGAGATAACGGCGCAGATCGTCGGGCTCGGCCACCGTGGCGGAGAGACCGACGGTGGCGACCTGCGGCGCGAGCCGCCACAGCCGCGCCAGCCCCAGCGCCAGCAGATCGCCGCGCTTGGAGGTGACCAGCGCATGCAGTTCGTCGAGCACGATGCGCTTGAGCGACGAAAACAGATACGGCGCATCGTCCGACGCCAGCAGCAGCGCGAGCTGCTCCGGCGTGGTGAGCAGGATATCCGGCGGATCGCGGCGCTGGCGCTGCCGCCGCGACACCGGGGTGTCGCCGGTGCGGGTCTCGATCCGCACCGGCAGCGCCATGTCGGCGACCGGCTTGTCGAGGTTGCGCGCGATATCCACCGCGAGCGCCTTCAGCGGCGAGATGTAGAGCGTGTGCAGCCCACCCGGCCGGATCACATCGCGGCCGGACGACGCCGTGCGGGCGCGCGGCGTGGCGAGATCCACCAGCGTCGGCAGGAAGCCGGCCAGCGTCTTGCCCGCGCCGGTCGGCGCGATCAGCAGCACCGATCGTCCCGCCCGGGCCTTGGCGAGCAGGTCGAGCTGATGGGCGCGCGGCGACCATCCCCGCGCAGCGAACCAGCGCCGGAAGTTCTCGGGCAGCAGATGATGCGGCGAGGCGGGGTCCAAGTCAGGGGTCGTGGCGTCCACCGGCTGGCGTCCTTGATTCCGTCCGGGGCCTGCCATGGCGACCTTCGGACCATCCCGAGAGGTAGGACGTCACGGGCGGACGGTCGAGGGCAACGGCACCGCCTTCAACAAACCCCGGCACGATCCCGCATGCCCGCCGGCCGCCGTCTCACAAGATGTTGTCGGGAGGTGGGAAACGGCACCGGCCAACCCGAAACCCTATTCCGATCAGATGTTTACGAATGATTAGGGAATTTTATTCCTGCCACCTGTGGCCGCGGCGCTACAGCCCCCGCAAACCGTCGCCTATAGAGTGGGGATCTGGAATTCGAGATTTTTGGGGCGTCATGAAAAAAATCGTTGTTGCTGCCGTTGCGATGGTGGGAAGCGCCGTGGGTGCGCAGGCCGCCGACCTCCCCGTCAAGGCGCCGGTCTACAAGGCGCCGGTGGCGCAGGTTTACGACTGGACCGGCTTCTATGTCGGCGCTAATGCCGGCCTCGGCTTCGGCCGCAGCTCCACCCATGTGTACAGCCCGGCCGCCTACAGTTTCGAAACCACGCGACTCGGCGATGTCGGCGCGCTCGGCGGCGTGCAGGCCGGCTACAACTGGCAGCTCCAGAGCCTGCTTGGATTCAACAATGTCGTACTCGGCGTCGAGGCTGATATCCAGGGCTCCGGCCTCGATGACAAATATTCCTGCGGCTACCAGTGCGGCCTGGCAGGCTTCGGCTATCAGCAGAAGCTCGACTGGTTCGGCACCGTGCGCGGCCGCATCGGCCTCGCCACCGGTCCGGTGCTGAGCTACTTCACCGGCGGCCTCGTCTATGGCGACGTCAAGACCAGCATCACCAATTTCAATACGCCGGCGGACTCGGCCACGTTCAGCAATACCCGCACCGGCTGGACCATCGGCAGCGGCGTCGAAGCCTCGCTCGGCGGCAACTGGACTGCCAAGGCTGAATATCTCTATCTTAACCTCGGCGACCAGAGCGGCATCAACCCCGTCACCGGCAGCACCTATAGTTCGGACATCCGCGCGCACATCTTCCGCGCCGGCGTGAACTACCGCATCGGCGGCAACAGCCTTTACGCCTCCACGCCCGCCGCCAACTGGGCCGGCTTCTATGTCGGCGGCAACGCCGGCGGCGCCACCGCGCTCAACCGCAGCAGCTTCATCACCCCGACCAGCAACGTATTCACGCAATTCAACCTGAGCCCCGACGGCTTCATCGGCGGCGTGCAGGCCGGCTACAATTTCCAGGCCGGCAACTTCGTCTATGGCCTGGAAGCCGATTTCCAGGGCTCGACCCTCAAGGACAACAACAACTGCCTGATCACTTGCACCTCAGGCGCTGCGGCTAATTTCAATCAAAAAATGCAATGGTTCGGCACCGTGCGCGGCCGCGCTGGCTACACCCTCGGATCGACGCTGTTCTACGCCACCGGCGGCCTCGCCTACGGCAACGTGAAGACCACCGTGCAGGGGCTGGTCGGCGGAGGCACGCCATTTGCCGCCGACTTCGACCGCACCCGGACCGGCTACGCGGTCGGCGGCGGCATCGAATCGCCGTTCGAGTTCCTCGGCCTGTTCGGGCCGAACTGGACGTCGAAGACCGAATATCTTTACGTGAACCTGGGTCGCTCGACCGATACGTTCACCGCGGGTGCCTTCCCCGTCGTCTTCAGCACCAAGGCGGAACAGCACACCCTGCGCACCGGCCTGAGCTATCACTTCAACTCGCCGGTGATCGCGAAGTACTGAGCGCGAAGTTCATGTTGAATGGCAAACCCCGGCCTCGCGCCGGGGTTTTCTTTTAGGCCGCGCCAGCGCCGCCTATCGCTTCACCGCCGTCACCACGAGGCTCGGGACCGGCTCGCCCTTCTCCTTGCGCGTCGCCACCGGCGTGATGGCGCAAAGCAGCAGCCCCGCCACCGTGATGGCGCTGCGGACGTGCGCCGCACCGTGGCAATAGCGCAGGCTGGCGCCGAGGATGACGCCGTCGCCGCCGTGGGTTTCGGTGGTGAAGGCGAGAACGCCGCCCGGCCGCAGAACGCGCGCGGCTTCCAGCACCAGCGGCACGAGATCAGGCAGATAGATCACCGCATCGGCGGCGAGCACGAGATCGAGGCTGTTGTCCGGCTCTTGGCGCAGGCCCTGCACCATGTCGGCGACGTCGAGGCGGGCGTAGAGGCCGGTTAAGCGCGCCTGTTCGATCATTTTCGGCGACAGGTCCACACCGATGAGCTCGCCGACATCGGCGGCGAATTCGCGGGCCGCGAGGCCCGTTCCGCATCCAAGGTCAGCCGCCCGCGCGAAGAAAGGCGGGCGGCCGCTGCCATGGAAGATGGCAAGCACCGCCTGTCGCAAAATCTGCGGGCCGCGATAATCGAGATCGTCGACCAGCGCCTTCTCGAACCGCGGCGCATACTGATCGAACAGCGTGCGCACATAGTCCGGCGGCATCCCGGCGAGCGCCAGCGCCCCGAGCCGCATCAGCCGCAGCCGCGCGCCATGGCGGTCCGACGGATCGGTCTCGCACGCCTTGCGATAGGCACGGATGGCGTCGCCATGCTGGTTGAGTTGCTGGCTCAGCTCTCCGAGCGCGAACCACGCCGAGGTGAAGCGGGGTGCCAGTTCCACCGCCTGCGCCATCAGGTCCGCCGCCGCGACGATATCGCCGCGCGATTCCAGATCGCGCGCGAAATCGTAGCGCCGATCGGCGATCAGATCGCCAGAGGACAGGAACAGCGGCGCGGTCATGCAGGGACGACGACTCCAAGGACGCAGGCGGCACCCTATATAGTAAAAATGCGCCCGCACGACATCCTGATGCCGACCGCCGCCGGCCTTTATTGCCCGCCCGGCGGATTTCATATCGATCCGGTGCGGCCGGTGGCGCGGGCGCTGATCACCCACGGCCATTCCGACCACGCGCGAAGCGGCCACGGCGCGGTGCTGGCCACTTCGGAAACCCTCGACATCATGCGCCTGCGCCTCGGCGACGGCTTCGCCGACCGCACCCAGGCGATCGGCTATGGCGAGACCGTGCGCCTCGGCGAAGTCACCGCAACATTCCACCCCGCGGGCCATGTGCTGGGCTCGGCGCAGATCGCGGTGACCCATGGCGGGACCCGCATCGTCGCCTCGGGCGACTACAAGGACGCGCCGGACCCGACCTGCGCGCCGTTCGAGGTGGTGCCGTGCGACGTGTTCATCACCGAGGCGACCTTCGGGCTGCCGGTGTTCCGCCACGGCGACGCGGCCGCTGAGGTCGCCAAGCTGCTGACCTCGGTGGCGCTGTTTCCGGAACGCGCGCATCTGGTCGGCGCCTATTCCCTCGGCAAGGCGCAGCGCGTCATCGCGCTGGTGCGCGCGGCGGGGCATGACGCACCGATCTATCTGCACGGCGCGATGGAGACCGTGACCCGCTATTATCAAAGCCGCGGCATCGATCTCGGCGACCTGCGGCCCGCCAAGGGCGTGGCCAAAGCCGATCTCGCCGGCACGCTCACACTGGCGCCGCCATCCGCCATCACCGACATCTGGACGCGGCGCTTTCCCGATCCGGTGACGGCGTTCGCCTCCGGCTGGATGCGGGTGCGCGCCCGCGCCCGGCAGAAGGGCATCGAGCTGCCGCTGGTGATTTCCGACCATTCCGACTGGGACGGCCTCACCGCCACCATCGCCGCCACCGGCGCGGGCGAGGTGTGGGTCACCCATGGTCAGGAAGACGCGCTGGTGCACTGGTGCACGACACGCGGCCTGAAGGCGCGGCCGCTCGATCTGGTCGGCTATGGCGACGAGGACGACGACCCCACAGACGCCCCCGAGGGCGCGCCATGAACCGCTTCGCCCATCTGCTCGACCGTCTCGCCTACGAGCCCGGCCGCACCAACAAGCTGCGGCTGATGACGCAGTATTTCCGCACGGTGTCGGACCCCGACCGCGGCTGGGCGCTGGCGGCGCTCACCGGGGCGCTGTCGTTCCGCCACGCCAAGCCGGCACTGATCCGCGAGCTGATCGCCGCGCGCGCCGATCCGGTGCTGTTCGCGCTGTCCTACGACTATGTCGGCGACCTGTCGGAAACCGTGGCGCTGATGTGGCCGAAGCCCCCAGGCACGGTTCGTCCCCTCCCCCCTTGTGGGGGAGAGAACGATAGAATCGAAGCTCAAGGCCCTTCTGGCGAAGACCATGGGGCACCCACCCTCACCGAGGTCGTCACCACCCTCGCGACCCTCGGCAAGGCCGACATCCCCGCGCAGCTCACGCGCTGGCTCGACGACCTCGACGAAACCGGACGCTGGGCGCTGCTGAAACTCGTTACCGGCGGGCTGCGCATCGGCGTCTCGGCCCGTCTGGCGAAAACCGCCGTTGCCGCACTGGGCGGCCAGGACGTCCACGATATCGAACTGTTGTGGCCCGGCCTGACGCCGCCTTATCCCGACCTGTTCGCATGGCTGGAGGGCCGCGCCGACAAACCGGTCAATCGCGATCCCGCGCCGTTCCATCCGGTGATGCTGGCCCATGCCATCGCCGATGACGACTTCGCCGGCCTCGCGCCGGCCGACTTCATCGCCGAGTGGAAATGGGACGGCATCCGCGTGCAGGCGGTGAGCGGCCATGACGAGAACGGCCGTCTGCGCACCCGGCTCTATTCGCGCACCGGCGAAGACATCACCGCGGGCTTTCCCGATCTCGTGCCGGCGCTGCGACGGCCGGGCGCCATCGACGGCGAACTGCTGGTGCGGCGCGCCGGCCGCGTGCAGAGCTTCAACGTGCTGCAACAGCGGCTCAACCGCAAGAGCGTGACGCCCAAGCTGATGAAGGACCATCCGGTCCATCTGCGCGCCTACGACCTCCTGCACGACGGCGAGAACGACCTGCGCATGCTGTCGTTCGCCGAGCGGCGCGCCAAACTGGAAAACTTCGTGGCAGCGCTTGCCGATCCACGCATCGATCTGTCTCCGCTGATCTCCTTCGCAACGTGGGACGATCTCGCCGCCGCGCGCAGCAACCCCGTCGGCGACGACGCAGCCGCCGCGGAAGGCGTGATGCTGAAGCGCCGCGACGCGCCCTATCTGCCCGGCCGCCCCAAGGGCCTGTGGTGGAAATGGAAACGCGATCCGCACACCATCGACGCGGTGCTGATGTATGCCCAGCGCGGCCATGGCAAGCGCTCGTCGTATTATTCCGACTACACCTTCGGCGTCTGGACCACGGACAATGAGGGGGGCGACGACCGGCTGGTGCCGGTCGGCAAGGCCTATTTCGGCTTCACCGACGAGGAGCTGGTCCAGATCGACCGCTTCGTCCGCCGCCACACCAGCGAGAAATTCGGACCCGTCCGCCATGTGGTGCACACGCCGGACCACGGGCTGGTGTTCGAGGTGGCGTTCGAGGGACTGGCGCGCTCGGCGCGGCACAAATCCGGCGTCGCCATGCGCTTTCCCCGCATCAGCCGGCTGCGCTGGGACAAGCCGCCGCGCGACGCCGACCGGCTGGAGACGCTGGAGCGGATGCTGGCCGCCGAAGGAAAAATTCCCGTGCCGGCCACGGCCGGACGCCATTGACGCCGGGCGCGCGCTTTCCCATCTGGCGTGCTAATATAGGCGATGCGTCGCAACGCGACGGCGCATGAGACCGAGGAGACCACGATGCCGGACGACGTGAGAGAATTGCCTGCCAGGAATGCCGACGGCCTGTCGCGCTTTCTCGGCGGCTCGCCGGCCATGGTGCTGGTGCGGCTGGTGCTGCTGTCGCTGCTCGTCGGCGTGGTGCTCGCCGCCATCGGCCTCGATCCGTGGAACATCGTCGAGAGCGTGCGCCGCCTCGCCGAATGGCTGTGGAATCTCGGCTTCGACGCCATCAGCGGACTGTGGCGCTATTTCCTGCTCGGCGCCGTGATCGTGATCCCGCTGTGGTTCATTTCGCGACTGTTCAACGCCAGCCGGCCGCACTGATTGAGCGGCAAGGCGACCGTCACCACGCGACAGGTGTTCAGCATCGCGGGCCCCGCGATGCTGGCCAATTTGACCACGCCGCTGCTCGGCGTGGTGGCGACCGCCTGCATCGGCCGGCTCGACGATCCCGCTTTGCTCGGCGGCGTCGCCATGGCGTCGGTGGTGTTCGACTGCGTGTTCTGGCTGTTCGGATTCCTGCGCATGGGCACCGTCGCCTTCACCGCGCAGGCGCTGGGAGCCGGTGACGCCGAGGAAATCCGCGCGACGCTGCTGCGCGCCATTCTCATCGCCGCCGCCATCGGCGTCCTGCTGATCGCTGCGCAGAGCCTGGTGGGCATCGCGATCTTCGCAGCGATGGGCGGCAGCGAGGCGGTGACCGCGGCGGCGCGCCAGTATTTCGCGATCCGGATGTGGTCGGCGCCGCTGGCGCTCGGCAACTACGTCCTGCTCGGCTGGTTCGTCGGCCAGGCCCGCGCCAGAATAGCGCTGGCGCTGCAGATCCTCATCAACCTCGTCAACATCATGCTGACAGCGTGGCTGGTCCTCGGCATGGCCATGGGGATCGCGGGCGCGGCCATCGCGGCGGTGCTGGCCGAGACCGCCGGATTCGCCGCCGGCGCGGCGCTGGCCTGGCGCAGCCTCGGCCGCCGGCTCGATATCGGCTTCGAGCGCGTGTTCGACCGCGCCCGGCTGATGCACATGCTGTCGGTCAACCGCGACATCCTGATCCGCACCGCGGCGCTGATCGGGGCGTTCCTGGTCTTTACCGCGCAGGGGGCACGCGCCGGCGACACCGTGCTGGCCGCCAATGCCGTGCTCAACAATTTCCTGCTGGTCAGCGCGTTCTTTCTCGACGGCATCGCCAACGCCGCCGAACAGATTTGCGGCCGCACCTATGGCCAGCGCGATCGCGACGGCTTCCTGACCGCAACCCGCCTGGTGATCCTGTGGGCGGCGCTGTTCGCGCTCGCAGTGACGATGGTGTTCCTGCTGTCCGGACCGACACTGATCGCGGCCATGACACCCACGCCCGCCATCCAGCGCGTGGCCCAAGACTATCTCGTCTTCGTCGTCATCGCGCCGCTGGTCGGCTGCTTCGCCTTCGCCTATGACGGCATCTTCATCGGCGCAACCTGGGCGCGCGACATGCGCAACCTGATGCTGGCGTCGTTCGCGATCTTCCTCGCGGCATGGGCCGCACTAAGCGGCTTCGGCAATACCGGACTGTGGACCGCCCTGCTCGTATTCTATGTCGCGCGCGGCGGCTTGCAGGCGCTGCGCTATCCGGCGCTGCTGAGACGCTCGTTCGGCGACGGCAAGGCTAGTCCGGCCACGGCTCCGCTGTGATGGTCGCCGCATCGGCGCCGACGATTTCCGAGAGGCTGTCGCGCCCGGTCCGCCGCAGCGTCGACACCAGATCGGCCTTGATGTCCTCGACCAGCCCGACGCCCTTGTAGACCAGCGACGAATAGAGCTGGATCAGCGTCGCGCCGGCGCGGATCTTCATCAGCGCCGCGCCGCCGGAATCGATGCCGCCGACGCCGATCAGCGGAAACGCGCCCTCCGCGCGCACGTAGGTTTCCGCCACCATGCGCGTGGACAGCCGCATCAGCGGCCGGCCCGACAGGCCGCCCTGCTCTTTCGCTTTCGCCAGTTCGCGCAGGCTCATTGGCCGCGACAGGGTGGTGTTGGCGACGATCAT
>JAFKES010000219.1 GCA_017308495.1 Afipia sp.
TGAGCGTCACCTTGGTCTGCTTGGCATCGATGCGGGTGCCGACCTCTTCGCCTTCCGTTCCGGGAATACGGTAAAGGCTGTTGGTCTGGGTCACGGCCGCGCCGATAAAGCCGCCCTCGAAGAAATACGAGGCGCCGACCTAGGCGCCGTCCGATTGCGTCGCGGTGTTCTTCTGGATGCCGTGCGGCGTGCTGTAGTCTTCCGTCTTGCGGGCGTAGGCGTCGGCGTGAACGGCGACGTTGGCGCCCGCGGCATCGAGCAGCACCGCGCCTTCACGGCCCTGATCGACGCTGGAGAGCGACGAGCGCATCTCGAAGCTCGCGCATGGATTGCTGGGCGACAGCTCCGGCGCTGTCACCGCATAGCCGTAGGTCTGGATCGAGGGTACCGCGCTGCAGGGCAGCGATTCCGGAATGCGGTTGTTGGAGGCGTTGACCACGCCGCCGATGGATTGCGAGCCGTAACGCAGCGTCGCCGGGCCGCGAATGACCTCGACCTGGTTGGTCGCCAGCGGATCGATCGGGACGAAATGATCCTCGCCGAGATCCGATGCGCCGTTGCTGCCGATGCCGTTCTCGACGATGCCGACGCGGTTGACGTCGAGGCCGCGGATGATCGGCCGGCTCGACGCGCCGGGCGCGAAGGACGAGCCGGTGATGCCGGGCTTGTTGTTGAGGAGGTCGCCGAGGGTGGACGCCGCGCTGCGGCGGATTTCCTCGTTCGGCACCACGGTGACGGTGGCGAACTGGTCGGTGACGATCGGCAGCGTGCCGGGGAATGGCGCCGGATCGGGCGCGGCCGGCGCGGACTGTGGCGCGGTGGTGCGGCCGGCCTGCGCGGTGTGGCGGTGCGGGCGCTGGATCGGGCTCGGCGAGCGGACGACGATTTCGGGCAGCGCCGTTCCTTCGTCGGACGAGGGATGATCGACCTGCTGGGAGCGGGCGGCGCCGCCAAAGAGAAACGCCAAGACAATGGCGGAGCCGCCGGCCAGCGCGGCGCGGGGGAAGCGTGATGACATGATGGTCTGATCCTGATGTCGCCGTCCGAACAGTCGGGCGGCTGACCTTGAAGGCCGGGAACGCCACGCAGGGCGCTTCCCGGAGCGAGCAAGAGGAGGGATCAGGCGAGCGGAGGGCCGCGCGGGGGGAAGGCGCGCAGGCGCGGCGAGGGGATCGCGGCGTCAGTGTGCGTGGTCTGCCGGATGGGCGCGAAAGCGAGCGGCAGCGGCAGTGCCGGCGGCGCCGAGGCGACGCCGGTGCCGGCCATCGCCGTCACTGCGCAGATGGCGCAGGCGTCATGGCCGAGGGCGGAATCGCTGTCGTGATCGGACGGCGAGGACGCGATCGATGCCACGGCGGCCGACGCGGGCCGGGCGAAGTCGGCGTGGACATGCCCGAACGCAAGGACGAACTGCACCGCCAGCGCGAACAGCGCCAGCAGCGACAATCGTCTCGCCCGCGATCTCAGGAATTGCATGACGCCATGGCCCCAGATCGGGACCGGCCTTCCCCGCCGGTCTCGATGTTATAATATAACATCACCGGTCGGGGCCGCGGTGTCAACAGGGGTTCGGCAGCGTGGCTGCGTTACCGGCCCTCGCGCAGCCAGGTGGTTGCGAAGGCGCCAAGCAGCAGCAACAGCCCGATGAGCCCGGCGAACACCGGTAGCACGCCGATGCCGCGCACCACGCTGGCGTCGCGCATGCGCACGCCGAGCCAGCCATCGCCACGGAACACCGACGAAGCGCGCACCGGCAGAACGCGCGGCAGCTCGACGCTGCCGCTATCGGCGATGCGCCGGGCGTCACCGCCGGTGGCCTGTGCCAGCGGCCGCAGTGCTTCGGTGGTCGAGGTGACCTCGGCGAACTCCTTCGGGTTCACCGGGCCGACATTGATCAGCGCCTTCAGGGTGCCGTCGCTGGCCTGCCACAGGCCGAGTTCGTCGGCATTGACACTGGCGCGCCATTCGCCCGGCGCGCCGGCGGTAAGCGTCACCTGCCGGGTGCCGCCGGAGGGCGATGTCAACGTGACGGGCGCGACGCTGTCGGCCATGGTCTGGCGAACCACCACGAGGTCGCGGCCCTCGATCTTGAGCCGTAGTGCTTCCTCGTCGAGGTCCGGCTGCTTCATCAGCCAGTGCGACAGCCGCCGCAGCAGGTCGAGATGCGGGCCACCGCCCTCATAGCCGCGCGCCCACAGCCAGATGTGATCGGACAGCAGCAGCGCGACGCGGCCTTCGCCCTGCCGCGATAACAGCAAGAGCGGCTTGCCGTCGGGGCCTTCCATTACCGCCGGCACGGTGGGGTTGCGGGTGTCGACGAGGCGGAAGAAGCGGCTCCAATGCGGCGGCTCGCTGTCGGAGCCTTCGAGCCCGCGCGTCACCGGATGGCGCTTGCCCATCTCGCTGAGGCGCGCGGTGTAGCCCTGTTCGCTGACCCCGGTGGGTTCCGCCGGCAGGATCGAATCCAGCGGCGTGCGCCAGATGCTGGTCGGGCCGGCATAGTCGGGACCGGCCGCCACCAGCACCGCGCCGCCGTTCCTCACGAAGCGGGCGATGTTGTCGAAATAGGACAGCGGCAGCACGCCCTGCCGGGCGTAGCGATCGAAGATGATCAACTGGAATTCGTTGATCTTCTGCTGGAACAGCTCGCGGGTGGGGAAGGCGATCAGCGACAATTCGTTGATCGGCGTGCCGTCCTGCTTCTCCGGCGGCCGCAGGATGGTGAAATGCACGAGATCGACGCTGGCGTCGGATTTGAGCAGGTTGCGCCAGGTGCGCTCGCCGGAATGCGGCTCGCCGGACACCAGCAGCACGCGCAGCTTGTCACGCACGCCGTCGATGGAGACCACGGCGCGGTTGTTGACCGGCGTCAGTTCGCCATCGAGCTTCGAGGCTTCGATCTCGACGATGTTGGGGCCGGCGTGGGGAATGTCCAGCGTGACGCTGACCTGCTCGCCGCTGCGCACCGAGCGTTCGCTCAGGGTTTCGCCGTCGCGGCGCACGGTGACGCGCGCGCTGTCGCCGCTCACGCCTTGATCGTCGAGGCGGTAGGTGATGGTCTGCGGCTGGCCGACGATGCCGAAGCGCGGCGCGGCGACGATGGCGATGCGGCGGTCGCGCTCGTTGCTGCGGCCCGTCACCAGCGCGTGCACCGGTGCGTGGAAGCCGAGCGCGGCGGCATTGGCGGGAATGTCGTGGACGCGGCCGTCGGTGATCAGGAACGCGCCGGCGACACGGTCAGTCGGCACGTCCGACAGCGCCGAGGACAGCGCGCCGAACAGCTTGGTGCCGTCGGTCTCGCCGTCGGCCTGTCCGGCTTCGACAACGCGGACTTCGAGGCCCTTGATCTCCTTGAGGCGGGCGACCAGCGCCTCGCGCGCCGCTTCGGTCTCGCGGGTGCGCTCGCCGAAATTCTGGCTCGGGCTCTTGTCGACCACTACGGCCGCTACCGACGACAGCGGCTCGCGTTCCTCGCGGGTGAAGGACGGATTGGCCAGCGCCAGCAGGATCAGCGCCAGCGCGGCGACGCGGATCGCTGCGCCGCGCGCGCGCGCCATCAGCAGCACGGCCGCGATCACCGCGACGGCGGCGAGGCCAATCCACAGCATGAACGTGGGCACGAGGGGCGCGAAGGCGATGCCGTAGGTCATGGCCTAGCTCGCTGTATCACCGTCATTGCGAGCGAAGCGAAGCAATCCAGCTCTGTGGTTCCCAGGCTGGATTGCTTCGTCGCTGGCGCTCCTCGCAATGACGAATGAAGTTTCGGGATCATGTTCACTGCCCCAGCCGTTCGATCAGCGCCGGCGCGTGGACCTGATCGGCCTTGTAGTTGCCGGTCAGCGTGTACATCACGATGTTGACGCCGGCACGGAAGGCATATTCGCGCTGGCGCGGTTCGCCCGGCGTCAGCGGCAGCATCGGCTGGCCGTCGGGGCTCATCGCCCAGGCGCCGGCGAGATCGTTGGAGGTGATGATGATCGGCGACACGCCGTCGCCGCCGCGCGCCGGCCGCTCCGCGGTGTCCTCGTCATCGACACGCGGCAGCGTCTCCACCCAGGTCTGGCCCGAGGTGAAGCGGCCGGGAAAGTCGCGCAGCAGATAGAACGTCTTGGTCAGCACATGCTCGCGCGGCACCGGCTCCAGTTCCGGAATGTCGAGCGTGGAGAGGATTTCGCGCAGCGTCTGCATGCCGGGGGTCTGGGATTCGCCGCCCGGCCCAGGCGGGGCCTCGATGGCGTCGCGGGTGTCGAACAGCACCGTGCCGCCCTGCTTCATGTAGGCGTCGAGGCGGTTGATGGCGTCTTGCGACGGCTTCGGCGCGCCGGCCACCACCGGCCAGTAGATCAGCGGGAAGAACGACAGTTCGTCGCGCGCCGGATCGACGCCCACCGGTTCGCCGGCTTCGAGCGCGGTACGCTGGGCGAGGAACAGGGTCAGGCCGGACATCCCCGCCTTGACGATGGCGTCGACGTCGGCGTTGCCGGTGACGACATAGGCGAGGCGCGTCTGCGCCACCGCCTTGATGGCGAAGTCGTCGCTTGCCGCCTTGTCGGCGGGCGTGGTCGTGGCGGCGGGGGCTTTCGGAGCCTGCGCGAATGACGGCGTCGGCGTTCCCGCTACTGACGCCAGCGCGAATGTTGCAACGAGTGCTGCCGTTGCCGCGCGCCGCCGCAGCAGTGCCGCGAGGCCGCCGCCGAAAATGGCGACGATCAGCGCGTCGATCAGGAACAGCGCCAGCGCCGCCGACAGCAGGAGGCCGCGCAGGTCGCGCGGCTCGGAGGCGGTGTAGCTCGCCCGCCGCGCATTGAGCGCCGAGGTGTCGAGCGGGGCGAGACGGTCGGCTGCGGCAAGGGCGTTGACGGCGAGCGGACCGTCGGCGGGGCCGTAAAAGCCGGGCGGATGCTCGGGGCTGGCGCGGTCGCGATAGTCGGCGCGCACCGGCCGCGCGGTGGCCGGCGGCGGGCCGAACGCGCCGAAGCCGTCGAGGATGCGCAGCGGCGCGACGGTCTCGGTTGTCGCTTCGGCCGCGACGCCCGCGCCCGCCTGCGCGGTGTAGCCCGACATATCGACGATCCGCCGCAGCATTTCGACGAAGGTGCCGGACATCGGCAGGTCCGACCAGCGCATGTCGGCGCTGATGTGGAACAGCACGACCATGCCCTTGTCGCGGCGCTCGCCGGTGACCAGCGGCGTGCCGTCGGCGAGCGAGGCCCAGCTCCGCGAGGCCAGTGCCGGATCGGGCTCTGCCAGCACCTGACGGGTCACGGTGATGTCTTTCGGCACCGCGAGGCCGGCGAACGGGCCGTCGGCGGCGAAGGAGGCCAGCGGCTGCGGCTTCTCCCAGGTCAGGCTGCCGCCGAGACTGCGGCCGCCGCGGCGCAGCCGCACCGGTACGAGATCGTCGTCGCTGGCGGCGAGACGCGGCCCGGCGAAGCGCACCAGCACGCCGCCCTGCGCGATCCACGCGGTGAGGCGGTCGCGGATTTCCGGCGACAGGTTGCCGACGTCGGCGAGCACGATCATCGGCAGCTTCTGGTCGAGGAACTGGCCGATGGCCACGGCGGGCGCGCCGCGCTCGCCGAGCCGCACGTCGGCAAACGGCGCCAGCGCGCGGGTGAGATAGAAGGTCGAGGCCAACAGCGGCTGTGCGGTGTCGCTGGTCGCGCCGGAGACGATGCCGATGGCGCGCCGCCGCCAGCGCTTGTCGAGCAGCTGCACCGCGCCGGCCGAGCGTTCGCCGGCGACCTCTAACCGGGCGATGTCGTTGCGCAGTTCCACCGGCAGGTCGAAGCTCGCCTCGGTCTCGCTGTCCTGCGCGCCGAAGGCGAAGCGGGTCTCGCCGATCGGCGCGCCCTTCTGGTCGAGCGCACGCACCAGCCCGGCATCGCCTGCGCCGGTGCCGGCGCGCAGCACCTTCACGGTCATTTTCGCCGCGGCGTTTTCCGCAGCCGCCAAGGCATGGGCGGGCGGCGCACCTCCGTCGAAAATGGTCAGGCTGCGGTTCTCGATCGCCTTGCCGAGGCCCGCGACGAACTCAGCGCCGCGCCCGGTATCGATGCCGTCGCTGAGCCAGACGATCTCGCTGTCGCCGGTCTGGCCTAGAAAGCGCGTCAGCGCCGGCAGCGTTTCGACGCGCTCGACGGCATAAGGCTTCGGCGTCAGCTGGCGCAGCGCCACCCGCGCGGTTCCGGCCGGCATCAAGGTGATGTCGCGGGTCGGCTCCGACAGCGGCACCAGCGCCACCGCGCGGCGGTCGGCCTCGGCGTTGGAGATCAGCTCGTCCGCGGTCCGGATGCGCGCGTCCCAGCTTGCCGCCGCGCTCCAGCCGTCGTCGATCAGCAGCGTCAGCGGCGCGCCGGAGCGCGTCACGCCTTCGCTGGGATTCCACACCGGCCCGGCGGCGGCGAGGATCACCAGCGCGGCGGCGAGCAGCCGCAACAGCGTCAGCCACCATGGCGAGCGCGACGGCGTTTCTTCCTTGGGCGCGATCTCGAACAGCAGCCGCGTCGGCGGGAAGTCGATGCGACGCGGCCGCGGCGGCATCACCCGCAGCAGCCACCACAGCGCCGGCAGGGTGAGCAGGCCGGCCAGCAGCCACGGCTCGGCGAAGGAGAGCGGAAGCCCCATCATGCGCCGCGCCCCGTATTGCCCGCCGCGCCGCCGCGCGCGGCCATCATGCCGCCGTGCAGGAACAGCAGCAGTTCGGCAGCGGAGCGATCGGTCGTGTGGGTGGAGAACAGCCAGCCGCGCCGGCCGGTCTCCTCGCGCAGCATTGCGCGATGGGCGGCGACGCGCGCGGTGTAATCCTTGGCCCAGGTTTCGGCGCGGCCCGCGGTGATCGCGCCGCCGCCCTCGGGCTCGACGAATTCGACGCGGCCGGAATAGGGGAAGGTTTCTTCGGCCGGATCGACGATCTGCAACAGCGTGCCATGCGCGCCCGACGACGACAGGCCACTGAGCATGGCGCG
>JAFKES010000072.1 GCA_017308495.1 Afipia sp.
TTATTCTGACAGTTCTGCAGATAATACGGCAGCGTGATTTCGGTCCGCGAAATCGAGTAGCGCAGCTGCAGGTTCAGGTCTTCGCGCAGCTGGAAGCCGAGGCGCGGGCTGAAACCGAACGTCTTCGAGTTGTAGGACACGTAGCTCGAGGCAAGCTGCTCGCGCTGATAGAGGTCGAGGCCCAGCGCCACGCGATAGCCCAGCAGATACGGCTCCACGAACGACAGTGCATAGCCGCGCGTGCGCTGGCCGTACTGCACCGACGCCTTGGCGAACAGGCCGCGGCCCAGCAGGTTGCGCTCCGAAACGCTGACTTCGCCGAGCAGACCGTCCGCGGTCGAATAGCCACCGGACACCGAGAAGTCGCCGGTCGACTTCTCTTCAAGATCAACGTTCAGGATCACGCGGTCGGTCGACGAGCCGGGTTCGGGCGTGATCTTGATCGTCTTGAAGTAATCGAGATTCTTCAGGCGGCGCTCGGCGCGATCAACCAGCGCGCGGTTGTAGGCATCGCCTTCGGAGATGTCGAACTCGCGGCGGATGACGTAATCGCGGGTGCGGGTGTTACCGCGAATATTGATTCGCTCGATGTAGGTGCGCGGGCCTTCATCCACGGCGAACACGATCGACACCGTGTGGGCTTCAAAATTGCGGTCGCCGCGCGGCTTGACGGTCGCGAAGGCATAACCACGCCGCGACGCCTCGATCGACATTTCCTCGACCGACTTCTCCACCGCCTCGGCATTGTAGACCGAACCGACGCTGACGCGCGACAGGCTGCGCAGCACGTTTCCGTCGAACGACGGAATGCTGGACTCAAATTCCACCGAACCGACGCGGTACTGCTGCCCCTCGTCGATCTTGAACGTCACGAGGAAGCCGCCACGGGCCGGATCGTATTCCGTCAGCGCGGCCAGGATCTGGACGTCGGCATAGCCATTCTTCAGGTAGAAGCGGCGCAGGACGTCGCGGTCGGCCTCGACGCGGTCCGAATCATAGACGTCGCCGGAGCCGAGGAAGCTCAGCAGGTTGGATTCGCGGGTCCTGATGACGTCCTTGAGACGATAGGACGAGAACGCCTTGTTACCGACGAACTCGATCGCCTTGACGGCGGTTTTCGGACCTTCGGTGATTTCGAACACCAGATCGACGCGATTATTCGGCTGCTCGATGATCTTCGGCTCGACGCGGACGTCATAACGGCCGTTGTGGCGATAGATTTCGCTGATGCGCTGGGTATCGGCCTGCACCATGGCGCGGGACAGGGTTCCGCGCGCCTTGGACTGGACTTCGGCAATCAGCTGCTCGTCCTTGACCTTCTTGTTGCCCTCGAAGGCGACGCGGCCGATGACCGGGTTCTCGACCACCACCACGGTCAGGCGGCCGCCGGAACGATCGATTCGCACGTCCTGGAATAGACCGGTCTCGATCAGGGCCTTGAGGCCGTCGTCGATACGGACGTTGTCGAGGCGACCGTCCGGGCCGGGCTTGAAATAGGAGCGGATCGTATCCGCCTCGATGCGCCTGTTGCCCTGGACACTGATGGAAGCCGCCGTTTGCGCCACAGCCTGCGACGGCACGAGCGATACCGCCGTCACCGTGGCAACCGGCAAAGCCACCATCATCAGGGCGGCGGCCAAACCACCCCGTAGCACTCGCATTCCAACCATCATGCGCCAGGCGCCCTTGTCATTCCAAAGCCGGTCCGTCGCCGGGCCGGGAGATTCCCCAATGTTGCACCGCTTGTAGCCAATTTTCACCACAGGGCAAACGCCCTTTCGCGAAGCAATTTCAATTTCCTAACAGGACGTTGCCGTTAGGCAACGCCTGCAAAAAACCGCAATCAGGACGCAGCCAGATGCAGGATGTCGTTATAGGTCGCGAACAGCATCAGCATCAGCACCAGCGCCAGCCCCACCCGGAAGCCCAGCTCCTGCGAGCGCTCCGACAGCGGCTTGCCGCGAATGGCCTCGATTGCATAGAACAAAAGGTGCCCGCCATCGAGCAGCGGCACCGGAAACAGGTTCAGCAGCCCGATCGAGACCGACAGCACCGCCGCCAGGTGAATCAGCGCCGCGAGGCCGATGGTCGCCACCTGCCCGGAGATCTGGGCGATTCGAATCGGCCCGCCGACCTGATCGGCGCTCTCCCGGCCGGCGAAGATGCCGCCGATATAGGCGACGGTGCGATCCACCACGAACCAGGTTTCCTTCACCCCCAGCCAAACAGCGGTCGCCGGATTCACAGGTTGGGTGACGGTGTCGCCCGGATTGGTGGAACGGGTGATTCCCAGGACGCCGATGCGATGGGTGTTGCCGAAGGCGTCCTTCATCTCGCGGAGTTGCGGCGTGCCGGTCAGGCTGACGACGGCGTCGCCCCGCTTCACGGTGAACACCAGCGGAACGCCCGCCTGGGTGCTCACGAAGCGCTGCATGTCGGTGAAGCTCTCGATGGCGTCGCCATTGATCGCGGTGACGATGTCGCCGGGCTTGAAACCGGCGGCGGCGGCGGCGCTGTTCTCCTGCACGCTGTCGACCCGCGCAGTCTGGCTGGGCTTGCCGAAGAACGTGAACAGCGCGGCGAAAATCACGATTGCCAGAAGGAAGTTGGCGATCGGGCCCGCGGCGACGATGGCCGCGCGGGGGCCGACCTTCTGGCCGTGGAAGGAAACCTTGCGCTCGTCGTCTGTCATCGCCTTGAGCGTATCGGCGGACGGCGTCGAGGCTTCCGACTCGTCGCCGAAGAACTTGACGTAGCCGCCGAGCGGAATCGCCGACACCTTCCATCGCGTGCCGTGGCGATCGTTGAAGCCGAACAGTTCCGGCCCGAAGCCGAGCGAGAACGTCAGCACCCTCACGCCGGCCCAGCGCGCCACCAGGAAGTGACCGAGTTCGTGGAAGAAGACGACGATGGTGAGAACGAACAGGAAGGGAATGGCATAGCCCAGCAGACCATGGCTCAACACATTGAAACTATGAAGAAAAACGTCCACTCTCGAATCCCTCTCCCGCAGGCCGCGAGGGCCCGCTCCCCTATCCTCTAGGATGCCTTTAAGGCAATTTGAGGCAAGAGGGTGTCCGCCGTATTTCGGGCAATATGGTCAATGGCCAGCACGTCCTCGACGCTCGCCGGCGCCCCCGCCGCGCCGTCACGGACCATCGCATTCATGGTCGCCTCGACGATGCGGGCAATCGCGCCGAAGCGGATTTTCTCGCCGATAAAGGCCGCCACCGCCACCTCGTTGGCGGCGTTGTAGATCGTGGTCGCGCCGTTGCCGGCGCGCAGCGCGTCATAGGCCAGCCGCAGGCCGGGAAAACGCTCAAAATCGGGAAGCTCGAAGGTCAGCTGGCCGATTTTGGCGAGATCGAGCGGCGCGGCCCGCCCCGGGATGCGCTCCGGCCAGCCGAGGCAGTGGGCGATGGGGGTACGCATGTCGGGTGTCCCGAGTTGCGCCACCACCGAGTAATCGGCGAATTCCACCATGCCGTGGACGATGGACTGGGGATGCACCAGCACGTCGATCTCGTCCGGCGCGAGCGCGAACAGATAGGATGCCTCGATCACCTCGAGCCCCTTGTTCATCATCGACGCCGAATCGATGGTGATCTTCTGTCCCATGCTCCAGTTCGGATGCTTCAGCGCCTGCGCCAGCGTCGCCTGCTCGATGTCGGCGGCGGCCCAGGTGCGGAACGGTCCGCCCGAGGCGGTGATGATGACGCGGGTCAGTTCGTTGCGATTGCCGGAGGCCAGCGCCTGAAACAGCGCGTTGTGCTCGGAATCCGCCGGCAGAATGCAGGCCTTCGCCGTCGCCGCGCGGTGCATGAACAGGTCGCCCGCGGACACCAGGCATTCCTTGTTGGCGAGGGCGACGGTGGCGCCGCGCTCTACCGCCGCCAGCGCCGGCTTGAGGCCGGCCGCGCCGCTCACCGCCGCCATCACCCAGTCGGCCGAGCGCGCCGCGGCTTCCACCACTGCGCCCTCCCCGGCCCCGCTTTCGGTGTCGGTGCCCGCCAGCGCCGCGCGCAGGTCGCCAAGCTTCGAGGCGTCCGCCACCGCGACGAAACGGGCGCGAAATTCGCGCGCGAGCTTGGCCAGCGCGGCGACGTTGGAATGCGCTGTCAGCGCCTCGACGCGGTAGCGCTCCGGCGACGCGCGCAGCAGGTCCATGGTGCTGTCGCCGATCGAGCCGGTGGCACCGAGCACCGTGACGCTGCGCACGGACAATGCCGCCGCCTTGTCGTTACGCAATGGAACTGCACTCATCCCGTCACCACACCATGAAACCGCGACCGACGCCATCGAGGCCGCCGCGCATAAATCCAATGAGAGCGGCGACCACGATCGCCGCCACGAAGCCGTCGAGCCGGTCAAGCAGCCCGCCATGACCGGGAATGATTTGGCTCGAATCCTTGACGCCGAAGCGCCGCTTCACCGCGGATTCCAGCAGGTCGCCCAGTTGCGATGCCGCCGACAGCACCGCGCCGAGCAATAACAGCGGCAGCAGGCGGCCGAACCCGGACACGGCGAATCCCGCGGCCAGCGCCAGGCTGAGCGCCAGTCCGCCAATGGCGCCCGCCCATGTCTTGTTGGGGCTGACGCGCGGCCACAGCTTGGGGCCGCCGAGCCCGCGCCCGAAGAAATAGCCGCCGATGTCGGCGCCCCACACCACCAGCAGCACGAAGATCAGGGCCACGAACCCGACGTCGGCGTCCCGGCGCACCAGGATGGCGGCGAACAGCGCCGCCGCCGCATAGACGAATCCGGCCGCGACCCACAGCCGCCGCTCGGGCGCGGCCAGCGCCGCCGCCGCGAGGCCCAAAGCGGCAACGCTAACCGCGATCCCGACCCATCCCGGCATCAGCAACACGCCAGCGGCGACCAGCGCCGCGATCCCGACGACCGCCGGGACGCGATGATGCGACGCGCCGACCACCATCAGCCATTCGAAATAAAGCAATGACGCAGCAGCCGCGACGAGGCACAGCCACGGCCAGCCGCCGACCCAGGCGATGCCGATGGTCAATGGCGCAAGCACCAGGGCGACCACGACGCGCATGGCCAGATTGCTCATGCCCTTGGTGGCGCCGGGGGAAGCGGGGGGATGATCCGGCGTCACGCCGCTCACGACCCGGTCTTCGCGACGGTCTTGCTCACCGTCTTGGCGACCAGCCCGCCGAAGCGGCGCTCGCGGGTCGCGAATTCGGCGATCGCGCCTTCGAGCGCGGCCCGGTCGAAATCCGGCCAGTGGATCGGCACGAACACCAGTTCGCTGTAAGCCGCCTGCCACATCAGGAAGTTGGACAGCCGCTGCTCGCCGCTGGTGCGGATGATGAGATCCGGATCGGGAATGTCGGCGGTGTCGAGATATTGGCCGATGGTCTCGGCCGTGATGGTCGCGGGATCGCGCCTGCCGTCCGCAACTTCGCGAGCGAGGCGTTGCGCGGCGTTGGCGATCTCCTGCCGCGAGCCGTAGTTGAACGCCACCACCAGCGTCAGCCGCGTGTTGTTGCGCGTCAGTTCCTCGGCTTCAGTGAGAAGCGCGCAGATGTCCGACTCAAGGCCGTGGCGCTCGCCGATCACGCGCACCCGCACGCCATCGGCATGGAGCGAGGCCAGGTCGTTGCGGATGAAGCGGCGCAACAGGCCGAACAGGTCGCCGATCTCGCTCGCCGGCCGCGACCAGTTCTCCGAGCTGAACGAGAAGATGGTGAGGTAGGTGATGCCGAGTTCGTGCGAGGCCCGCACCACCTTGCGCAAGGCCTCGACGCCGCGGCGATGGCCCTCCGCGCGCGGAAGTCCCCGCGCCGCCGCCCAGCGCCCGTTGCCATCCATGATGATCGCGACATGCCGCGGCGCGCCGGACACCTCCGATCCCTCTGGCTGTGGCATGACGCCGTTCGACATTTCGGTCTCTCAGACGGTGAGGATTTCTTTTTCCTTGGTCGCGAGCAGCTTGTCCACGTCGCCGATGGCCGCGTCGGTCGCCTTCTGCACATCGTTGGCGAGACGCTTCTCGTCGTCCTCGGAAATCTGGTGATCCTTCTCCTGCTTCTTCAGCACATCGAGCCCGTCGCGGCGGACGTGACGAATCGCGACCTTCGCCGCTTCGGTATATTTGTGCGCGACCTTGACGAGTTCCTTGCGGCGCTCCTCGTTGAGTTCGGGAATGCGAAGACGGATGACCTGACCCTCGGTGGCGGGGCTGAGGCCGAGATTGGAATTGACGATGGCGGTCTCCACCGCCTTGACCATCGACTTGTCCCACACCTGCACCGACAGCAGGCGCGGCTCCGGCACGCTGACGGTGGCCACCTGGTTGAGCGGCATGTGGCTGCCATAGGCCTCGACCTGCACCGGCTCCACCATCGAGATCGAGGCGCGGCCGGTGCGCAATCCGCCCAGTTCGTGCTTGAGCGCATTGATCGCGCCTTCCATGCGGCGCTTGAGGTCGTTGAGGTCGAAATTCGCGGCAGCCATGTGATGGTACTCCCCTTCCAGTCCGGCGCGGCGCTGAAGGCCGGCCGCGTCGCATCTCGTGTCGTTCAGACGCGAACCGGACCGGTCCGCGCCGCCGCGCCGTCAGCCGGCGACCAGCGTGCCCCTGCCCTTGCCGTTCAGGATCGCGCCGATCGAGCCGGGCTCCGCGACCGAGAACACGATGATAGGCAACGCGGTTTCGCGGGCAAGCGCGAACGCGGTCGCATCCATCACCTTATAGCCGCCTTCGACCGCCTGCGAATGGGTCAGGCGCTCGAATCGCGTCGCGGATTTGTCCTTCTTGGGGTCGGCGCTGTAGACGCCGTCGACGTTGGTGGCCTTCAGCACGGCCTGGGCGCCGATCTCGGCAGCGCGCAGCACGGCGGTGGTGTCGGTGGTGAAATAGGGATTTCCGGTTCCGCCCGCCAGCAGCACGATCCGGCCTTCGGCGAGATAGCGGTGGGCGGCGGCGCGTGTGAACAGTTCGCTGACCTGCGGCATCACCAAAGCCGTCAGCGTGCGGGTGGACTGCCCCCGGCGCTCCAGCGCGGATTCCAGCGCCAGACAGTTCATCACGGTGGCGAGCATGCCCATGGTGTCGCCGGTGGTGCGCGACACGCCGCGCGAGGACACCTCGACGCCGCGGAAGATGTTGCCGCCGCCGACCACGACGGCAATCTCGACACCGAGTTCGCGCGCCTTGACGAGATCGCCGGCGATGCGGTCGAGGGTCGGCTGGTGGATGCCGAAAGCCTGATCTCCGGCAAGGGATTCGCCGGAGACCTTAATGACCACGCGCCTGTAAGCCGGCTCACCCATGCAATCGCCCTGTCTGTCGCCTTGAGCGCATTCCAAAGCAGGTCCCGCCAGCAGACGCCGCGGCGTCAGCCACGATTGGCTCGTCAGCCCTGGTGTCAGCCTTGGCCCGCGGCCGCGGCGACCTCGGCGGCGAAGTCGGAATCCTGCTTTTCGATTCCCTCGCCCAGAGCATAGCGCACAAATCCGGCAAGCTTGATAGGCGCGCCGACCCGGCCTTCGGCTTCCTTCACCGCCTGCGCGACGCTCTTGCCGCTGTCGTGGATGAAGGGCTGCTCCAGCAGGGTGACTTCCTTGTAGTAGGTCTTGAGGCCCGATTCGACGATCTTCTCGATCATCGCGTCCGGCTTGCCCTGCTGACGGTACTTGTCGGCCATCACGTCCTTCTCGCGGCGCACCACCGCCGGATCGAGGCTCGCGGCGTCAAGCGCCTGCGGATTGGAGGCGGCGACATGCATGGCGATCTGGCGACCCAGCGCCGCGAGTTCGTCCTTCTTGCCGGTCGATTCGAGCGCCACCAGCACGCCCATCTTGCCGAGGCCGTCGAGCACCGCGTTATGCACGTAGCTCGACACCACACCCTCGCCAACCGACAGCCCGGCGGCGCGGCGCAGCGTCATGTTCTCGCCGATGGTGGCGATGGCGTCGGAGATGGCCTGCTCCACCGTGACCTCGCCCACCGGCGCGGCCTTGATCTTCTCGACGTCGGCTCCGGCCTTCATCGCCACCTGGGCGATCATCTTGACCAGGCCCTGGAACTGCTCGTTGCGGGCGACGAAGTCGGTTTCCGAATTGACCTCGACCACCACGCCCTTGTTGCCTTCGGTCAGCGCTGCGATCAGGCCCTCGGCGGCGACGCGGCCGGACTTCTTGGCGGCCTTGGACAGGCCCTTCTTGCGCAGCCAGTCCACCGCGGCATCCATGTCGCCGTTGGTTTCGTTAAGCGCCTGCTTGCAGTCCATCATGCCCGCGCCAGTCTTGTCGCGCAGGTCCTTGACCAATGCTGCCGTGATCGTTGCCATGTTCGAAAATCCTTGTGCCTGTGCGGGCCGCGCGGCGCAGCGAGTGCTGGCAAGCCGGATTCGACGCGCAGGATGTGGTCTTCAATGGAAAATATCGCGGCCGGGTTCGCCGGCCGCGACAGAACTGACGGGAAGCGGCTTATTCCGCTTCGGCGACCAGCGCCTTCGACTGGGCGACCCAGCCGTCGACGCGCGCCGGAAGACCGACTTCTTCGCCGATCTTGTGGGCGGTGTCGTGATCGAGCTCGGCGATCTGCCAGTAGTGGAACACGCCGAGGTCGTTGAGCTTCTTCTCGATGGCGCCGGAGACGCCCGAAAGCTTCTTGAGGTCGTCGGCGACGCCGCGCGGACCGGCGAGGCCCTGGAAGCCTTCCGACGCCGCCTGCACCACTTCCGGCGTCGGGCTGGCCAGTGCGCCGATGTCGATGCCGGAGTCGCCCTGGGCACGGGAAATGCCGTCGATGGCCGCGCGCGCGATCAGGTCGCAGTACAGCGAGATGGCGCGGCCGGCGTCGTCATTGCCGGGGACCACGTAGGTGATGCCCTTCGGGTCGCAGTTGGTGTCGACGATCGCGGCGACCGGGATGTTGAGGCGCTGGGCCTCCTGGATCGCGATGTCTTCCTTGTTGGTGTCGATCACGAAGATCAGGTCGGGCAGACCGCCCATGTCCTTGATGCCGCCGAGCGAACGATCGAGCTTGTCGCGTTCGCGCTGCAGCGTCAGGCGCTCCTTCTTGGTGTACTGGGCGCTCTCGCCCGAACCGAGCATGTCGTCGAGCTGGCGCAGGCGCTTGATCGAGCCGGACACCGTCTTCCAGTTGGTCAGCGTGCCGCCGAGCCAGCGCGAATTGACGAAGTACTGCGCCGAGCGCTTGGCGGCATCCGCCACGCCGTCCTGCGCCTGGCGCTTGGTGCCGACGAACAGGATGCGGCCGCCCTTGGCGACGGTGTCGCTCACCGCCTGCAGCGCACGATGCAGCATCGGCACGGTCTGGGCGAGATCGATGATATGGATGTTGTTGCGGGCGCCGAAGATGTATTCGGCCATCTTCGGATTCCAGCGGTGAGACTGGTGGCCGAAGTGAACGCCAGCTTCGAGGAGCTGGCGCATCGAGAAATCGGGAAGCGACATTGTTCAATTCTCCGGTTGGTTCCTCCGGAAGCGCGTGAGCAGAACGAACCGGCAATTCATGCGCCTGAAAGGCGGACGATCGCGGCCCGGCTGCCACCGGACGGCTGTTGAGAGCCATGCTTCCGTGTGAGATGCGGCGGCTTATACCGGCGCGGTCCCGGTTAAGCAAGCCATTCCGCTGGCGTTTTCGCCCGTCTCTGCCCTTCCGCCAGGCGGATCACTGGCCCGGCGGCTTGCGTGGGGGCGGTCCGGCGGGACGTGGCGGCGGAGCCGGGCGCGCCATCGCCGGCGGCGGAGCCATAGGACGCGGCGCCATCTGCGGTTGCGGCGGCCGCTGCATCTGCATCTGGGGCTGCGGACGGGGCATCGCCTGAGGAGGCATCGCCTGCGGCTGCGGCCGCTGGAATTGCGGTTGCGGTTGCGATGGACGCTGGAACTGCGGCTGCGGCGGCTGCGGCGCGCGCTGGAACTGCGGCTGCTGGGGCGGCCTCATCTGCGGCCGCGGCTCGACCGCCATCGGCCGCTGGAACTGGGGCGACATGCGCGGTCCGGCGTCGGGGCGCGGCATAGCCGACGGGCGCTCGAATCGGGGCTGCTGCCGCTGCGGCGGCTGGACCTGCGGCCGGGCCGCCGGTCCCGACGGCGACGGGCGCATGGCCGACGGCATTTCCGGACGGGGGCTGCCGGGGCGATAGCCCGGCCCCGCTCTCTCCGGCCCGCGCCCGCCGGGCTCACGTCCACCAAGGTCCGGACGAACGGCCCGCTCGGGACGGGCGCCCGGTCCAGCCGGACCACGCGCCGATGGAGCCGGCAAAGCCGTGCCGGGCAACGGACGCATGTTCTCACCCGGCCGCCCACCCGGGCCGCCGGGTCCCTGTCCCGGCAGCATGTTCCCGGGACGGATCGCGCCCGGCCGGGGTCCCTGCTCCGGTGTCGGCGCCGATCCCGGCATCCGGCCACGACCGGACGGTCCAGAAAGCACCCCGGCGGGCGCGGCGACCTTGCCCTGCCGGATCAGATCGCTTCGCTGCCGCGCCGAGGGCGGCAGTCCGGGGACGAACCCCGGCCGCGCCGCGAACTCCGCGGGCCGCGCGGGTCCCTTCGGCTGGTAGCGGCCGCCGGGCATCGGCCCGAACGCGCCAGGCGGCGGGCGCCGGTTGATGACGTTGTTGACGACATCGCGGTTATGGATGTTGGCGAACAGGAAGCCGTTCCTCGGCGGATGCACATAGCCGGGCGGCCGGATATAGACCGGGATCGGAATGAACACCGGCTGCGGCAGATAGAACGGACCATCGTCGTAATAGAACGGCGGATCGAGCAGCACGAAATCATCCGGCGGCGGCGGCAGATAGAACACCGGCGGCGGCGGCGGCGGCGCGAAGTCGTAGGCCGGATCGCCGAACATCAGGTCCGGCTGATCGACATAGGCATATTCGTCCGGCATCGGCGGCGGCACGTCGTAGGCATAGGCATCGAAAGCCGACGGCGGCTCCGGCGGCGCCGCAATTGCCGCGAGGCGGCGGCGCGCGTCGGCGGCGTGCGGGCCTTTGGGATAGCGCTTGAGATAGGTCCAGTAAGCCCGCTCCGTGTTGGCGCGATAGGCCTCGCGCCACGTCGTCGCCTCGCGTCGCGCGGCGACGATCGCCCGCACCCGCTTGGCCAGCGGATCGTCAGGATAGGCCGCGAGGAACGCCTCGTAGTCGGAGAGCGTGTCGCGCGCCAGCGCCGCCGTATAGGCATCCTGCGCGCTGAAATCACGGATGGGCTTGGCGCGCAGCGCCGCGTCCTGATCGGCTTGGACCGGCGGCGCATCCGGCGCGCGCTCGAAGAACAGGAAATCGCTATCGAGCTTGTGCGCGTCCCACGGCACCTGCGCGCCCTTGGTGACCTCGTTGACGCGCAGCCGTACGCGATTGAACACCTCCGGCAGCCCGATGCCGCCGGTGCGGATCATTTCCGCCAGCGCCTGCGCATAAGGCCCGTAATTGCCGGTGGTCGGCGGCGCCACCGTGCCCGGCGCGGCGTTGAAGGCGATCAGGCCCCTGGGGGCCGGTTCCATCAGCGCGAGGCCGCCCGCCAGCGGCTGCCCCTCCCTCGCGAAAGGATGAGCGTAGGCAGCGTCCAGCACCACCACCGTGGCCTTAAGCGGCAACGCCGACAACTGCCGGACGTAATCGCCGATCCGCAGGCCCTCGACCGCCACGTCGGTGTCGCGCGCCATGACGGCATCGACCGGCACAAAGTAATTCTCGCCCGCGAGCTGCAGCCCGTAGCCCGCGAGATAGACGACGGCGACGGTATCGGGCCCGGCCGCCTGCGCCTTCTGGATGAAATCGTGGAAGGTTCGGCGCAGGGTCTCGCCATCGAGGTCGCGCGCGCCGATCACGTCGAAGCCCGCCGCCTGCAGGGTCTGGGCGACGAGGCCCGCGTCGTTGGCGGCGGTGGCGCGCGGCGACGCCTGATAGTTGCCGTTGCCGATCACCAGCGCGATGCGGTTCTGCCCGGCGGCCGCCGGCGGCTGCGGCGGTGTCTGCGCCCGCGATGGAACAGCCACGACCGCCGCGACCAGCACCAGCGCCGCCACTTTCAGGAACCCGAGCCATCCGCGCATCAGACGCAATCCCCATTCGCTATCACGGGCGCAGTCAATCGCGCGCCGCCTGAACAGTGTTTGAATGAAACGTAGTCGGAATAAGGCGGGCGTCCTCAAGCCCGCGTCACGACGTCACGCCGCCGCGAGGGCCGCGCGTCACACCGTCTGCACATCCAACACCCCAGATACCGCCTTGAGCGCGCCGGCGATCTGTGGCGACACCGGGAAGCGGCCGGGCAGCCTGATCTCCACCGTGGTCTGCATATCGAGGATCATTTCCAGCACGATCTCCCCGGACGCGGCGGCGCTCGGCGGTGGCGACGCCAGCCGGCGCTGGATTGACTCGATCGGCTTGTCGTCACGCACAGTGATCCTGAGGCTGGAGGTGGTCTTGGCGGCGGCAGCGTCGAGCGGCTCGGCATGGAGGATGCGCGCGCGCACGTCCTCGCCCTGAAGCTCCGCGCCAAGTTGCAGCAGCACCGCGGAACCGGGTTCCAGCACGTCGCGATATTGCGCGAGGCCTTCGGAAAACAGCACCGCCTCGAAATGGCCGGTGGGGTCCGACAGGCCGATGATGCCCATCTTGTTGCCGGTCTTGGTGCGGCGTTCCATGCGCGACACGATGGTGGCGGCGACCCGCCCCGCCGTCGCCCCGGTCTTCACCGCGCGGGAGAACTCGCTCCACGACTGCACGCGCAGCCGCTTCAATGCGGTGGCGTAATCGTCGAGCGGATGGCCCGACAGGAAGAAGCCGATGGCGTCGTATTCGTGGCGCAGCCGCTCGGCCGGCAGCCATGGCTCGACGTTGGGCAGCACGATGCTCGGCGCGTCCGCCATGCCGCCGAACATGTCGTTCTGGCCACTGGCCGCCGCCTCGTGGCTGCGCTGGCAGGCGGCGAGAATGGCGTCGGCGCCGGCGAACACACGGGCGCGGTTGGCATCGATGGTGTCGAACGCGCCCGCCGCCGCGAGGCTTTCCAGCACGCGCTTGTTGATCGCGCGCGGCGACACCCGCGCGGCGAAATCCGCCAGCGACGTGAACGCCTTGTCGCCGCGGGCTTCGACGATCATCTCGACCGCCTGCGCGCCGACGCCCTTCAGCGCCGCGAGTGCGTAGAAGATGGTGTTGTCGCCGACCTCGAAGGTCGCGCCGGAGCGGTTGATCGACGGCGGTTCGACCCGGATGCCGAGCTTCTGCGCGTCGGCGCGGAATTCCGACAGCTTGTCGGTGTTGTTCATGTCGAGCGTCATCGACGCCGCCAGAAACTCCACCGGATGATGCGCCTTCATGTAGGCGGTCTGGTACGACACCAGCGCGTAGGCGGCGGCGTGGCTCTTGTTGAATCCGTAGTCGGCGAACTTGGCGAGCAGTTCGAAGATGGTCTCCGCCTGCCCCTTCGCGACATCGTTCTTCATCGCGCCCTTGACGAAGATCTCGCGCTGCTTGTCCATCTCGGCGCGGATCTTCTTGCCCATGGCGCGGCGCAGCAGGTCGGCGTCGCCGAGCGAATAGCCGGCCATCACCTGCGCGATCTGCATCACCTGTTCCTGGTAGATGATGACGCCGAAGGTCTCCTTGAGGATCGGCTCCAGCATCGGATGCATATATTCCGGCTCTTCGTCGCCGTGCTTGCGGGCGCAATAGGTCGGAATGTTCGCCATCGGGCCGGGACGATAGAGCGCGACCAGCGCGATCAGGTCCTCGAGGCGGTCCGGGCGCATGTCCACCAGCGCCCGGCGCATGCCCTGGCTTTCAACCTGGAACACGCCGACCACCTCGCCGCGCGACAGCATGTCGTAACTGGTGCGATCCTCCAGCGGCAGTGTGGCGAGATCGATCTCGATGCCGCGCTGCTTCAGCAGTTTCACCGCGACGTCGAGCACCGTCAGCGTCTTGAGGCCGAGGAAGTCGAACTTCACGAGGCCCGCGGGCTCCACCCATTTCATGTTGAACTGGGTGACCGGCATGTCCGATTTCGGATCGCGGTACATCGGCACGAGTTCGGACAGCGGCCGGTCGCCGATCACGATGCCGGCGGCGTGGGTCGAGGCGTGGCGCGTCAGGCCTTCGAGGCGCTGGGCGATGTCGAAGGCGCGGGCAATCACCGGGTCTTCGTCGCGGAACGCCTGCAATTTGGGCTCGCTCTCGATGGCTTTGGCCAGCGTCACCGGCGCGGCCGGATTCTGCGGCACGAGCTTGGTGAGGCGGTCCACCTGCCCATAAGGCATCTGCAGCACGCGGCCGACGTCGCGCAGCACGCCGCGCGCCTGCAACGTTCCGAAGGTGATGATCTGGCCGACCTGATCGCGGCCGTAGCGTTCCTGCACGTAACGGATCACCTCGCCGCGCCGGTCCTGGCAGAAATCGATGTCGAAGTCCGGCATCGACACGCGCTCGGGATTGAGGAAGCGCTCGAACAGCAGGCCGAAACGCAGCGGATCGAGGTCGGTGATGGTGAGCGCGTAGGCGACCAGCGAACCCGCCCCGGAGCCGCGGCCCGGGCCCACCGGAATATCGTTCGCCTTGGCCCACTTGATGAAGTCGGACACGATCAGGAAGTAGCCCGGATATTTCATCCGGATGATGACGTCGATCTCGAACGCCAGCCGGGCGCGGTAATCCTCCTCCGACATACCCTGCGCGAGGCCATGGGTGGCGAGCCGCCGGGCCAGCCCCTCCTCTGCCTGCCGGCGCAGTTCCTCCGACTCCTCGCTCTCGGCATCGGCCGCGGCGGCGCTGGCGCCCACGGTGAAGCGCGGCAGGATCGGCTTGCGGGTGCGCGGGCGGAAGGCGCAGCGCCGGGCAATCTCCACCGTCGAGGCCAGCGCCTCCGGCAGGTCGGCGAACAGCACCGCCATTTCGGCGCGGCTCTTGAACCGGTGATCGGGGGTCAGTTGCTCGCGGTCGGTGTCCGACACCAGCCGGCCGCCGGCGATGCACAACAGCGCATCGTGGGATTCGTAATCGTCGGCGGTGGCGAAATAAGGCTCGTTGGTCGCCACCAGCGGCAGGCCGCGGCCATAGGCCATGTCGATCAGCACCGGCTCGCAGCGCCGTTCGCTGTCGAGGCCGTGGCGCTGCAGTTCGATGTAGAGGCGGTCGCCGAACAGCCGCACCAGCGCGTCGCAGCGTCCGTCCGCCAGCGCCGGAAGATCGGCGCTGATGGCCTGCGAGATGGGCCCCTCGGGCCCGCCGGTCAGAGCGATAAGGCCATCCGTTTCGCCGTCGAGCCATTCGATCTTGATGTGCGGGGCCTGATGCACCGGCGTGTCCTGAAACGCGCGGGAGTTTAGCTTCATCAGGCTGCGATAACCGGCCTCGTTGGTGGCGAGCAGGACGATCCGCGCCGGGGCGAGCGCGTGGCGCGCATTCGCGTCCTGATCCCCGAAATCCACCGCCACCGCGCAGCCGGTGATGGGCTGGATGCCATAGCCCGCCAGCTTCTCGGAAAACTCCAGCGCGCCGAACATGTTGTCATTGTCGGTCAGCGCCAGCGCGGGCTGGTGGTCGGCCTTGGCAAGATCGAGCAGCTTGCCGATCGTGATCGACCCGCGCAGCAGCGAATAGGCCGAATGGACGTGCAGATGGACAAACCCCGGCTCCGGGACGCCCGGCTTCGGCATAGTGGTTCTCGACATGGCAGATCCGGGCATCTTGTCCGCAAGCTGCCGGGCCTGAATGTCAGGTCTGCGGCGGCGGGATCAGGCGACTCACCGGCCGATGGTGCGGCGTCGCGGCCGGGGAGTCCACGTGGAACCGGCGACGACGGCCGGATCGCGATCCGCCATCACCGTTTTCCCCATCATCGGTTCGCCGTCACGCTCCCATTGTGGTTTTGCCGTCATGGCTCTGGCTCGCCGCGCCCGTGGCGTAGCCTTGGATCAGCGCGCCCGGGCTCTGGCTCGCGGCGCCATGGCCTAGAGCTGTTGGATCACCTGGGCCCAGACAACCACCATTCCGACAAACAGCACCAGCGAGGTCAGCGCAGCCGCTTCTTCCACAAACGTCTTCAGCATGATCGTCCCTCCCGTTCGCTCAATGAGAACGTAATAAGAACATTGTTCCTTTTTTGTTCTCAAAGTCAAGCCAATGGAAGCGCCACGGAACCATATCGTTAACAGGCCGTCTATTCGTCATTCCCCGCTGACGCCGGGCTCAGGAATGTGAGTTGACGCGCGGCTCGCCAGGCGGTCTGAGTTCCCGCACGAAAATCAAAAGAATCGGCGCAAAGGTGCCGAACGGAGACTTCCATGCGAAATTTATTGTTGGCACTCGCGGCCGTCGCAACGATGACGGCCATTCAGGGAACCCCTGCCGAGGCCGGCGAAAGGGCATTCTGCATCATCGGCGGCAGCGCCTCCGCCAACCTGCGGGGCGATTGCAGGTTCGACACTTATGCCCAGTGCCTCGCGACCGCGTCCGGGACCCGCTCGTTCTGCGACCGGAACTATTTCTACAATCCGGCCGCCAACGGCCCCTATCCAGGCGTCGCTCCCCGGGCCCGGTACTACCGCGGCTATCGATAAGTCCGCATCCGGCCGCCGGGACAAACGCGACTCAGTCGAGTTCAACCACCCGGCCGGCCTGGATGGATACCCGGCGATCCATGCGGGCCGCCAGTTCCATGTTGTGGGTCGCGATCAGCATCGCGACGCGGGTGGCCTTCACGAGCTGTGTCAGGGCGTGAAAGACATGATTCGCCGTTTGCGGATCGAGATTGCCGGTGGGTTCGTCCGCGAACAGGACACGCGGCGCATTGGCCACGGCGCGGGCGATGGCGACGCGCTGCTGCTCGCCGCCGGACAGTTCGGCCGGCCGATGGGTGACCCGCTCGCCGAGGCCGAGATAAGCCAGAATCTCGCGTGAGCGCGCCACGGTTTCCTTGCGCGACAGGCCGCGGATCATCTGCGGCAGCATCACGTTCTCAAGCGCGGAAAACTCCGGCAGCAGCCGGTGCGACTGATAGACGAAGCCGATATCGGTGCGCCGGATCTGGGTGCGCTCGGCGTCCGACAGGCCCGACGTCGCGGTGCCGGCAACATAGACCTCGCCCTCGTCGGGATGCTCGAGCAGGCCCGCGATGTGCAGGAGAGTAGATTTGCCGGTGCCCGACGGCGCGATCAGCGCTACCGACTGGCCCTCCCACAACGCCAGCGTGGCGCCGTCGAGAATGGTCAGCGTTGCCTCGCCCTGCCGGTAACGGCGGGAAATCTCGTGGAGATACACCACCGGAACGCTGTTTTCGCCCTGCTCCATCGTCACGCTCATTCGTACCGGAGGGCTTCGATGGGATCGAGGCGCGCGGCGCGCCACGACGGATACAGCGTCGCCAGAAACGACAGCGTCAGCGCCATGATCACCACGGCGGCGGTCTCCCCGGCGTCGACCTCGGCCGGCAGCTTCGACAGGAAGTAAAGCTCCGGCGAGAACAGCTCGGTGTTGGTCAGCCACGAGATGAACTGGCGGATCGTCTCGATATTGAGACAGACGACGAGACCGAGCAGGAAACCGACCAGAGTGCCGACCACGCCGATGGCCGCGCCGGTGATCAGGAACACCCGCATGATCGAGCCTTGCGTCGCCCCCATGGTGCGCAGGATGGCGATGTCGCTGCCCTTGTCCTTCACCAGCATGATGAGGCCTGAGACGATGTTCAGCGCCGCCACCAGCACGATCAGGGTCAAGATCAGGAACATGACGTTGCGCTCGACCTGGAGCGCGTTGAAGAAGGTGGAATTGCGCTGTCGCCAGTCGACCAGGAAGATCGGTCGCTGCGCAGCCTCGGTGATGGGCTTGCGGAAGCTGTCGATCCGGTCGGGATTGGTGGTGTAGATCTCGATGGCGGTGACGTCATTGGCGCGGTTGAAATAGGCCTGCGCCTCGGCCAGCGGCATGAAAACGAACGACGAATCGTATTCGGACATGCCGATCTCGAACACCGCCGTCACCTTGTAGGGCTTGATGCGCGGCGTGGTGCCCATCGGAGTCACCGCCCCGCGCGGCGCCACCAGCGTGATGCTGTCGCCGGCGCGCAGTGACAGCTGGTCGGCGAGGCGGCGGCCGATGGCCACGCCCTGGCCGTCGTCGAAGCCTTCGAGGGTGCCCTGCTTGATGTTCTTGGCGATGGAAGTGACCTTGTCGAGGTCGGCGGCACGCATACCGCGCACCAGCACGCCGGAGGCATTGAACGGCGACGACGCCAGCGCCTGACCATCGATCACCGGGGCGGCAAGGCGGACACCCGCGACGGCGCTGATGCGCTCGGCCACTTCCTTCCAGTCGGTCAGCGGCGATTCCAGCGGCTGCACCACGATATGGCCGTTGAGGCCGAGAATCTTGTCGAGCAGCTCCTTGCGGAAGCCGTTCATCACCGCCATCACGATGATCAGCGTCGCGACCCCGAGCATGATGCCGAGGAACGAGAAGCCGGCGATGACGGAAATGAAACCTTCCTTGCGCCGTGCCCGCAGGTAACGGGTGGACAGCATCCACTCAAAGGGCGCGAAAGGCGCTGTCCGAACTGGCTCGCTCATATCTGTTCCGTCGTCCGGATTTTCATACGAATCGGGCTAATTGTAGTCGCGACCCGCACAGACCGCGACCATGCCCGAGATTATTCCAGTGGACGGTCAGGACCGGGTGAAGCGGTTGATCGCCTCGTCCAGGCTCATGAATTCACGCGAGCCGTCGCTGCGCCGCTTGATCTCGACCTTGCCCTCCGCCAGACCGCGCGGGCCGATCAGCACCTGCCACGGAATGCCGATCAGGTCGGCGGTCGCGAACTTGGCCCCCGGCCGCTGGTCGGTGTCGTCATAGAGCACGTCGACGCCTTTGGCGGACAGGGCGGCGTACAGCTTCTCGCAGGCCGCGCCGGTCGCGGCGTCATCCTGCTTCAGGTTGAGAACGGCGACGCGGAACGGCGCCACCTCCTCCGGCCATTTGATGCCGGCTTCGTCATGACAGGCCTCGATGATCGCGCCCACCAGACGCGACACGCCAACGCCGTAGGAGCCGCCGTGGATCGGCACCTCGTTGCCGTCCGGGCAGGTGACCAGCGCCTTCATGGAGTCGGAATACTTGGTGCCGAAATAGAAAATCTGCCCGACCTCGATGCCGCGGGTTTGCACGCGCTTGTCGGCCGGCACCTCGCGCTCGTAGCGCGCGGCGTCATGGACATCCTCAGTGGCGGCGTAGAGATCCGTCCACTGTTTGATGATCGGGGTCAGGTCGCCGCCGTAATCGACGCCCTCGCCGGGCACCGGCAGGTCGAGCACATCCTTATTGCAGAACACGCCGGACTCTCCGGTCTCCGCCAGCACAATGAACTCGTGGCTGAGGTCACCGCCGATCGGCCCGGTCTCGGCCCGCATCGGGATCGCCTTCAGGCCCATGCGCGCAAAGGTGCGCAGGTAGGCGACAAACATGCGGTTGTAGGACAGCCGCGCCGCCGCCTCGTCGATGTCGAACGAATAGGCGTCCTTCATCAGGAATTCGCGGCCGCGCATCACGCCGAAGCGCGGGCGCTGCTCGTCGCGGAATTTCCACTGGATATGATAGAGATTGAGCGGCAGGTTGCGGTAAGACTTCACGTAAGCGCGGAAGATCTCGGTGATCATTTCCTCGTTGGTCGGACCAAACAGCAACTCGCGCTTGTGGCGGTCGGCGATGCGCAGCATCTCCGGACCGTAGGCGTCGTAGCGCCCGCTCTCGCGCCACAGGTCGGCCAGTTGCAGGGTCGGCATCAGCAGCTCGATGGCCCCGGCGCGGTCCTGCTCCTCGCGCACGATCTGCTCGATCTTCTTCAGCACCCGGAAGCCGAGCGGCAACCACGCATAGATGCCCGCCGCCTCCTGACGCAGCATGCCGGCGCGCAGCATCAGGCGGTGGGAAACGATCTCGGCTTCCTTCGGTGTTTCCTTGAGGATGGGCAGAAAGAAACGCGACAGTCGCATGGGAGCACTCGGTTTTTCCGGAATCGGAGGGGATTGGACGGCGCTAGTGAAAGCGGATCGGGCGGCAAAACACAAGGGAAAGCGCCCCGCAAAAACACCTTGGCCCGGCCCGCGCGCAGGGCCTCCGGCCAGGCCTTTGCGACCTGCCGCGGCCATGGTAACAGGGCATGGGGGTTCAACCGGAATGTTCACGTCGCGTATCAGGATAATCGGACGTTTCGCCGCGCTTGCAGCGGCTTACGCCCTTGTCTTCAACGTGATGCTGACCAGTGCGGTGCTGGCGACCATCTCCCCGCTCAAGGCCGACGCCCTTCACGAACTTTGCCTTAACGGCAGTTCGGCGGCTCCCGATGCGGACGGCAACACCGGCGACAGCAAGCCCATCGTCCGCTGTCCGCTCTGTGTCGCGGGCGCGGTCGCCATCGATGTTCCGCCGCCCTCCCCGGCGCTGGCGATCCGGATCGCGCTGCAGATCACGTTCGAGCCGATCCAAGATGGCGACGGCGCGCCGCTGTTCGCCGCCAGCGACCACCAGCCCCGCGGCCCTCCTTTCCTGAGCTGACGACCCGCGCCCGCGCGCGCCCACTCCATTGTCGTTCTCTCAGGGGAAAATTCACCCATGTTGCCCGTTTCAAGACGGATGCGCAGCGCATTGCTGGCATCCGTATCCCTCGCCGCCGTGCTGTGCCCGGCGGAACTCCTTGCGCAAGCCGCGCCGGAAACGCTTCCCGCCGTCACGGTGGAAGCCGAACAGAATTCGCCCGCCGCTCCTCCGATCGGCAGCAGGACCGCCGACCAGGCGCGCCGCGACATCCAGCAAACCCCCGGCGGCGTCGCCGTGGTGGCGGCGGAGGACTACAAGACCACCTCCGTCGCCAGCACGGTGAAGGATATTCTCGGTTTCGTGCCCGGCGTGTTCGCGCAGCCGAAATGGGGCGACGACACCCGCCTCTCCATTCGCGGCTCCAGCCTGTCGCGCAACTTCCACCTGCGCGGCGTCCAGCTGTTCATGGACGGCATCCCGATCAATACCGCCGACGGTTACGGCGACTTTCAGGAGATCGACCCAACCGCCTACAAATATGTCGAAATCTTCAAGGGCGCGAACGCGCTGCAGTTCGGCGCGAATTCGCTCGGCGGCGCCATCAACTTCGTCACCCCCACCGGCCGCGACGCCAAGATCAACAGCGCCGCGGTCGACATGGGAGCGTTCGGCTATCGCCGCTTTCAGGGCAGCGTCGGCGGAGCCAGCGGGCCGTGGGACGCCTTCTTTACCGCGTCCAATCAGCAGGCGGACGGCTTCCGCGACCACAGCAGCGGCCATGCCACCCGCGCCAGCGGCAACATCGGCTATCAGATTTCGCCGGATTTCGAGACGCGATTCTACATCAACGCCAACGACGTGCGGCAGCGCATTCCCGGCACTGTCTCGCGCTATTCGGCGCTGACCTCGCCGCAGACCGCCGCCCCCGGCAACGTCGCCCTCGACCAGCAGCGCAACATCGACACCGTGCGCATCGCCAACAAGACCACGATGCGGTTCGACGCCACCACGGTCGAATTCGGCGCGTTCGCGATCGACCGCCACCTGATGCACCCGATCTTCCAATGGCTCGATTATCAGTACAACGACTATGGCGGCTTTGGAAAAATCACCGACGATCGCCTCATTGGCGGCTATCGCAACCGGCTGGTCGCCGGCGTCAACCTGCTCAACGGCACCATCGATAACAAGCAGTACGCCAATATCGGCGGAGCCAAGGGCGCGCTGCTGTCGTCGTCGCTCGATAAATCGACCAACACCTCGGCCTATCTCGAGAACTCGTTTTACGTTCTGCCGGATGTCGCCATGATCGGCGGCACCCAGTTCCTGCATGCCACGCGCGACCGCGAGGCGCGCTTCGGCAGCGTCTCCGGCTCGACCGAATTCAACCTGTGGAGTCCCAAGGCCGGACTGCTGTGGGATATCGATCCGGCGTGGCAGGCGTTCGCCAACATCTCGCGCAGTGCGGAGGTGCCGAGCTTCGGCGAAAGCGCCAGCGGCCCGGGCATTCCGACCATCCCCTTCACCAGAATCCGCCCGCAGCGCGCCACCACCTATGAAATCGGCACGCGCGGCAAACGTCCGGACATCACATGGGATCTCGCTGCCTATCGCGCCGAGATCAAGGATGAACTGATGTGCATCTACAGCGCCTATGGCAACTGCAACGTCACCAATGCCGACAGAACGATCCATCAGGGCATCGAAGCCGGGCTCGGCATCGCCGTGCTCAAGAACCTGTTCACACAGGATGCGAAGGCGGACCGGCTGTGGCTCAACCTCACCTACGCCTATAACGACTTCCGCTTCGACCACGACGCAAGCTTCGCCAACAACTGGCTCCCCGGCGCGCCGCGCCACTTCCTGCGCGCCGAACTGCTCTACAAGAATCCGAACGGCTTCTACATCGGCCCCAATCTCGAATGGGTGCCGCAGGCCTATTACGCCGACAGCGCCAACACGCTGGCGACACAGGCGTACGCGATCTGGGGCCTCAAGGCCGGCGTCGATGACGGCACCTATTCGATGTATCTGGAGGCGCGCAACATCGCCAACACCGCATACATCGCCAGCGTTTCGGTCATCGACCGCGCGACACGTTCATCGCCGCTGTTCGAGCCCGGCACCGGACGCGCGATCTATGCGGGCGCGCGCGTTCGATGGTAACTTCACCCCCGCGATCGCACGCTTCCATGCGGCAACGCCTCGAAGTTGCGGAAATGGCCGGTTTTCAAGTTAAAAACGGGAAATTTGTGCACTGCCGCACAACTGAACATTTAATGCTGAAAAACGTGACAAGGCAGAATCCTTCCGGTACAAATTTGCGGGTCAGAAGTGTGGCGATGAGCTTCACATTCTGGTGGTCCAAGTCTCGGGAGGAGCCCCTGACGCGCACAAGCAGCGTCGCCCCGCTCAATCAAGATCAAATCCATTTATGCGGGGGATAACAGGGTCGACACAATTTTTGAGCGGGGCTGGGCCCCGCTCTTTTTTTGTTCTGAACATTTGTTCGATTCAGCCTTTTTCCTGCGCACGGGCTTCTCAGCGCACGGATATCCGTTCTTCCGCGTGGATTCTCGCGTCACGATACAGGTGCGCACGTGCTTGAGGTTTCGCTACGCGAAACAGCCTGCAACGTCGGCGAAGATCGGATGATGCAGCGGTGGCCCGCTCAGAGCGGGAGGCCCATCAGCTTGCTCAGGCGCTCGATGGTCAGGAAGCCCGCCTTGGACGCCGCCATTCCGATCCCGAACAGCACCGCCGAGATCAGCGTGGTCCACAGCAGCTTGCGACCCATGTGCGGCCTGATCGGCGCGCCGGGATCGGTGCCCGACAATTCGTCGCCGCTTTCCACCTGGCTGCGGACGCCGAACGGCAGCACCGCGAACAGCACGACCCACCACAGCACGAAGTAGATCGCGAAGGCTGTCGAGATCGAATAGGCCATCACATGCCTTTCAGGACTGCTCGATTTCGACCAGCGCGCCGGAGAAATCCTTCGGATGCAGGAACAGCACCGGCTTGCCGTGCGCACCGATCTTCGGCGTGCCGTCGCCGAGCACGCGCGCGCCCTCCGCGATCAGCTTGTCGCGCGCAGCGATGATCTCCGGCACCTCGTAGCAAATGTGGTGAATGCCGCCATCGGGATTGCGCTCGACGAATTTGGCGATGGGCGAATCCGCGCCAAGCGGCTGGATGAATTCGATCTTGGTGTTCGGCAGGGTCGCGAACACGGTGATGACACCATGCTCGGGCAGCGGCACCGCGCCGGAAATCTCCGCGCCGAAAGCGGTTCCATAAATCTTTGCGGCCTTCTCGGCGTCCTTCACCGCAATGGCCACATGATTCAGCCTGCCCAGCATGTTCGTCTCCGCAAGATGTCGATCACGGCCATCAGACCACCAGCACATGAACCGTGCAAAGCGTCTTCTTGCCCCACTGTTGGTTGATTTCCGCGCGCACGGCGCGCCGCACCGCTTCCGCGATGGCGTCGGGATCGCGACGCTTGGCGCGCGGCAGCCCCTCCACCGTGGACACCACCACGTCGAACACGTCGTCCTCGATCAGGACGCCTTCGGCATTCTTGTCCGGAATGCCGATCAGCTCGACTTCGGGATCGTCGGCGAGTTCACCCTTCTCGGTCACGGCGAGGGCCACGAAGGCGCAGCCGGCGAACGCCAGCCGCCGCCGTTCGACCACGGCGCGCGCCTTGTCGGACTCCAGCAGGTTGCCGTCCTTGTAAGTGCGCCCGGCCTGGACCTGGGCGACCACGGCCGCTTCACCGGGGCCAAGCCGCACCACATCGCCATTCTTGCACACCAGCACCTGGGGCACGCCGCAGGCGCGCGCCAGCTTGGCGTGCTCCGACAGATGCAGCGCCTCGCCGTGGGCGGGAATGAGCACCTGCGGGCGCACCCACGAAATCATGTCGCGCAATTCCTCGCGCCGCGGATGGCCCGACACATGCACCAGATGGGTCCGGTCGGTGATGATCTCGAGGCCCTGCGACACCAGCGCGTTGATGATCGCCCCCACCGCCTTCTCGTTGCCGGGAATGGTGCGTGACGAGAAGATCACGGTGTCGCCCTTGTTCAGCGTCACCTGCGGATGGTCGTCATTGGCAATGCGCGCCAGCGCCGCGCGCGGTTCGCCCTGGCTGCCGGTGCACAGCGCCAGCACCTTGTCCGGCGGGAAATGACCGTAATAGTCGGCGCTGCGGAACTCGCGCACGCCGTCGAGATAACCGGTTTCGCGCGCGACCTGCACCACACGCTCCATGGCGCGGCCGACCACCACCACCTCGCGCCCGGCGGCCTGCGCGGCTTCCGCCACCGCGCGCAGCCGTGCGACGTTCGAAGCGAAGGTCGTCACCGCCACCCGCCCGCGCGCCGCCTTGAGCAGCTCCGTGATGGTGCGCGCCACCTCCTGCTCCGAGGGCGAGCGGCCCTCGCGCACGGCGTTGGTGGAATCGCCGACCAGCGCCAGCACCCCCTCGTCGCCGAGCGCGCGCAGCCGCGCCTCGTCGGTGGGCTTGCCGATGATCGGGGTCGGATCGATCTTCCAGTCGCCGGTGTGCAGCACCGTGCCGACCTCTGTTTTGATCGCCAGCGCATGGGATTCCGGAATCGAATGCGCCACCGGAATGAACTCGACGCTGAACGGACCGACGTCGATGGTGCCGCCGGACGCGACGACGGTGATCGGGATCTTTGGCGGATTGCGCTCGGCGGCGCACTTGGCCTCGAACAGCGCCGCGCTGAATTGCGTCGCGTAGATCGGACATTGCAACTGCGGCCACAGATCGATGATGGCCCCGAAATGATCCTCGTGGGCATGGGTGAGCACCAGCCCGACCAGATTCTTGCGCTCCTTCACCAGAAAGCCGATGTCCGGCATCACCACATCGATGCCGGGCAGATGCTCCTCGTTGCCGAACGACACGCCGAGATCGACCGCGAGCCAGCTGCGCTGGTGGCGGTTGCCGAGGCCGTAGATCGACAGGTTCATGCCGATCTCGCCGATGCCGCCGAGCGGCGCGAAGGTCAGTTCGTCAGGACGCGACATATCAGGCTGCTCCCGATGATTTGACCGAGCCGAAATGAACGTCACCGGCGGCGATCGGCGTGCGCCTGCCATCAGGCCCGGCGATCACCAGACAGCCGGCGTCGTCGATGGTTTCGAAGATGCCTTCGATGCGCGCCTCGCCGAACTGGATCGAGACAGGCTCGCCGAGTCCCGCCGCGCGTTCAAGCCACAGGTGGCGGAGATTCGGGAATCCCCGGCCGTCGTTCCATTTTTCGCGGAATTCGGCCCAGGAGTCCGACAGCGCCGTGAACAGATCGCCGGCGCCGATCGCGATCCCGGCGGCCGCCAGCGACGTGGCGGGATACGGGGTGCCTTCCGGCGCGGCGACGACATTGGTGCCCATGCCGACCGCGACCGCGAGGCCGCCGCTCACCGTTTCCGCTTCGAGCAGGATACCGCACAGCTTGCGGCCATCGGCCAGCACGTCATTAGGCCATTTGAGCTGAAAGCGCGGAACCGACCCGCCGCGCATCCGCTGCTCGGTGCTCACGGTCTGCAGCGCCGCTTCCAGCGCGAGCCCGGCGGCAAAACCGAGGGTGGCGGCGGCTCCCGGCCGCACGTCCAGCGTCTCCAGCACGGTGGCGGCGAGGTTGCCGCGCGGCGCGGCCCATGCCCGCTGGCGGCGGCCGCGTCCGGCCATCTGCTGGTCGGTCACCAGCCACAGCGGACCTCGCTCCCCGGCTCGCGCCCGCGCCAGCGCCTCGGTGTTGGTCGATCCGATCCTGTCCAGCGCTTCAAGGCGATAGTTGCGGGCCCTGGCCCTGGGACCAAGCGCAAACACCGTCAAAACAGCGACCTGGCGGCAGCCGTGGCGGCGTTGATCAGCGGTGCGGGATAAACGAACAGCAGCAGGTTGAACACCCCGGTGACCGCCAGCACGAGGCGCAGTTCGCCGCGCATCGGCTCGACCGCGCCCTTCGGCTCGTCGAAATACATCACCTTGACGATGGCGAGGTAGTAGAACGCGCCGATCACGCTGCTCAGCACGCCGATCACCGCCAGCGTGAACAGGCCGGCGCGGATCGCGGCGAGGAACACGTAGAACTTGGCGAAGAAGCCCGCGAGCGGCGGAATGCCCGCCAGCGAAAACAGGAACATGGCGAAGAAGAACGCCAGCGCCGGATTGGTGCGCGACAAACCGGCGAAATCGCTGATGGTCTCGACGGCGCGGCCGTTGCGGCGCAGCGCGATGATGATGGCGAAGGTGCCGAGCGTCATCGCCACATAGACCGCCATATAGACCAGCACGCCCTGCGCGCCCTGCGCGCCCTGCTGGGTGCCCGCGGCGAGGCCGACCAGCGCGAAGCCCATGTGGCCGATCGACGAATAGGCCATCAGGCGCTTGATGTTCTTCTGGCCGATGGCCGCGAACGAGCCCAGCGCCATCGAGGCGATGGAAACGAACACCACGATCTGCTGCCACTGCGGCACGATGCCGGGAAACGCGGTGAGCGCCACGCGGGTGAACACGGCGATGGCCGCGACCTTCGGCGCCGAGGCGAAAAACGCGGTCACCGGGGTCGGCGCGCCCTCGTATACGTCCGGCGTCCACATGTGGAACGGCACGGCGGAAATCTTGAAGCACAGGCCGGCGAGCAGGAAGACGAGGCCGAACAGCAACCCGACGTTGCCGCCCTTCGCCCCCGCCGCGATGCCGGCAAAATTCACCGTGCCGGTGAAGCCGTAGATCATCGAGGCGCCATAGAGCAGCATGCCGGACGACAGCGCGCCGAGCACGAAATACTTCAGGCCCGCTTCGGTGGACTTGGCGTTGTCGCGATGGCTCGCCGCCACCACGTAAAGCGCCAGGCTCATCAACTCGAGACCGAGATAGAGCATGATGAGATCGCCCGCGGAGATCAGCACCATCATGCCGACGGTCGAAAGCATGATCAGGATGGCGTATTCGAAGATCTTCGCCTGCTGCGCGAGATAGGTCCGCGACATCATCAGCGTCACGCCGGAACCGATCAGCGCCAGGATCTTGAGGAAGCGCGCGAAGTCATCGACGATGAAGCCGCCGCCGAACGTCGTGAGCTTGCCCGCCGGCAACCACAGCACCAGAACGCCGACCGCCGCGAGCAGGACAACGGCGATCCCCGTCACCAGCGGCGTGGTCTGCGGGCCGCGGAACGCACCCAGCATCAGCAGCACCATGGCGCCCGACGCCAGCACCATTTCCGGCAGTACGGGAAGCAGCGAATATCCTGCGAAAGTCATAAGCCGATCCCGCTGTTACTGAACCAGCGCCGCCGCTTTCACGGCGGTGATGGCGGTGTTGTAATTGGTGACAAGCTGCTGCACCGAGGCGGCCGACATATCGAGCACCGGCTTCGGATACACGCCAAACAGAATGGTGAGAACCACCAGCGGCGCCAGAATGACCACCTCGCGCGCGGTAAGATCCTTGATCGACGCCAGCGACGGTTTGTCGAGCACGCCGAACACCACCTTGCGATACAGCCACAGCGCATAGGCCGCCGACAGGATGACGCCGAGCGAAGCGACTGTCGCGGTCGGGATGCTCACCCGGAAGGTGCCGAGCAGCGTCAGGAATTCGCCGACAAAGCCCGAGGTGCCCGGCAGGCCGACATTGGCCATGGTGAACACCATGAACACGACGGCATAGAGCGGCATCCGGTTGACGAGGCCGCCATAGGCCGCAATCTCGCGGGTATGAAGCCGGTCGTAGATCACGCCGACGCACAGGAACAGCGCGCCGGAGACGATGCCGTGGGACACCATCTGGAACACGCCGCCGGCGACGCCCTGCGTGGTGCCGGCGAAAATGCCCATGGTGACGAAGCCCATATGCGCGACCGACGAATAGGCGATCAGCTTCTTGATGTCTTCCTGCATCAGGGCGACCAGCGAGGTATAGACGATGGCGATCGCCGACAGCGTCCACACCAGCGGAGCGAAATCCTGCGACGCCAGCGGGAACATCGGCAGCGAGAAACGCAGGAAGCCGTAACCGCCCATCTTCAGCAGGATCGCCGCCAGCACCACGGAGCCCGCGGTCGGCGCCTCGACGTGGGCGTCCGGCAGCCAGGTGTGCACCGGCCACATCGGCATCTTCACCGCGAAGGACGCGAAGAAGGCGAGCCACGCCCATGTCTGCAGGTTGCGCGGCACGGCGGTCTGCATCAGCGTCGGAATGTCGGTGGTGCCGGCATTGAGATACAGCGCCATGATGGCGAGCAGCATCAGCACCGAACCGAGCAGCGTGTAGAGGAAGAACTTGAACGAGGCGTAGACCCGGCGCGGGCCGCCCCACACGCCGATGATCAGGAACATCGGAATGAGGCCGCCTTCGAAGAACAGATAGAACAGCACGAGATCGAGCGCGGAGAACGTGCCGACCATCAGCGTTTCCAGGAACAGGAACGCCATCATGTATTCGCGCACGCGCAGCGTGACCGACTTCCAGCTCGCGAGGATGCAGAACGGCATCAGCGCGGTGGTGAGGATCACGAACGGCAGCGAAATGCCGTCCACGCCCATGTGATAGGTGATGGTGGTGGCGAGCCAGGGGGCCTTCTCGACGAACTGGAAGCCGGGCTGCGACGGATCGAACCGCATCACCAGAATGATCGACACCGCGAAGGTGACGATGGTGGTCCACAGCGCGATCCAGCGCGCGTTGCGCCGCGCCGCCTCGTCGTCGCCGCGGGCGAGATAGATCAGGATCGCGCCCACCACCGGCAGGAAAGTGACGACCGACAGGATGGGCCAGGTCATGACAGAATTCGTCATCATTGGCCCCCAAGACCGAAGATGAACCACGTGATGAAGCCGGCCACGCCGATCAGCATCGCGAAGGCATAGTGGTAGAGATAGCCGGACTGCAGCCGCGCCACGTTGCGCGTCACGTCGAGCACGCGGGCGGAAATGCCGTTCGGCCCGAGCCCGTCGATGATGAAGCCGTCACCCTTCTTCCAGAGAAAGTGCCCGAGCCACTTCGTCGGCCGCACGAAGATGAAGTCGTACAGCTCGTCGAAGTACCACTTGTTGAGCAGGAACCTGTAGAGCAGCGGCTGCTGGTTCGCCAGTTCGACCGGCAGGTACGGCTTGCGGATGTAGAACAGCCACGACACCAGGAAGCCGACCACCATCATCACAAACGGCAGCCAGCCGACCAGCGCCGGAATGTGGTGCATCTCGTCGAGGATGCCCGGCTTCATCTTCAGCGACCCGCGGAAGAATTCCTCGACGCCATGGTGGCCGACGAACACCTCCTTGAACGGGAAGCCGGCGAGGATAGAGCCCGCCGCCAGCACGCCGAGCGGGATCAGCATCACATAGGGGCTCTCGTGCGCGGCCTCGTAGTGATGCCGGTCATGCGGCTCGCCGAAGAAGGTCTTGAAGATCAGGCGCCACGAATAGAACGAGGTCAGGCAGGCCGCGATCACGGTGGCGAGGAAGGCATAGAGCGCGAACGGATTGTGCGCGACATAGGCCGCCTCGATGATCGCGTCCTTCGAGAAGTAGCCGGCGAACAGCGGGAAGCCGGTGAGCGCCAGCGTTCCGATCACCATGGTGATGAAGGTGAAGGGAATGCGGTCCTTCAGCCCACCCATGTGGCGGATGTCCTGCTCGTGATGCATCGCGTGGATCACCGAGCCTGCGCCGAGGAACAACAGCGCCTTGAAGAAGGCGTGGGTGAACAGGTGGAACATGCCGACCGAATAGGCCCCCGCTCCCATCGCCACGAACATGTAGCCGAGCTGCGAGCAGGTCGAATAGGCGATGATGCGCTTGATGTCGTTCTGTACCAGGCCGACGGTGGCCGCGAACAGCGCGGTGGTGCCGCCGATCAGCATCACGAAGGCCTGCGCGTTCGGCGCGAGTTCGAACAACGGCGACAGCCGCGCCACCATGAACACGCCGGCGGTCACCATGGTCGCAGCATGGATCAGCGCCGACACCGGAGTCGGGCCCTCCATCGCATCCGGCAACCAGGTGTGCAGCAGGAACTGCGCCGACTTGCCCATCGCGCCCATGAACAGGAACAGGCAGATCAGCGTCAGTGCATCGATGTCCCAGCGGAAGAAGTGGATGGTCTTTCCGGTCAGGCCCGGCGCGGCCGCGAAGATGGTGTCGAAATCGACCGAGCCCACCAGCATGAAGATCGAGAAAATGCCGAGCAGGAAGCCGAAGTCGCCGACGCGGTTGACGACGAACGCCTTGATGGCGGCGGCGTTGGCGGACGGCTTCTGGAACCAGAACCCGATCAGCAGATAGCTGGCGAGGCCGACGCCCTCCCAGCCGAAGAACATCTGCACCAGATTGTCAGCGGTCACCAGCATCAGCATCATGAAGGTGAACAGCGACAGATAGGCCATGAACCGCGGCCGGTTCGGGTCCTCGTGCATGTAGCCGATGGAATAGAGGTGCACCAGCGACGACACCGAGGTCACCACCACCAGCATCACGGCGGTGAGCGTATCGACGCGCAGCGCCCAGTTCACCACGAGGTCGCCGGAGCCGATCCACGACAGCAGCTGCACGCGGGCGTCATGATGCATGAAGCCGACATCAACCAGCGTCACCCACGACAGCGCGGCAGATGCGAGCAGCAGCACCGTAGTGATGACCTCGGCCGCGCGCGAACCCGCCGCCGCCGGCTCCGCCGGGCCGTGATCGTCGTGCGCGTGAGCGTGGCCGGCGTGATCATGCGCGGCGCTGGCGTGCGCATGGTCGCCATGTCCGTGACCGTCATGGCCGTGACCGTCATGCCCGTGGGCGTGATCCATCTCGTCGCCGCACGGATTGCGCCGATGGGCACCATAAAGCGTGATCGCGCCCGCGAGCAGCGCGCCGATCAGTGGCAGGAAAACGATGGCCTGAATCATTGTCCTGTCAGCCCTTCATCAGATTGATGTCCTCGACCGCGATCGATCCCCGATTGCGGTAGAACACCACCAGCACGGCGAGGCCGATCGCGGCCTCGGCGGCGGCGACCGTCAGCACCAGCAGCGCGAACACCTGCCCGACGATGTCGCCGAGGAACGACGAGAACGCCACGAGGTTGATGTTCACCGCCAGCAGAATGAGCTCGACCGACATCAGGATGACGATCACGTTCTTCCGGTTGAGGAAGATGCCGAGAATGCCCAGCGTGAACAGAATGGCGGCGACCGAGAGATAGTGCCCGAGACCGATCGTCATCGCACCCACTCCCCGGAATCCGCTTCCTGAAGCCCCTGCCCGGACGAGACCTTGCGCACGCTCATCGCCGCATCCTTGGTCCGCGCGTTCTGCGCGCTGATGCTCTGCCGCTTCACGCTCGGCTTGTGGCGCAGCGTCAGCACGATGGCGCCGATCATGGCCACCAGCAGCACCAGGCCCGCGAGCTGGAAGTACGGCAGATAGCGCGTATACAGCACGAGGCCGAGCGCCTCGGTGTTGCTCATACCACCCGGGATCGGCGCGGTGATCGCCTTGGCCATTCCCGGATTGATCGCCCAGCCGCCCGCGACCAGCAGCAGCTCGGCAAGGAACACGGCGCCGATCAGCAGGCCGAACGGCAGGTAATTCAGGAAACCCTGGCGCAGCTCGGTGAAGTCCACGTCCAGCATCATGATGACGAACAGGAACAGCACCGCCACCGCGCCGACATAGACCACGACCAGGATCATCGCCAGGAATTCGGCCCCGAGCAGCAGGAACAGCCCGGCCGCATTGACGAAAGCGAGGATCAGGAACAGCACCGAATGCACCGGGTTGCGTGCGGTCACGACCATGACCGCGGACGCGACGCAGACGCCGGCGAACAGATAGAAGAAAAGCGCGGGACCGTTCATGCTGTCACCTCACCGGTACGGCGCATCGAGTTCGATGTTCTTCGCAATCTCGCGCTCCCAGCGGTCGCCGTTGGCGAGCAGTCTCGCCTTGTCATAGAAAAGCTCCTCGCGGGTTTCCGTCGCGAACTCGAAATTCGGCCCCTCGACGATGGCCTCCACCGGACAGGCCTCCTGGCAAAATCCGCAATAGATGCACTTCACCATGTCGATGTCGTAGCGCACGGTGCGGCGAGTGCCGTCGTTGCGGCGCGGACCGGCCTCGATGGTGATGGCCTGCGCCGGGCAGATCGCTTCGCACAGCTTGCAGGCGATGCAGCGTTCCTCGCCGTTGGGATAACGGCGCAGCGCGTGCTCGCCGCGGAAGCGCGGCGAGATCGGCCCCTTCTCGAAGGGGTAATTCAGCGTCGGCTTCGGCTTGAAGAAGTAGCGCATGGCGAGAACGAACGCCGCGACGAACTCTTTCAGCAGAAGCGAATTGGCTGTGCTTGCTATGCCCATGACGAAAACCTCATTTCGGAGCAAGCCCCCCGAATTGCAGAACACCGGCGACGATGACGACCATCGCCAGCGACAACGGCAGGAACACCTTCCAGCCGAGCCGCATGAGCTGGTCGTAGCGGTAGCGCGGCACGATCGCCTTCGCCATCGCGATCAGGAAGAACATGAAGAACAGCTTCAGCATGAACCAGATCACGCCCGGCACCCAGGTGAATGGCGCGAACGGGATCGGCGACAGCCAGCCGCCCAGGAACAGGATCGTCGCCAGCGCACACATGGTGCAGATCGCGACGTACTCACCGAGCATGAACAGCAGGTACGGCGTCGATCCGTATTCGGTCATGAAGCCGGCGACCAGTTCGGATTCGGCTTCCACCAGGTCGAACGGCGGACGGTTGGTTTCCGCCAGAGCCGACACGTAGAACACCACGAACATCGGGAACAGCGGCAGCCAGTACCAGCCGAGAATGCCGAGCTTGGTGTCCTGCGCCGCCACGATGGCCGACAGGTTCAGCGAGCCGACGCACAAGAGCACGGTGATGATGACGAAACCGATGGAGACTTCGTAGGACACCATCTGCGCCGCCGAGCGCAGCGCGGCGAGGAACGGATATTTCGAGTTCGACGACCAGCCGGCCATGATGATGCCGTAGATCGACAGCGACGAAATCGCAAAGATGTAGAGAATGCCGACATTGATGTCGGCGATCACCCAGTTGAGATTGACCGGGATCACCGCCCACGCGGACAGCGCCAGCACGCAGGACACCAGCGGCGCCAGCAGGAACACGCCCTTGTTGGAGCCGGCCGGGATCGTCGGCTCCTTGAGCACGAACTTCAAAAGGTCGGCGAACGATTGCAGCAGGCCCCACGGGCCGACCACATTGGGCCCGCGCCGGATCTGCACCGCCGCCCAGATCTTGCGGTCGGCGAGCAGGATGAACGCGATGGCGACCAGCAGCACCACCAGCAGCAGCACGCTCTGCGCCAGCATGATGATGATCGGCCACAGATAGCCGGTCCAAAGCTCGCTCGCGAAAAACTCGGTCATCGGATCACTTTTACTCCGCTGCCGTCAGGATCTGCCCGGCCGCGAGCCGGGAGCACTCGGCCATCACGGCCGACGCCCGGGCGATCGGGTTGGTCAGGTAGAAGTCGGCGACCGGGCTCGTGAACGCGCCCTTTTCGACCGAACCGCCGCGCGCCGCAAGCGCCTTGACGCCGGCCGCATCCGCCGCCTCGACTTGGTCGATGCGCATCAGGTGCGGCACCGCCTTGAACATCGCCTGCCGCAACTGCACTAGCGAGTCGTAGGGCAGCTTCTTGCCCACCGCCTCGGACAGCGCGCGGATGATGGCCCAGTCCTCGCGGGCGTCGCCCGGCGGGAACGCGGCGCGGCTGGCCATCTGCGCGCGGCCCTCCAGATTCACATAAAGGCCGGATTTCTCGGTGTAAGCCGCGCCCGGCAGAATAACGTCGGCGCGGTGCGCGCCGCGGTCGCCATGGGTGCCGATATAGACCACGAAGGTTCCGTCCGCGGCAACGATCTCGTCCGCGCCGAGCGAGAACAGCACGTCCACCCCGCCGGGGTCCGCCATCTGCACGGCGGTGAGCCCACCGGCGGCCGGCGCGAAGCCGATATCGAGCGCGCCGACCTGCGACGCCACCGAATGCAGCACGGCGAAGCCGTTCCAGCCGTCCTTGATCGCGCCGACATCGAGCGCGAGCTTGGCCACGGCGGCGAGCACCGCCGCGCCATCCGCACGCGCGGCCACGCCCGCCCCCACCAGCACGATGGGATTCTTCGCCCCCTTGAGGACCTCGGCAAAAGAATGCTTGCCGGAAGCGAGATCAGTCAGCGTCTCCGCGCCCGCGCCAAGATGATCGTATTGATAGGTCAGATCGGCCTTCTCGCCGATCACGCCGACCTTGAGCGCGCCGGAGCGCCAGCGCTTGCGGATGCGGGCGTTGAGGATCGCCGCTTCCTTGCGCGGGTTGGCGCCGACGATCAGCAGCGCGTCGGCCTGGTCGATGCCGGCGATGGTCGGGTTGAAGATGTAGGAGGCGCGGCCCGCTTTCGGATCGAAGCCCGCGCCGCTCTGGGTGGCGACGTTGGTCGACCCGAGCCGCGCCAGCAGATCCTTGAGCGCGAACATGTCCTCCACCGCGGCGAGATCGCCGGCGATGGCGCCGATGCGCTTGCCGTCCTTGCCCGCGACACGCGCGGCGATGGCGGCGAACGCCTCGGACCATGAGGCCGCGCGCAGCTTGCCGTTGTCGCGCACATACGGACGGTCGAGACGCTGGGTGCGCAGGCCGTCGACGACGTGGCGGGTCTTATCGGAGATCCACTCCTCGTTCACGTTCTCGTTGACGCGCGGCAGGATGCGCATCACCTCGCGGCCGCGGGTATCGACGCGGATGGCCGAGCCGACCGCGTCCATCACGTCGACGGATTGGGTCTTGCCCAGTTCCCACGGCCGCGCCGCGAAGGCGTAAGGCTTCGACGTCAGCGCGCCAACCGGGCAGATATCGACCATATTGCCCTGCAGTTCGGAGGTCAGCGCGCTTTCGAGATAGGTCGTGATCTCGACGTCCTCGCCGCGGCCGATCAGGCCCATCTCCGGCACGCCGCACACTTCCGTGGAGAAGCGCACGCAGCGGGTGCACTGGATACAGCGGGTCATCACGGTCTTGATGAGCACGCCCATATATTTGTCTTCGACCGCGCGCTTGTTCTCGGCGAATCGGCTGGTGTCGACGCCGTAACCCATCGCCTGGTCCTGCAGGTCGCACTCGCCGCCCTGGTCGCAGATCGGACAATCGAGCGGATGGTTGATAAGCAGGAACTCCATCACGCCTTCGCGCGCCTTCTTCACCATCGGCGACTTGGTCTTCACCGCCGGCAGTTCGCCGTTCGGGCCCGGGCGGCAATCGCGCACGCCCCAGGCGCAGCTCGCCACCGGCTTCGGCGAGCCCGCGACCTCGACGAGGCACATGCGGCAGTTGCCGGCGATGGACAGCCGCTCGTGATAGCAGAACCGCGGAATTTCAGCGCCCGCCGCCTCGCAGGCCTGCAGCAGCGTGTAGTCCGCCGGAACGTCGATCTCTTTGCCGTCGATGAGGATCTTGGTCATAGCCCCTACTCCGCCGCGACCATGTGGGCCGGATCGAGGATGCCCTGATCATCCAGCGTGGCCTTGCGTGTGAAATCGTCGATGCGCCGCTCGATCTCGGGGCGGAACGCGCGGATCAGGCCCTGGATCGGCCACGCGGCGGCGTCGCCCAGCGCGCAGATGGTGTGGCCTTCGACCTGCTTGGTGACTTCCAGCAGCATGTCGATCTCGCGCTTGTGGGCGCGGCCCTCGACCATGCGCGACAGCACGCGCCACATCCAGCCGGTGCCCTCGCGGCACGGCGTGCACTGGCCGCAGCTCTCGTGCTTGAAGAAGTAGGAAATGCGCGCGATCGCGGCGATGACGTCGGTGGACTTGTCCATCACGATCATGCCGGCGGTGCCGAAGCTCGACTTCACCGCGCGGGTGCCGTCGAAGTCCATGATGAGGTCCTGGCAATCGGCCGCCGGGATCAGCGGGCACGACGCGCCGCCGGGAATGATGGCGAGCAGATTGTCCCAGCCGCCGCGGATGCCGCCGCCGTGCTTTTCGATCAGTTCGCGGAACGAAGTGCCCATGGCGTCTTCCACCACGCAGGGCGTATTCACATGACCGGAAATGCCGAACAGCTTGGTGCCGACATTGTTCTGGCGGCCGATCGAGGCGAACCACGCCGCGCCACGCCGCAGAATGTCCGGCGCGACCGCAATGGATTCCACGTTGTTCACCGTGGTCGGGCAGCCGTAGAGGCCGACATTGGCCGGGAACGGCGGCTTCAGCCGCGGCTGGCCCTTCTTGCCTTCGAGGCTCTCCAGCAGCGCGGTTTCCTCGCCGCAGATATAGGCGCCGGCGCCATGATGAACGTAGAGATCGAACGGCCAGCCATGAACGTTGTCCTTGCCGATCAGCTTGGCCTCATAGGCCTGATCGATGGCCGCCTGCAGGTGCTCGCGCTCGCGGATGAACTCGCCGCGCACATAGATATAGGCAGCATGCGCGCCCATGGCGGCACTGGCGATCAGGCACCCCTCGACCAGCAGGTGCGGATCGTGCCGCATGATCTCACGGTCCTTGCAGGTGCCGGGCTCGGACTCGTCGGCATTGACCACGAGATAGCTCGGGCGCCCGTCGGCATTGTCCTTCGGCATGAACGACCATTTCATGCCGGTGGGGAAACCCGCGCCGCCGCGCCCGCGCAGGCCGGACGCCTTCATCTCGTTGACGATCCAGTCGCGGCCCTTGTCGATGATCGCCTTGGTGCCGTCCCATGCCCCGCGCCGGCGCGCGCCTTCGAGGCCCCAGTCGCCCTGGCCGTAAAGGTTGCGGAAGATGCGGTCCTTGTCGTCGAGCATGATCGCTACCTCAAGACCCTGAACGCTTGGATTGCTGATAGGCGAGCCCGGCCGCCATCGCGCCAAAGCCGATCGCCCAGAACACGGCAGATTCCAGTTCGGTTTTCAGGATGTAATAGTTCAGCACAAAGATGAACACCGCCGCGCAGGCGGCGTGAAACGCCATGTGCTTGAGAAGCTCAGCGCTCATGAGGCACCTTTCGGCGGCTTCGTTGCGGTGGCGTCGCCCATCGGCGGCTTCGGCGCGGGTCGCTCCTGCACGTTGGCGGATTCGCTGGCCTTCTTCGGCTCGGCGTCGGTCAGCGCCGGCGCCGCGGGAGCGGACTTGCCGTTGGCATCAGCCTTCGCCGCGGAGTTCAGCGTGGTCGGGCCGGTGACCGGCGCGGCGTACTGGCGCGCGATCTGCGGGCCGGGCTTGGGCGGATGGCCGGAGGCGAAGCCGTCGAGCACCTTGTTGAGAAGCTCCGGCGTCAGGTCTTCGTAAGTGTCCTTCCAGATCATCGCCATCGGCGCGTTCACGCAGGCGCCGAGACACTCGACCTCTTCCCACGAGAAATTGCCGTCCTCGGACAGATGGAACGGGTCGTGATGGATGCGGTGCTTGCAGACCTCGATCAGGTCTTTCGAGCCGCGCAGCATGCACGGCGTGGTGCCGCACACCTGCACATGGGCCTTCTTGCCCACCGGCTGAAGCTGGAACATGGTGTAGAAGGTCGCGATTTCGAGCACGCGGATGTAGGGCATGCCGAGCAGATCGGCGACCGCGCGGATCGCAACCTCCGACACCCAGCCGTCATGCTGTTCCTGCACCCGCCACAGGATCGGGATCACTGCCGACTGCTGCCGGCCTGGCGGATACTTTTCGATCTGCGCCTTTGCCCAGGCAAGATTCTCCGCCGTGAACGTGAAGCTCGCGGGCTGCAGTTCTTTCGGGGCCAGACGACGAACGGCCATCGGTACGATCTTTCAATCTGTCAGTGCGCCGGAACGCCGGCGAACGGTGTCACGGTCATCGCGCCAAACCCGGCGCAGCGGTCGAATTCGAAAACCGGCATCAGCGATCCACCTCACCGAACACGATGTCGAGCGATCCGAGGATCGCCGACACGTCCGCCAGCAGATGGCCCTTGCAGAGAAAATCCATCGCCTGAAGGTGGGCGAAGCCAGGCGCGCGAATCTTGCACTTGTAGGGTTTGTTGGTGCCGTCGGCGACCAGGAACACGCCGAACTCGCCCTTGGGCGCTTCCACCGCGGCGTAAACCTCGCCGGCAGGAACGCGCACGCCCTCGGTATAAAGCTTGAAGTGGTGGATCAGCCCTTCCATCGAGCGCTTCATCTCGCCCCGGCGCGGCGGGGTGATCTTGTTATCCTCGATCACCACGGGGCCCTGCCCCTCGGGTTCACGGAGCTTGCGGATGCACTGCTTCATGATGTGCACCGACTGGCGCATCTCCTCCATGCGGATGCAGTAGCGGTCGTAGCAGTCGCCGTTCTTGCCGATCGGGATGTCAAAATCCATCTCGGCGTAGCATTCGTACGGCTGCGCCTTGCGCAGGTCCCACGCCGCGCCCGAGCCGCGCACCATCACGCCGGAGAAGCCCCACTTCCAGGCGTCCTCCAGCGACACCACGCCGATATCGACGTTGCGCTGCTTGAAGATGCGATTGTCGGTGAGCAGGGTTTCGAGGTCGTCCACCACCTGAAGGAACGGATCGCACCACGCCTCGATATCGTCGATCAGCTTGGGCGGCAGATCCTGATGGACGCCGCCGATACGGAAGAATGCCGCATGCATGCGCGAGCCGGAAGCGCGCTCATAGAACACCATGAGCTTTTCGCGTTCCTCGAAGCCCCACAGCGGCGGCGTCAGCGCGCCGACGTCCATCGCCTGGGTGGTGACGTTGAGAAGGTGCGACAGGATGCGGCCGATCTCGCTGTAAAGCACGCGGATCAACTGGCCGCGGCGCGGCACCTCGATAGCGAGCAGCTTCTCGGCGGCAAGGCAGAAGGCGTGCTCCTGATTCATCGGCGCGACGTAGTCGAGCCGGTCGAAATACGGGATCGCCTGCAGATAGGTCTTCTGCTCGATCAATTTCTCGGTGCCGCGATGCAGGAGGCCGATATGCGGATCGACGCGCTCGACCACCTCGCCGTCCAGCTCCAGCACCAGGCGCAGCACGCCGTGCGCCGCCGGATGCTGCGGTCCGAAATTGATGGTGAAGTTGCGCATGCCGGTGGCGTCGTGCAGGGCTGTGTCGGCTTCGGTGGTGCTCATGCGGTTACTCCCGCGTTCGCGGCCTTGCTGGCAACCCGCGCATTGAACTTGTCCCACATCACCGCGTAACGTTCGTGGCGGCCTTCGCCGATGACGTCGACGCCGTCATGGGCGCGAAGGTTGAAGCGCATCAGCTTGCCCGCCATCTCGGTGCATTCGACATCGACGGTGATGGTTAGGCCGGGCGGCGTCGCCGCGGTATGACTGACATCAATCATGGTGCCGAGCGTGCCCTCGCCTTCCTCGAGATGGGGGCGGATCATCTCCATGCAGGCCCATTCCATCAGGCCAACCATGTAGCCGGTGGCGAAAACCTCCGGCATGCCCTGAAACTCCCGCGATTCGGGGAACAGGTGCGGAACGGTTCTGTTCTCCGGGACGCGGTAGGACAGGCGATGGGTCAATCCCGCAGTGAGCGTCGGCTTCATGACGACTTCGCTCCGTCCGTGCTTTTCTTCTCATCGCCCGGCAGCGGATAGTCCGCGCCTTCCCACGGCGAGAGAAAATCGAACTTGCGGAATTCCTGATTGAGCCGAACCGGCTCGTAGACGACGCGCTTTTCCTGGTCGTCGTAGCGAACCTCGACGAAGCCCGTGGTCGGAAAGTCCTTGCGCAGCGGATGGCCGTCGAAGCCGTAGTCCGTCAGCAACCGCCGCATGTCGGGATGGCCGACGAAGATCACACCATAGAGGTCGTAGGTCTCGCGCTCGAACCAGTCCGCGCCAGGAAACACGTCGATGATCGACGGCACCTGCGTCGCCTCGTCAGCCTCGCCGCGCAGCCGCAGGCGGGCGTTCAGCACCGGCGACAGGAAGTGGTAGATCACGTCGAAGCGCTTCTCGCGGCCGGGATAATCCACCGCCGTGACATCGGTGATGTTGACGAAGCGGAAGCGCGGATCGTGGCGCAGCGCGCGCACGACCTCGACGATCCTGTCGATGTTCACCGTGACCGTGAGCTGGCCGAAAGCCACCGCGTGCCCAACCGCCGCCCCCGGCAGCGCGGCCACGATGGTTTCACCCAGTGCGTTGAGTTTGGCGTCATCCATGGGCGTACCCGTTCGCAGCCTTACCGTTCGATGGTGCCGGTGCGCCGGATTTTCTTCTGCAGCAGCAGCACGCCATAGAGCAGCGCTTCCGCCGTCGGAGGACAGCCCGGAACATAGATATCGACGGGCACGATGCGGTCGCAGCCGCGCACCACCGAATACGAATAGTGATAGTAGCCGCCGCCATTGGCGCACGACCCCATCGAGATCACGTAGCGCGGCTCCGGCATCTGGTCATAGACCTTGCGCAAAGCCGGGGCCATTTTGTTGGTCAGCGTGCCCGCCACGATCATCACGTCCGACTGACGCGGCGAAGCGCGCGGCGCGAAGCCGAAGCGCTCGACGTCGTAGCGCGGCATCGACACCTGCATCATCTCGACGGCGCAGCAGGCGAGGCCGAAGGTCATCCACATCAGCGAGCCGGTGCGCGCCCAGGTGATGAGGTCGTCGGCTGCGGCGACGAAGAAGCCCTTGTCGGACAGCTCGTTGTTGATTTCCAGAAAGTACCTGTCGTCCGCGCCGACCGGCTGGCCGGTGCGCGGATCGATGATCCCGGTCGCGGCCTGCGACACCGCAGGCTGGCGAACGGGAGCCGGGGTCGGGCTCAATCCCATTCGAGCGCTCCCTTCTTCCACTCATACGCAAAGCCGACGGTGAGCACGCCGAGGAACACCATCATCGACCAGAACCCGGCGAGGCCGAGCTTCCCGAACGCCACCGCCCACGGAAACAAGAAGGCCACTTCGAGATCGAAGATGATGAAGAGGATGGCGACCAGATAGAATCGCACATCGAACTTCATGCGGGCGTCGTCGAAGGCGTTGAAGCCGCACTCGTAGGCGGACAGCTTTTCCGGATCGGGCTGCTGATAGGCCACGAGGAAAGGCGCCACCAGAAGCGCCAGGCCGATCACGGTGGCTACCCCTATGAATACCACAAGTGGCAGATAATCCTGCAAAATTCCGCCCACGCCGAGCCTCGTCCTGACCGATCAGGTCCCGCGGATTCGCGGAACCTTAGAATGGGTCGAAGGGATAGCGCAGCGCAGCAGAGAGGGCAAGACAAGCCGGCCTGACGGGCGGCCGCGAGACCTCCCATCCCTGCATGGGAGATCACCTTTTTGAATGGCACCGGCGGCGGCGACCGGTCCGGGCAGCCGCCACCCGGCCCCACCGTCACGACAGCAGCCGAGCAATCTCCTTGCCGCACGCCACCGTGTCGGCCTTGCCACCGAGGTCACGGGTCCGCAGCCGCTCGTCGGCCAGCACGGTCTCGATGGCCGCAACGATGGCCTTCCCGGCCTCGGGTTCGCCGAGATGATCCAGCATCATCGCCGCCGACCAGATCTGGCCGACCGGATTGGCGATCCCCTGCCCCGCGATATCCGGCGCGGAGCCGTGGACCGGCTCGAACAGCGAGGGAAACTTGCGCTCCGGATTGAGGCTGCCGGACGGGGCGATGCCGATGGTTCCAGTACAGGCCGGGCCGAGATCGGACAGGATGTCCCCGAACAGGTTCGAGCCCACCACGACATCGAACCAGTCCGGATGCAGGACGAAGTTCGCGGCCAGAATATCAATATGATACTTGTCCCACTTCACGCCGGGATAGGCCTTGGCCATCTCCTCCACCCTCTCATCCCAATAAGGCATGGTGATCGAGATGCCGTTGGACTTGGTGGCCGAGGTCAGGTGCTTCCTGGGGCGGCTCTGGGCGAGGTCGAAGGCGAATTTCAGGATGCGGTCGACGCCGGTGCGCGACATGACGCTTTCCTGAAGCACCACCTCGCGATCGGTGCCGGGGAACATGCGGCCACCGATGGATGAATACTCGCCCTCAGTGTTCTCGCGCACGACGAAAAAGTCGATATCACCGGGCTTGCGGCCGGCCAGCGGCGACTTCACGCCGGGCATCAACCGCACCGGGCGCAGGTTGACGTACTGGTCGAACTCCCGGCGAAACTGGATCAGCGAACCCCACAGCGAAATGTGGTCCGGCAGAATCGAGGGCATCCCCACCGCGCCGAAGAAAATCGCGTCGTGGCTGCCGATCTGCGCCTTCCAGTCGTCCGGCATCATCTGGCCGTGCTTCTGATAGTAATCGCAGGAGGCGAAATCGAAACTGTCCAGCGTCAGTTCGAAGTTGAACTTCTTCGCCGCCGCCTCCAGCACCCGCAGCCCCTCCGGCACCACCTCCTTGCCGATTCCGTCGCCGGGAATCACCGCCAGCCTGTAGGTTCTATTGGTTCCGGTTCGTGCGGCGGACATCGGGGCGCTCCTCGGCTGGATGGAAAGAGAGTGAACCGGCAGGTGCGAACGGCCCGTCCGGCGGTCGTTTCTGTTCCTATATGAAGACCGCCAGATTCAGAAACCGCGAAGACGCGGGACGGCGCGTCGAACGGCTTGACTTGCCACGCCCCCCCCTTTAAGTCCCACCACCTGCGGATCGTCTTGCGGTCCTGCGGGAGTAGCTCAGTTGGTTAGAGCGCCGGCCTGTCACGCCGGAGGTCGCGGGTTCGAGCCCCGTCTCTCGCGCCAGATTTCCCCATAAAATCAATCAGATTCTCGGTTCTCGCGGCCACGCGCCGGTTTCGCGCGCCGCACCGCTTAGAGCCCCCGCGCCCTGTCGGCGGCGTCGGAATCCGGGGCCGCACGCTCCGAAAACACGCAGTTGCGAATCCCCCCGTCAAACGGCCGCTTTTCCTTTGTCGATTCAAAAAATGCGCTGTTTACAGGCAAAACAGCGTAGGCAGGATGCGCCCGAATCAATTAAGCCCTGAAGCACAGTTAGTTCTGCACTACCAAGCGCTCAAGAGGAGGACCAGACATGGCCAAGAAAGCAGCGACCCCCGCGACCGTTACCCTGAAGCACCTTGCCGCCGCGCTCGCCGAGGAGCACGAGCTGTCGAAGAAGCAGACCGAGGCGATCCTGACCGACATGGTCGCCCGCATCACCAAGCACCTGAAGAAGGGCGAGCGCATCCGCATCGTCGGCCTCGGCATCCTCCAGGTCCGCAAGCGCGCCGCCCGCATGGGCCGCAACCCGGCCACCGGCGAAGCCATCCACATCAAGGCCAGCAAGAAGGTCGCCTTCCGCGCCGCCAAGGAGCTGAAGGAAGCCATCTAACCTGCGGCATTCCTGTTCTGAAAACGCCACCTCGTGTTTCGCGGGGTGGCGTTTTTCTTTGTGCCGGGATCATCAGTGGAAAATCGGGCTCGCGCGGATCGTCGTTGCCAGACTTGACCCGGCCGTCCATCTCTCGGGAAATGGATTTCCCCAAGCTGGATGGATACGCAGGCCAGGCCCGCGTATGACAATCGGAAACGGAGCAGCATCTTGAACGCGACCTTCTCCCACACCGTGCTCGACCGCTTCCTGCGCTACGTGCGCATCGACACCCAGTCGGACGCCTCGTCCCCCACCTGCCCCTCCACCGCGAAGCAGAAGGACCTCGGCCGCCTGCTGGCGCAGGAACTGCGCGACATGGGCCTGTCCGACGCGCATATGGACGAGCATGGCTATGTCTACGCCACCCTGCCCGCCAACACCGCCAGGACCGTGCCGGTGATCTGCTTCTGCGCGCACATGGATACTTCGCCGGACTGCACAGGCACCAACGTGAAACCACAGATCGTGCGCCGCTATCAGGGCGGCGACATCGTGCTGCCGGCCGATCCGACACAGGTGATCCGCGCCGCCGAGCACCCGGCGCTGGCGCAGCAGATCGGCAACGATATCGTCACTACCGACGGCACCACCCTGCTCGGCGCGGACAACAAGGCCGGCGTCGCCGAGATCATGGACGCGGTGCAGGTGCTGCTGGCCAATCCGCAGATCAGGCACGGCACGATCAAAATCCTGTTCACCCCGGACGAGGAGATCGGCCGCGGCGCCGACAGGGTCGATCTGGCCAAGCTGGGCGCCGCGTTCGGCTACACCATCGACGGCGAGAGCGCCGGCCACCTCGAGAACGAGTCCTTCTCGGCCGACGGCGTGACCATCACGATCCAGGGTGTCAGCGCCCATCCCGGCTTCGCCAAGGGCAGGATGGAGCACGCACTCAAGATCGCCGCGCGCATCGTCGACCGCCTGCCGAAGGACCTCGCGCCCGAAACCACCGAGGGCCGCGAAGGCTTCCTGCATCCGACGGGCCTTCAGGGCGGGCTCGACAGCGCGACGCTGTCGCTGATCGTGCGCGATTTCACCGAACAGGGGCTGACGGACAAGGAGGTCCTGCTGGAGACCATCGTGCGCGAGGTGATGGCGGACTTCCCGCGCTCGTCCTACACGTTCGAGGTGAAGCAGCAGTACCGCAACATGAAGGTGGTGCTCGACCGCCACCCCGAAGTGGTCGCCTATGCGCTGGAGGCCATCGCCCGCGCCGGTCTTGAGCCGGTGCGCAGCAGCATCCGCGGCGGCACCGACGGATCGCGGCTGTCGTTCATGGGGCTGCCCTGCCCCAACATCTTCGCCGGCGAGCACGCCTTCCATTCCCGCCTCGAATGGGTCAGCGTGCAGGACATGGAAGCTGCGGTGCGCACCATCGTGCATCTGGCGGCGGTGTGGGAGGAAAAATCGTGAGCGGGATTCTGAAACGTCTTGGCGTGATCGTTGCGGTCGCGCTGTTCGCCTCCTCCCTCGCGCAGGCGCAACAACAGAAGCAAGAACAGAAGCAAGAGCAGCGCTTCGATATCACGGTGACTGCGGACGCGACCAAGACCAACGGCAGCCCGTGGGACGGCGTGCCGGGGCTCGGCAATTCCAAGCTCAATCTCAACGCCGCGCCCGATATCGCCGTATGCCTCGTGCGCGCCCATGCCAAACCGGACTGCCTGTGGCGGCCGCAGGGGCCTCGTCTGTTATCGAAGTGCCAGAACGCCTGGACCTGCCGGTTCGACAACGTCGCGCTTGGACCGCTGCCGATCGGGCTGGTGTTCGTCGATATCGACGCCCGCAACCACGACATCATCGACGTCGCCATTCTCACTGACAACAACGACGCCAAGGCGACTGACGACATCAGGGATTCGCTGCGCGTCGCGATGACGGTGCTGACGCCGCAGCGCTCGGAGAACACCCAGGAGCATCTGGCCCGCGACGCGAAGCTGCTCGCCCTGTCCGACTGCGCGAGCGGCAAGCCTTGCCGCCTGACGCAATCGCAATTCACGCTGACGAAGCGATAGAGCGCGATTTCGACCGGACCGCCGTCACGGCCAGACAATGAAAAGAGCCGCCGACAAAGAGCGGCCTTGCGTCCTGCGGCAAGGCGGGGCAATACAAGCCGGACGGGCGGTTAGCTCAGCTGGTTAGAGCATCTCGTTTACACCGAGAGGGTCGGCGGTTCGAATCCGTCACCGCCTACCACCGCAATCCAGCATTCCCGATCGCTAGCCATAGACCTGCTTGCTCCACAGCCGCGTGGTGGCGTCGGGATCGTGCGCCGGCAGTGCTAGCGCAAGGATGCGGTTCTGAAACAGCGCGATATCGACGCCATCAGCGGCGAATTCCGCCAATACACAGCACCAACAAAAACGGCGCCGGAAGGCGCCGTTTCGATTTCATCATGCACAGCCGCTCAGTGCGCGGTCAGACCGCCCGCGGCCTCGTCGGCGCTATCGGCCTTCGGAGGCACCGAGGTGTCCTCTTCCCACACGATCGGCACCGGCGGGCGCACCAGCGCCTTGGAGATCACCTCGTCCATGCGCGAGACCGGAATGATGTCCAGCCCGCCCTTGATGGCGTCGGAAATCTCCGTGAGGTCCTTGGCGTTGTCCTCCGGGATGAAGACCGTCTTGATGCCGCCACGGGCGGCCGCGAGCAGCTTCTCCTTGAGGCCGCCGATCGGCAGCACCCGGCCCCGCAACGTGATCTCGCCGGTCATGGCGACATCGTGACGGATCGGAATGCCGGTCAGCACCGAGACGATCGCCGTGGTCATCGCCACGCCGGCGGACGGACCGTCCTTCGGCGTCGCGCCTTCCGGCACGTGGACGTGGATGTCGCGGCGGTCGAACAGCGGTGGCTCGATGCCGTAGTTGATCGCCCGCGAGCGGACGTAAGACGCCGCCGCCGAGATCGACTCCTTCATCACCTCGCGCAGGTTGCCCGTCACCGTCATGCGGCCCTTGCCGGGCATCATGACGCTTTCGATGGTGAGCAGCTCGCCGCCCACCTCGGTCCACGCAAGGCCGGTGACGACGCCGACCTGATCGTCGGTGTCGATCGCGCCGAAGCGATACTTCGGCACACCGAGGAACTCCTCGACCACCTCCGACGTCACCTTCACCGTCTTCTTCTTCGACATCATGAGTTCCTTCACCCCCTTGCGGGCCAGTGTCGAAATCTCACGCTCGAGGTTGCGCACGCCCGCTTCGCGGGTGTAGCGGCGGATCAGGAACAGCAGCGCGTCATCGTCGATCGACCACTCCTTCGCCGTCAGGCCGTGCTTGCTGATCGCGTTCGGGATGAGATGCTTGCGGGCGATCTCGACCTTCTCGTTCTCGGTGTAGCCGGCGATGCGGATGATCTCCATGCGGTCCATCAGCGGCCCGGGAATATTGAGCGTATTCGCGGTGGTGATGAACATCACGTTCGACAGATCGTAGTCGACTTCGAGATAGTGGTCGTTGAACGTCGCGTTCTGCTCGGGGTCGAGCACCTCAAGCAGGGCCGACGACGGATCGCCGCGGAAGTCGGCGCCCATCTTGTCGATCTCATCGAGCAGGAACAGCGGGTTCGAGGTCTTCGCCTTGCGCATCGACTGGATGATCTTGCCGGGCATCGAGCCGATATAGGTGCGGCGGTGTCCGCGGATCTCCGCTTCGTCCCGCACGCCGCCGAGCGACACGCGCACGAACTCGCGTCCGGTCGCCTTCGCGATCGACTTGCCAAGCGAGGTCTTGCCGACGCCCGGAGGGCCGACGAGGCACAGGATCGGGCCGGTCAGCTTGTTGGCGCGGGACTGCACGGCGAGATATTCGACGATGCGGTCCTTGACTTTCTCAAGCCCGTAGTGATCGCTGTCGAGCACTTCCTGCGCGGCATTGAGGTCCTTCTTGACCTTGGACTTCTTGCCCCACGGAATCGACAGCAGCCAGTCGAGATAGTTGCGCACGACCGTCGCCTCGGCGGACATCGGAGACATCTGCCGCAGCTTCTTCAGTTCGTGCGTCGCCTTCTCGCGCGCCTCCTTCGAGAGCTTGGTCTTGGCGATCTTCTCTTCCAGATCGGCCAGCTCGTCACGACCTTCATCGTCGCCGAGCTCCTTCTGGATCGCCTTCATCTGCTCGTTGAGGTAGTACTCGCGCTGGGTCTTCTCCATCTGGCGCTTGACGCGCGAGCGGATCTTCTTCTCGACCTGCAGCACCGAGATCTCGCTCTCCATCAGGCCCATCACCTTCTCAAGGCGCTGGGACACGGACAGCGTTTCCAGGATGGCCTGGCGGTCGGAAATCTTGACCGCGAGATGCGAGGCCACGGTATCCGCGAGCTTGGCGAAATCCGTGATCTGCTGAACGACGCCCACCACCTCGGCGGAAATCTTCTTGTTCAGCTTCACATAGCTTTCGAAATCGGACACCACCGAGCGCGCCAGCGCTTCCGCCTCGACGCTCTTGGCATCGAGATCGGCCAGCGCCACCGCTTCGGCCTCGTAGAAATCGGCGCGATCGGAATACTTGCCGGCCTTGGCGCGCTCCAGCCCTTCCACCAGCACCTTTACGGTGCCGTCGGGAAGCTTGAGGAGCTGCAACACGCTGGCCAGCGTGCCGATCTCGTAGATGGATTCCGGCGACGGATCGTCATCGGACGCATTCTTCTGCGTCGCGAGGAAGATCAGCGCATCGTTCTTCATCACCTCTTCGAGCGCCTTGATCGACTTCTCGCGGCCGACGAACAGCGGCACGATCATGTGCGGGAAGACGACGATGTCGCGAAGCGGCAAGACCGGATAGGAATGGCTTTCGCCATGAACGATGGTGGGACGGGGCTTCGAGGCAGTCATGCCCATATTCCTTTCGTTGCGCCCCCTTGCACGCGGCCCGTCATGCTGACGCAACCACCACAAGGTGCCTTGTGTGCCGGACGGGTCAGAACTCCCTTGAGCCATCGGCCGCGATGCGGCCCCTCACCTGTCCGGGTCGAATGCCACGAATCTCAGTAGGTCCTCGTTTCGCAGCACACCATTAGGTGGCTATGGCGCGGGGGGGTGTCAAGAGAGCGAAAAGCCTCTGTGAACACGGGCTTAATCGACGATCCCGCGCAACAGAAACGAGGCTGCCGGCAAGGATCGGCAGCCTCCGCATGACAGCGAACCCGACGGTCTGCGGTTCCGGGCTCAGGCGCTGGCGCTGGTCTCGGCCGGCCGGTCGGAACGGTCGGCGTAGATGTAGAGCGGACGGGCCGTCGCCTCCACCACCTCGCGCGAGATGACCACTTCCTCGACGCCTTCGAGGCCGGGAAGGTCGAACATGGTCTCGAGCAGGATGCTTTCGAGGATCGAGCGCAGCCCGCGCGCGCCGGTCTTACGCTCGATGGCCTTGCGGGCCACCGCGCCAAGCGCCTCGTCGGCGAAAGTCAGCTCGATGTTCTCCATCTCGAACAGCCGCTGGTACTGTTTCACCAGCGCGTTCTTGGGCTCGACCAGAATCTTCTTCAGCGAGGTCTCGTCGAGGTCTTCCAGCGTCGCGACCACCGGCAGGCGGCCGACGAACTCCGGGATCAGGCCGTATTTGAGCAGGTCTTCCGGTTCGACCTCGCGGAAGATTTCGCCGGTGCGGCGGTCTTCCGGAGCCAGCACCTGCGCGGCAAAGCCGATCGAGGTGGTGCGCCCGCGCCCCGAGATGATCTTCTCAAGGCCGGAGAACGCGCCGCCGCAGATGAACAGGATGTTGGTGGTATCCACCTGCAGGAATTCCTGCTGCGGATGCTTTCTTCCGCCTTGCGGAGGAACGCTCGCAACGGTGCCTTCCATGATCTTGAGCAGGGCCTGCTGCACGCCCTCGCCCGACACGTCGCGGGTAATCGAGGGATTGTCGGACTTGCGCGAGATCTTGTCGATTTCGTCGATATAGACGATGCCGCGCTGGGCGCGCTCGACATTGTAGTCGGCGGCCTGCAGCAGCTTGAGGATGATGTTCTCGACGTCCTCGCCGACATAGCCGGCCTCGGTCAGCGTGGTCGCATCCGCCATGGTGAACGGCACGTCGAGAATGCGCGCCAGCGTCTGCGCCAGCAGCGTCTTGCCCGACCCGGTGGGGCCGATCAGCAGGATGTTCGACTTCGCCAGTTCGACGTCGTTGTGCTTGGTCTGGTGGTTGAGGCGCTTGTAGTGGTTGTGGACCGCCACCGACAGCACCTTCTTGGCATGGTTCTGGCCGATGACGTAATCATCGAGAACCTTGCAGATTTCCTTCGGCGTCGGGATGCCGTCGCGCGACTTCACCAGCGACGACTTGTTCTCCTCGCGGATGATGTCCATGCACAGTTCGACGCATTCATCGCAGATGAACACGGTCGGGCCCGCGATCAGCTTGCGAACCTCGTGCTGGCTTTTTCCGCAGAACGAGCAATAGAGGGTGTTCTTCGAATCGCTATTACCGACCTTGCTCATTCCTGTCTCCGTCCGCCGTCCGGTCTCATCTCGGGATCATGCTCCGCTCCGGCACATGGGTGCACGGCCTGTAGATAGGAGCAAAATCCATACCAAAAAGACCCGGTTCTCCACTTCTCTCAACGAATCACGGGTCATCGAATCCCGGTCATCATAGCCCCAATGTCTTAGCCAATCATGCTGCCATCGGACTATCAAGAATTCGCTAACCTCTGAACCGGCCAACTCTGTGATCCCGGCGTGTTTTTTCCGATTTTTAACAATCGGGCAGCCGGAATTCATTGCAGCGTTGCGTGAATGACACGCGAATCCGCCCCGTGGAACCCGCTTGGCGGGCAAAATCGGCGGATCAGGAGCCAATAATACCTTTGAGGCCGGCATAGATCGAGCCGGCGGCCGTCGACACCAGCCCGAACGTCGGGCCGATTGTCCGCATCAGGTTCTGAATCAGCCGCGCCCGGCGGCGGATCTCATCCTCCCCGTCATGCGGCCCCAGCATGCGCGCGACACTATAGACGGCCGGGTTCGGCCCACTGCTACCCTGCCCCATCGTTCCCAGCAGCACCTGGAAGATCAGCAGGCCAAGAATGTTGCCGGTGACGAACGCCAGCGCGATGCTCGCCGCATATTCGATCACCTCCCGCCATTCCATGCCCGACTGCGGCAGGATCGGCACCTGGTCGTTGAGGCCGGTCACCGTCAGCATGCACAGCACGCTGACCGCCGCGGTGACGACCCCGACCACCGCCGCGCCGCGCACACCGATTTTCTGGATCGCGTAGATCGCGACGCCGAACGGCAGCGGGATGGCCACCGATGCCAGGCGCAGATACAGCGGCGATACGTTCAGCACGATGGTGACGATGATGTGCGCGGCAACCAGCAGGATGGTCGGGATCAGCACATAGGCCACGCTGTGCACGGCGAGATGCCGCCACGGATGCTTGCGGCGATAAATCCGCGCGTTGACGCGGTCGAGCTCACGCCCGAGCTTGTCGAGATCGGCGACGAGGCTCTGAACCTCGAGCACCACCGGCCGCACGATGCGCAGGTCGCGCCCGCAATGCTTGCAGACCAGCGCCTCGTCCTTGGTGTCTTCCGTGCAGAACGGACATTCCATCAGGTCGCCTACGCCGCTTGCATACGCATGTCATTTCCGCCGTATGTGAAAGCGGAGGCGCCCGCGCAACTGGTCCAATTCCGCCCTGGCATTGACCAGATCCTCGCGCGCGCGGGCGCGCTTGCGGGTCAGGTCGTCGCGCTCGGCGATCAGCGATGCCGGAACGGCGATGTCGCGCGAGCAGGCCCAGCAGACAAGGGCCTGCGGGGCGTTCTCCTGCGCGCAATAAGGGCACACAAGCTCGGCTGACATGCCCTGCGGCTTACGGTGCGATCTTGAGGGTGAAGCTGGTGGTCGCGGTGCGCCCGTCGGAATCCTTCACATCGACGCGGATGATGTGATCGCCGGCGGGCAGCTCCGCATCCGGAACATCGATGCCATCCGGCTTGACGAACGATTTCAACCGCGGCGTCAGATCGACGGCCGGATTCTTGAGATAGGTCACCTTCAGGGAGTCGGTGTCGATCTTGGCGCCGCCGAAGGATTCGAACTTCAGTTGCAGGCGCATCGGCGACTGCGCCTCGGCCTTGCCGACCAGCGCCACCTTCGGCCCCCGGGTGATGCCACGGCTCGTGACCGACACCGCGCCCTTGGGCGGCGGCAGCTTGGCCTCGTCGGCGGAAATGAGAAGCGTGCCCGCACGCGCCTCAGCAGTGGTCAGATAGATCGCGACGGCCGCCGCGCAGCCAAGATACATCCATAGACGCCGCATCGGGAAATCTCCTAAACGCAATGGCGAAACTCTACAGCACGGCGCGGCGTTGCGGAAGGCTGTTGCCGCCGCCGCCACGGGGTTGGTAGGCTTTCGGCGTCAGGCCAGCACGGCCGCAACGTCCAGTCGGGAGAACCAGCGATGTCGATAGCCTGCAAATTCGAACGCAGCCTGCTGAGTCATGATGAATACGAGGTTGTCAAAGGATCGCATCACCCCGAACTGTACGGTCTCGACCTCGCCGGCCTGCAGGCACTGCAAACCCGGTTGCGGCAGATGCGCGACAAGGAGCGGACGCTGGCCCGCCAGAAGCAGCGCGAGACGCGCGGCAAGGCGGAGCCGCGCGGCGGCAGCTTTCCCGGCACCGGCGATCAGCCGCAGCAGCGCAAGCAGGTGTTCGCCAACGCCCTCAAGCGCGTGAACAGGGAGGCCGCGCGCATCCGCAACATCGAGGCGCGCGCCGCCAATGTCGATGCGGCGCGCCGGGCGCTGGCCATGCGGCGGGCGGCGGAGTTCACCAGCCCTCCCCCGGCGGGCCGCACCGCGAACGAGGGTATGCTCCCGCGCCCCAGCCGCCGCCGCAGAACCACCGTGTCGCGCAAGCGGATCGGCAGCATCTCCCAGGCGACCAAGGCCGCGCAGGCCAGGCGCGACAGCAAGGGGCGATCCTGAGGGCTCGCACGAAGCGTGATCGGCGACATCGGGGGCCGCCCGCGACGGGCGGACCGCGGTCTTTCCGGCTCGCTGCGTCTTGCGACAACCGGCAGCGGGATCGTCAGCGCCCGCCGCCGTCGCCGATGATGGTGTAGGGCGCCCAGAACAACGGATGGGCGTAAGCGAATTCGGTCTTGCCGTCGGCGCCGACAAAGCCCGGCCCGTCGGCCAGCGCCATCATCGCCTGCCGCAGCGCCTCGCCGCGCGTCAGCTTCGGATCATCCGCCTGCCGCTTGAACAGGTCGGTCACCAATTCGCGCGCCGACTGCGAATGCACCGACCAGTTGGTGACCAGCAGCGCCCGCGTGCCCGCATAGAAGAAGGCGCGGCCGAGACCGGAGGCGGCTTCCGCCCCAGCCCCCGCGCCCGCGCCGGTGTTGCAGGCCGACAGCACCACCCAGTCGGCGTCGAGCTTGAGCGACAGGATTTCCTCCATGGTCAGGAGGCCGTCGCCGCCCTCGCCAGTAACGTCCGGCGACGACAGCGCCAGCGCCGGCTGGGTCAGGCCGTTGAGTTCACCCGGCACCAGACCATGCGTGGCGAAGGCCAGCACCTTGAACCCGGACAGGTCCATGGTCTTGACTACTTTCTCGTTGGCGTCCTTGCCGAGGTTCAGCACCTTGCTGGGATCGGCCTGTAGCGCCAGCGCGATGGACTTCA
>JAFKES010000073.1 GCA_017308495.1 Afipia sp.
TCGCGCTCGGCCAGCCGCTGGCCTATGTGCGCGGCAAGCCGGGCAACGAGGTCTATGTGGTGGTCCGCCATGTCGGAAGCGGCTGGTGGGCGTCTCGCAACGATCCGCTCTATCTCCAGTTCCGCGGCGGTCGCCTCACCGGCTGGAAGGGCGACTGGCGCCGCGACTGGATGTGGCAATAGGCAATCCCGATGGGTGATCATGTGACATTGACGGCGTCGGATGGCTTCAGGCTCGGCGGCTATCGCGCCGATTCCGTCACCCCCGCGCAAGCCGCCATCGTGGTGATCCAGGAAATCTTCGGCGTGAACGCGCACATCCGCGACGTGTGCAACCGCCTCGCGGACGCAGGCTATTGCGCCATCGCGCCGGCGATCTTCGATCGCATCACGCCGGATTTCCAGTCGGGCTATTCGCCGGAGGAGGTGGCGGTGGCGCGCAGGTTCGTCGCCGCGCCGGACTGGCCGGCGATGCTGCGCGACACCCAGGCCGCCATCGATGCCGTGCGCGGCGTCGGGCCGGTCGGCATCATCGGTTTCTGTCTCGGCGGCAGCGTCGCCTATGCGGCGGCGACAAAACTGTCGGGCCTGCGCGCCGCGGTCGGCTATTACGGCGGCGCGGTGGCGCGTTTTGCCGACGACAGGCCGCTGGTGCCGACCCAGCTTCATTTCGGCGAAAAGGACAGCGGCATTCCGCTCGCGGACGTGGAAACCATCAAAGCGAAGCGGCCGGAGGTCGAGGTGTTCGTCTATCCCGGCGCGCAGCACGGCTTCGGCTGCGACGCGCGCGCGAGCTACGATGCGCCGAGCGCCGACCTTGCCTGGCGGCGCAGCCTCGCCTTCTTCGCCGCGCATCTGCGCTGACGACGCGCGCGGCTCAGAACCAGCGCTCGGAGATCACCACGGTGTCGCCGGGACGCAGGAAGGTGCCCATCGGCACCACGGCCTGCGCCGCGCCGCCATCGCCGACGCGCCGCAGCTTGGCCGCGCCACGGTCGGCGCGCGGGGTGAAGCCGCCGGCGATGGCCACCGCCGTTTCCGCCGTCATGTTGGGCACGAAGGGATACTGTCCCGGCGCCGCCACTTCGCCGAGAACGAAGAACGGCCGGTAGCTCTCGACCTCCACCGCGACCGACGGATCGCGCAGATAGCCTTTTCGCAGCCGCGCGCTCACCGCCCCGGCCAGCTCCGCCGGGGTCAGGCCGCGCGCCGGCACGCGGCCGATCAGCGGCATGGTGATGGCGCCGCCGGCATCCACCGCATAGGTATTGGTGAGGCCGTCCTGGCCATAGACCACGACACGCAACCGGTCGCCGGAATCGAGACGGTAGGGCTCATGCAGCGGCGCGGGGCCGACGGTCACGCCGGCGCTCGTGTGCACGCAGCCCGACAGCGCGACGGCACAGATGACGGCAGCAATCAACGATCGTCGAGACGCGCGCACGAAACGCTCCGGGCTGGCCCCCGCTTCGGAGACAGGTCCGGTTTGCGCTCGCTATGGTTAACAAAGGGTTAGATGCGTCTGCCGCGCGCCGGCATGGCTTACGCGCCGACACCGATCCCCGTCGGGCAGGCCACGCCGGTCCCACCGAGGCCGCAATAGCCGCCGGGATTCTTGGCGAGATATTGCTGATGGTAGTCCTCGGCGAAATAGAACGGACCGGCCGGCGCGATCTCGGTGGTGATCGCACCATAACCGCGTGCCGCCAGCGCCTTGGCGTAGGCCGCCTTCGAGGCCAGCGCGGCGGTGTGCTGCGCCTCGCTGGTGGTGTAGATCGCCGAGCGATACTGCGTGCCGATATCGTTGCCCTGACGCATGCCCTGCGTCGGGTCGTGGCTTTCCCAGAACGTCCGCAGCAGGTCGTCGTAACTCACCTGCCGCGGATCGAACACCACCAGCACCGCCTCGGTATGGCCGGTACGGCCGGAGCAGGTTTCCTCATAGGTCGGGTTGGGGGTGACGCCGCCGGCATAGCCGACCGCCGTGACATAGACGCCGTCCAGTTCCCAGAATTTTCGCTCTGCGCCCCAGAAGCAGCCGAGCCCGAAGATCGCGGCCTCAAGGCCGGCGGGATAGGGCCCCTTCAGGGTCTGGCCGTTGACGAAATGGGTCCGCGCGGTGGGCAGCGCGGTGGCGCGGCCGGGCAGGGCGTCGGCCGGGCCCGGCAGGTCGAGGGATTTGCGGGAGAAGAACATGGCTTACTCCATGATGACGGGTCGCCGCTCTGGACACTTATATAGGTCGCGCCCGGCGCAATGCGACCGTTGGCTGCGCCGCGCCGGATGCAGGATCAGTTGCGGGCGTAGCCGATCAGCGGCTTGCGCGGACGGAACAGCAGCATCAGCACCAGCCCGAGCAGGCCGAGCACGACGCAGGCGGGCTGGTTGAGCAGGAGCTTCATCACGCTGCTCCACAGCAGCGGCGAGACCCCCTCGACCAAGGACTGGAACGCCTGCTGGCTGGCCTGGTTGATGTCGTTCCACAATTCGCCGAGGCGGGTGATCCGCAGGGTCTGGTCGGCGATGGTCCGGGCCCCGTCATAGACCAGCGACAGGAACCCGGCGACCAGCAGAAGCAGCCCGATCAGACGAAAAAACCCGCGGATCATCGTTCATCCTCATGTCTTTACAGATATCTTTCATGCGTTTGGGGCCCGCCCCAGCCACCCGGCCCCGGGCGGGGCCCGCCGGCCGCAAAAATAGCCCGGAAATCGTTGACGGTGCAGGCCAGTATCCCTATAAGAGCCCCGACTGGCGGCGGGCGCAATCCTGCCGCCGATGTTCTTTGCGAAGATTGCTCGCGCGAAAATCAGGACCGCTTGCATTTTGCGTCGGCGCTTCCGGGAACATCGCTTCATCCTTCATCATCGGCCATCAGGTCGATAACGATCAGCCCCGTGGCCGCGCGAGCGCCGCGATCTGACGGACCGAGAGAAACCGAGAGACCATGGCGAACACCACCTCTGCCAAGAAGGCGACGCGCAAGATTGCCCGCCGTACCGAGATCAACAAATCCCGCCGCAGCCAGATGCGCGGCGCGGTGCGTTCCGTCGAGGACGCCATCAAGCGCGGTGACCGCGCCGCCGCCGTCGCGGCGATGAAGCAGGCCGAGCCCAACCTGATGAAGGCGGCGCAGCGCAACATCGTTCACAAGAACAGCGCCAGCCGGAAGGTGTCGCGCCTGAACCACCAGATCGCCAAGCTCGCGCAGTAATCTGCGCGGCTTCCCGGCGCGGCTTTACGTCCGCGCCGCCAGCGACCCGACAAGCCCGGCTTACGCCGGGCTTTTTCTTTGGCGAGTCCCCGATTCTTTGCCGCGGCGTCCAGGGCGATGGTCCGGCGCGCGAATGGTCCGCTGCGCTGACGGTCCGGAGCGATGACGATGCCGTGCGATGACGATGCGGGTCGATGACGGTGCGGGATATGCCACCTCGTGCGCGCCCGGTGGCGCGCCGATGGTTCGCAGCCCTGCCGTCGCCGCGCGGTGGTCGCGGCCGCGTCGATGACGCCGGAGCTGCGGACCGCCGTGGAATTTTCGCGCCGAATTTTCGCGCCCGCCGCCGCGCTGCGCGCGTCCGAAAGCCCTTGCGCGCAAGGCGTTATCGTTAACGCGACGGCACCTGGGCGAGTTCGCATTGCACGGCGGGCGTTTTGAAAATGCAAGAGCCGCGCCCGCGCGCATGCCGAAGCGACAGCGGGGTTACCCTGTCCGGTTGAGCAAAAAAACACACGGCGGCCGAAGGCTTTATCCACATAGCGGCAAGCAGCACTTGCAAAACGTGATCACGGCTCGGCGAATCGTAAATTATTTATGAACGTTTTTTTGCCGCCCCCGGCTTTGTGACACGTCCGGTGCGTTTCGATTCCACGTAGAGATTCAAAACCTTGTCGTTTCGACATGCGGCACGTCATGCGGGTGCGTGGCGATCGGCCGAAATTTGCGCGCATGCATGAAAATCAATTTCGTTGCGGGCCGATGCGCCTCGTGTATTCCTTATGCCGTCGCGACGCCGATGGCTCTTTTGGTCTTTGCAGATCGGGAACATGAGGCAGGCGTGCAAATCAGTAACGAGTGTGCACGTTAGCGACACTTCCAGGCGATGAATCGGGTTTGAGCTCATGCAGTTTGTGAGATCAGTCTCTTATGTGACGAAGTCACCGCGGTGGTTGGGAGATGTCTCCCGCAGCCGTCCGACAGGAACGGTCGCCGCGCGGCCAACGGTGTTTCACATGACGGGGCCTCGCATGATCGAACCCATCCAACCCTGGACGAAAGGATCGATGACAGGACGGCGCAACGGAGGGACGAGCGGCGCCAGTCCGGGCGGTGATTGGACCGGCGATCCGATCGGAACGATCTGAAGACCACAACAGATAATTTGGAAGTGACCTGCCGCGTTTTTTCGCGTGGCGGGAGGGGGGAAGTTTTATGTCTCAAAAATTGTGCCAGACGATGACGGCCTCATTCCATTTTGGTGATTGCCTGATTGCCTCCACGCCGGTGTTCCCGGCGCTCGACCGGCCCCCTCCGCGTCCCAGTACGCCCTGAGCGGCGCGCGCGCTGCTCCCCTCCACATCCCCCTGCCCGCGGTGATGAACGCCGAACGGCGGAGCCGTCTGCGGACATGGTCTGGAGATGTGGGGTGAGCGGCACACCCGCGATCCGCAACGATCTTCCCTCGCACTTTTCACGCAGCCGCGGCCGCAGTTGGCTTCACCGTCTGCACAGACCACCAAGATACTGGAATGCCGATGACAATCTCTCAGAATCACGAACAGGACCACTGGGCACGTTTCAAGGGGCGCCTGCGCAGCAATGTCGGTGAGGACTTCTACACGAGCTGGTTCGCCCGCATGGATCTTGAACGCATCCATGACGATTGCGTGCACATGACGGTGCCGACCAAGTTCCTCAAGAGCTGGATCCAGGCACATTACGCCGATCGCGTGCTGAGCTGCTGGCAGTCCGAGATGCCCGAGGTCAAGCGCGTGGAACTGAGCGTACGCACCGCGCTGCGCAGTCCCGCGCCTGCGAGGGACGCCCGCGCGACGCAGGATGCGCGGCGCACCGAGCCGGGCGCGGCACCCGCGCGACCCGCCACCGAACTGCGCGCGGTCGCCACCGCGCCGGTCTCCGCCAGCCATGACGCGCTCGGCGGCTCGCCGCTCGATCCGCGCCTGACCTTCGCGACCTTCGTGACCGGCCGCTCCAACACCCTCGCCCACGCCGCCGCGCGCCAGGTGGCGGAAGGCCGCCGCGGCGATCCGGTGATGTTCAATCCGCTCTACATCCACGCCGGCGTCGGCCTCGGCAAAACCCACCTGCTGCAGGCGGTGACGTGGGCAGGAAATTCAGCCGGCGCTGCCGGCGAGCGCAAGGTGCTCTATCTCACCGCCGAGAAATTCATGTACGGCTTCGTCGCCGCGCTGAAGTCGCAGACGGCGCTCGCCTTCAAGGAGGCGTTGCGCGGCATCGACGTGCTGGTGATCGACGATCTCCAGTTCCTGCAGGGCAAATCGACCCAGTCGGAATTCTGCCACACGTTGAACGCGCTGATCGACGCCGGCCGTCAGGTGGTGATCGCCGCCGATCGTCCGCCGTCCGATCTCGAAAGCCTCGACGACCGGGTGCGCTCGCGCCTCGCCGGCGGCTTGGTCGTGGAGATGGCCTCGCTCGGCGAGGAGCTGCGCCTCGAAATCCTCAAGTCGCGCGTGCTCGCCGCCAAAACCCATCACGCCGCCTTCGACGTGCCGGCGCCGGTGCTCGATTATCTGGCGCGCACCATCACCCATAACGGCCGCGACCTCGAGGGCGCGATCAACCGCCTGCTCGCCCACTCCAAGCTCAACGCCACCGCGGTGACGCTGGAGATGGCCGAGCGCGAGGTGCGCGATCTGGTCCGGCCGATGGAGCCGAAGCGGGTCAAGATCGAGGACATCCAGCGCGTGGTGGCGCGCCAGTACAATGTCAGCCGCTCCGACCTGCTGTCGTCGCGCCGCACCGCCAATGTGGTGCGGCCGCGCCAGGTGGCGATGTATCTCGCCAAGACGCTGACGCTGCGCTCGCTGCCGGAGATCGGACGGCGCTTTGGCGGCCGCGATCACACCACGGTGCTGCATGCGGTGCGCAAGATCGAGGCGCTGGTGGCCAAGGACATCTCGCTGTCCGACGAGGTCGAACTGCTCAAGCGCCAGTTGCAGGACTGAGGGGCCCTTGGGCCGCCGCGTGAGATAAGCCTGAGATAACAAGGGAGAACGCGCCGCAACCGGCGCGCCTGCCCTTGCGCTCGGAGCCCTTTCGCGGCACCTTACGTTCCCCGTGGGCTCCGGCTACATCCGTTGCACCGGTCCGCGGGGTTCAGTCGCCGCGGTGTGCTGTCCAGTCGCCCGGCATCTCCAGCAATGATGCGGACGGGTCCGGCGCGCCGGACCTGGTCCGGACTTGGGATCGGGCGCAATCGTCATGAAAGTTACCGTCGAGCGGGCGCAACTGTTGAAATCGCTGGGCCACGTCCATCGCGTGGTCGAACGCCGCAACACGATTCCGATCCTCGGCAACGTGCTGATCCGCGCCGACAAATCACGCCTCAGCCTCAAGGCCACCGACCTCGATCTCGAAGTCACCGAGACGCTGCCGGCGGAGACCGCCACCGGCGGCTCCACCACCGTGCCCGCACACATGTTCTACGACATCGTGCGCAAGCTGCCGGACGGCTCGCAGATCGTGCTGGAAGGCGACGGCGACCGCTCGGTGCTGGCGATCCGCGCAGGGCGCTCGCGCTTCACGCTGCAGACCCTGCCCGAGAGCGACTTCCCCGATCTCGCCGCCGGCGACATGACCCACGCCTTCACCCTGGCGGCGAGCGACATGAAGCGGCTGATCGACCGCACGCAATTCGCGATCTCCACCGAAGAGACCCGCTATTATCTCAACGGCATCTATCTGCACGCCGCCGGCTCCGCCAAGGCGGCGACGCTGCGGGCGGTCGCGACCGACGGCCACCGGCTGGCGCAGGTCGACCTGCCGCTGCCGCCGAGCGCGGAGGGCATGCCCGGCGTCATCGTGCCGCGCAAGACGGTCGGCGAGGTGCAGCGCCTGATCGAGGACAGCGACGCCGAATTCAAGATCGAGCTGTCGCAGGGCAAGATCCGCTTCTCCATCGGCGACGTGGTGCTGACCTCGAAGCTGATCGACGGCACCTTCCCCGATTACGGCCGCGTCATCCCGCAGAACAACGACAAGGAACTGGTCGTCGACAAGAAGGATTTCGAGGCGGCGGTGGATCGCGTCTCCACCATCTCCAGCGAGCGCGGCCGCGCGGTGAAGCTCGCGCTGTCGGCGGGCAAGCTGGTGCTGTCGGTGACCAATCCGGATTCCGGCAGCGCGACCGAAGAACTCGAAGTCGAATACGCCTCCGATCCGCTCGATATCGGCTTCAACTCGCGCTATCTGCTCGACATCGCGGCGCAGATCGAGGGCGAGGTCGCGGTGCTGCGCCTCGCCGATCCCGGCTCGCCGACACTGATCCACGACCGCGACAGCAAGGGCGCGCTCTACGTGCTGATGCCGATGCGGGTGTGATCTTTCCCCTCTCCCCTTGCGGGAGAGGGTGACCGAGTGAAACGAGGCACTATCCTGCATCACGAAAATCGTCATTACCGGGCTTGACCCGGCAATGACCCTCAATGGTTTCCGTGCGCGCCCGTTGCGCTATACATCCCCCATGACCGTCTCCCGCATCCTGCGCCTCACGCTGACGCATTTCCGCAATTACCGCGCGGCCAGCGTGGAGACGCGCGCGGATATGGTGGTGCTGGTCGGCCCCAACGGCGCCGGCAAGACAAACTGCCTGGAGGCGATCTCGTTTCTGTCGCCGGGGCGCGGGCTGCGCCGTGCCACCCTCGAAGACGTCGCCGATGTTCAGGGCGACGGCGCATGGGCGGTGTCGGCGGAGATCGAGGGCGCATTCGGCCTCGCCACCCTCGGCACCGGCATCGAGGCGCCGCGCGCCGAAAGCGGGGCCTCGGGCCGCCGCGCCCGCGTCGATCGCGAGCCGGTGACGTCCGCCACAGCGTTCGGCGACCATATCCGCATGGTGTGGCTGACACCGGCCATGGACGGCCTGTTCATGGGCGCGGCCTCGGAGCGGCGGCGCTTCTTCGACCGCCTGGTGCTCGCCATCGACAGCGAGCATGCGGGTCGGGTGTCGGCGCTGGAGCGCGCGCTGCGCTCGCGCAACCGCCTGCTCGAAGACCGCAACTACGACTCCCACTGGTGCGACGCCATCGAGCGCGAGGTGGCCGAACTCGCCGTCGCCGTCGCCGCGCAGCGCGGCCAGACCGTGCAGCGCCTGAGCGCGATGCTGGCGGCGCGCGGCGCGACATCGGCGTTCCCCTCGGCGCAGATCGCGCTCGACGGCTGGATGGAAAACGCGCTGATGGGCGAGCCCGCCACTGCGGTGGAAGACCGCTATCGCGTGCTGCTGCGCGAGGCCCGCCCCCGCGACGCCGCCGCCGGCCGCACGCTGGACGGCCCGCACCTCACCGACCTTCAGGTGATCTATGCGCCGAAAGCCATGCCGGCGCGCGACGCCTCCACCGGCGAGCAGAAGGCGCTGCTGATCGGCCTCGTGCTCGCCCACGCCACGCTGGTGGCCGACATGACCGGCCTCACGCCGCTGCTGCTGCTCGACGAGATCGTGGCCCACCTCGATCCCGACCGCCGCCGGGCGCTGTTCGACGAACTGGCCAGGCTCGGCGCGCAGGTCTGGATGACCGGCGCCGACCCGGCCGCGTTCGCCGATGTCGGCGGCCGGGCCGATGTTTTCGCGGTGAAGGATGGCACGGTGACGCGGGCCGCCTGACCGCGCGCGGGGGTGGCGAAAACAGGGTGCGAATCAGGCTTTTCGCGCGCCTTGAAAATCGCTTCGAGGCGCCTTGAAAAACGGGTAGAAAATCCCATTTATTCAAAGGCTTGCGAGGCATCTTTTTGTCCTAGGCGGCCATCGCGTTTCATGGCAAAATTCATTTGTTGTGGGCGCGTTTTCCGCGGCCCCGGATTTTGCGGCAAACCGCCCTGCCGCCCCCCAGGTTGAAGGCACCTCATGAGCGAACCAGCACGGCAGGCCAGCGCCGCACCAGCGCCATCGCCCAGTGCGGAATACGGCGCGGAATCGATCCGGGTGCTGAAAGGCCTCGATGCCGTGCGCAAGCGGCCGGGCATGTATATCGGCGACACCGATGACGGCTCCGGCCTGCATCACATGGTCTACGAGGTGGTCGACAACGCCATCGACGAAGCGCTGGCCGGCCACGCCACCCGCGTCGACGTGATCCTCAATCCGGACAATTCGGTCACGGTGCGCGACGACGGCCGCGGCATCCCCACCGACATCCACAAGGGCGAAGGCATCTCGGCGGCCGAGGTCATCATGACCCAGCTCCACGCCGGCGGAAAGTTCGACCAGAATTCCTACAAGGTCTCCGGCGGCCTGCACGGCGTCGGCGTGTCGGTGGTCAACGCGCTGTCGAGCAAGCTCGACCTGCGCATCTGGCGCGACGGCAAGGAACACTATGTCCAATTCGCCCACGGCGATTCCGTCGCACCGCTCAAGGTGGTCGGCGACGCCGACGGCAAGCGCGGCACCGAGGTGACGTTCCTCGCCTCCCCCGACACCTTCAAGAATATCGAATACGATTTCGCCACGCTGGAGCATCGCCTGCGCGAACTCGCCTTCCTCAATTCCGGCGTCCACATCCTGCTGTCCGACATGCGCCATGCGGTCGAGAAGCGCGAGGAGCTGTATTACGAGGGCGGCGTCGAGGCCTTCGTCAGATATCTCGATCGCAACAAGAAACCGGTGGTGGCCGAGCCGATCGTGGTGCGCGCCGAGCAGAACGGCATCAGCGTCGAAGTGGCGATGTGGTGGAACGACAGCTACCACGAGAACGTGCTGTGCTTCACCAACAACATTCCCCAGCGCGACGGCGGCACCCATCTCGCCGGCTTCCGCGGCGCACTGACCCGTCAGGTGACGAGCTACGCCGACACCATGGCGAAGAAGGACAAGATCGCGCTGACCGGCGACGACTGCCGCGAGGGGCTCACGGCGGTGCTCTCCGTCAAGGTGCCAGATCCCAAGTTCTCGTCGCAGACCAAGGACAAGCTGGTGTCTTCGGAAGTGCGCCCGGTGGTGGAGAACGTGCTCAACGAGGCGCTCGCCGCCTGGTTCGAGGAGCATCCCGCCGAGGCCAAGACCATCGTCGGCAAGGTGGTGGAGGCGGCGACCGCGCGCGAAGCCGCGCGCAAGGCGCGCGAACTCACCCGGCGCAAGGGCGCGCTCGACATCGCCTCGCTGCCCGGCAAGCTCGCCGACTGCCAGGAGCGCGATCCGGCCAAGTCCGAACTGTTCATCGTCGAGGGTGATTCCGCCGGCGGCTCGGCCAAGCAGGGCCGTAACCGCGAATTTCAGGCGGTGCTGCCGCTGCGCGGCAAGATCCTCAACGTCGAGCGCGCGCGCTTCGACAAGATGCTGTCGAGCGAGCAGGTCGGCACCCTGATCACCGCGCTCGGCACCGGCATCGGCCGCGACGATTTCGATCTCTCGAAGCTGCGCTACCACAAGATCATCATCATGACCGACGCCGACGTGGACGGCGCCCATATCCGCACGCTGCTGCTGACGTTCTTCTTCCGCCAGATGCCGCAGATGATCGAGGGCGGCTACCTCTATATCGCCCAGCCGCCGCTCTACAAGGTGATGCGCGGCAAATCCGAGCAGTACCTCAAGGACGAGCGCGCGCTGGAGGACTATCTGATCGAGACCGGCCTCGACGACTGCACGTTGAAGCTCGCCACCGGCGAGGAGCGCCGCGGCCGCGACCTGCAGTCACTGGTGGAGGACGCGCGCGGCATCCGCGGCATCCTCAACAGCCTGCACAGCCGCTACAACCGCGCGGTGGTCGAGCAGGCGGCGATCGCCGGCGTGCTGAGCCCGAGCGTGGTCGGCAATGTCGAGACCGCCACCGAGGCGGCCGGCTATATCGCCAGGCGCCTCGACGCGCTGGCCGACGAGGTCGAGCGCGGCTGGAGCGGCGCGTTCCGGGAAGGCGAGGGCTATGTGTTCGAGCGCACGGTGCGCGGCGTCCGCGAGGTCGCCGTCATCGACGACGCGCTGCTGTCGTCGGCCGAGGCGCGCAAGCTCGATGAATACGCGCCGCGCCTGCAGGAGGCCTATCCGCGCAGCGCCGTGCTTCGCCGCAAGGACACCGAGACGCCGATCCACGGTCCGGTCAGCCTGTTCGAGGCGGTGACCGAGGCCGGGCGCAAGGGCGTCAGCTACCAGCGCTACAAAGGCCTCGGCGAGATGAACCCGCAGCAATTGTGGGAGACGACGCTGGACGTCAACGCCCGCTCGCTGCTGCAGGTGAAGATCAAGGAGGTCGACGCCGCCGACGACATCTTCACCAAGCTGATGGGCGACGTGGTCGAGCCGCGCCGCGAATTCATCCAGGACAACTCGCTCGACGCCAACGTCGACGTGTAAGCCGAGGCGCTCCGCGCGATCCCTCCTTACTCGTGCCGGGCGCGCTGTAATGCCGACAGCGCGTTCACACGCGTCGGTGACGCGCCAGGCATTGCTGCGCTGAACCGGGACCGTGACGAGCGGGATCGACGTTGATGACTGGGACCGGACCATCGTGGTCGTAACGGCTCCGGATCAGCACACCGCTTCGCGCCGCGCCGCGCCGCATCCGGCAAACGTCTTGCGTCGTCCCGGGCATGCCGCCTGCACTGACCGACGGCGTGGCGGAACCTTGACCGACATCAATTTGTGTGGACCTGATGTCGCGCTATCAAGGGGCGGGCGTAAAAATATCGCCAGCCGCGAAACCTCGCGCCGGGGTCGTCGCGCGAGATTTTCAGGGGTGTCGGGGGTCATCATGTCGCTGCTTGTCCGTCTGCTGCTTTTTCTCGCGGCTCCGATCACCGCGCTGTTCGTGTCGCGCGACGCCCTGAATTTCGGCGTGGTCCAGACCTTCGTGGCGACGGCCCTTGCCGCGATTATCGTGTTCGCCTTCGCGTTCTGGCCGTTCGGGACCAAGGCTCGTTCGAAGAAGTGAGGCGCGCCCGCGCGAATGCGCGGGTCGAATGCGCAGGTCGAATGCGCAGGTCGAATGCGCAGGTCGAATGCGTCCATGCCGTCTGGCGCTTCGCGGTGACGGGCCGTAAGGTACGGGTTCCGATCATTGACACCAAGCGGGCCCCGTTTTCCCATGGCGCATGAAACCGCAACGCTGGCCGCCTATGTCGCCGGCCTCACTTACGACGACATCCCCGCCGACGTGCTGGCGCGCGCCAAGGCGCTGACGCTGGATTTCCTCGGCAGCGCGGTGCGGGCCCGCAGCGAGGCGGAGTCGACTCCGTCGCTGCTGGCCATGCTCAAGGCCCTCGGCCTCGATAGCGACGGCGACGCCACCGTCTGCGGCGACGGACGCACTTACACCCCGGCGGTGGCTGCGTTGCTGAACGGCGCGCTCGGCCATTCGCTCGATTTCGACGACACCCACGCCGATTCCTCGCTGCATCCGAGCGCGCCGGTGGTGCCGGCCGCGCTCGCGGTCGGCGAAATCATGGGCAGCAGTGGCCGCGATGTCCTGACCGCCATCGTCGCCGGCTATGAAGTGTGCTGCCGCCTCGGCAACGCCCTCGATCCCACCTCGCATTACGCGCGCGGCTTCCACCCCACAGCCACCGCAGGCACCTATGGCGCGGCGGCGGCGGCGGCGAAACTCTACGGGCTCACCGCCGACCAGATCGTCGCCGCCTTCGGCGTGTCGGGCAGCCAGGCGGCGGGTTCGCTGCAGTTTCTGGTCAACGGCGCATGGAACAAGCGCTATCAGGTCGGCGCCGCCGCCATGAACGGCGTGATCGCCGCGTCGCTGGCGCGCGAGGGCTTTGTCGGTGCCATCGATTCTGTGGAAGGCAAGCACGGCCTGCTGGTTGGCTATACCGACGACGCCCATCCCGACAAGGCGGTGGCGGATCTCGGCCGCGTCTATGAAACCATGAAGATCGGCGTCAAGCCGTATCCGAGCTGCCGCTACACCCATGCCGCCATCGACGCGCTGATCGCGCTGCGCCGCGAGCACAACCTCACGCCGGAGAATATCAGGAGCGTCGAAATCGGCCTGCATCGCAACGGCATCACCCTGACCGGCGACGCCGCCACCAAGCGTCACGCCCGCAGCGTGGTCGGCGGCCAGTTCTCGATGTTCTTCACCGGCGCGCTGGCGCTCGATCAGGGTTCGTTCGGCTGGGATGACTACAAGCGCCTCGGCGATCCGGCCATCGAGGCGCTGGCCGACCGGATCGAGGTGGTGCAGGACGCCCGCCTCGAAGGCAAAAGCCATCCGTTCGGCGCCCGCGTCTCCATCGACAGCGGCGAGGGGCTGCTGGAGCGTCTGGTGCCCGATCCGTCGGGCGAGCCGTCGCTGTTCCCGGACGCGGCCGCGATGCGGCTCAAGTTCCTGCAACTGACGCGGCCGGTGCTGGGCGAGCGCGCTGGGCGCTTCGCCGATGCCGTGCTGGCGCTGGATACGTTCGACCGCGTCGGGACGGTGACCGAGCTGGCGCGGCCGTAGCCGGCCGGTCTGCAATCCCCTGTCTGGAATCGGTCGCATTCGCTGTCTATCATCGTCATGAACGATAGGAAGCCGGCCGGACGTGAAGCCGGCCGGATATGGAGCTGACCTGATGGCCACTCTCGGTCTCGACCGCGCGTCCCTTGGCAACCTGCTCGCCACGCTGACCACGCGCGGCCGCAGCCTGCTCGGCCTCGCCGGCGGCGAACGCGCCATGTCGCGGGACGAACTGATCGGGCTCGGCGAAACGCTGCTGTCGCGGCGCGGCGAGGCTTCCGGCACGGCGCTCGCCCATTCGCTGCTGGCGGGCTATGCCGCCGCGCACCCCGACGACCAGCTCGCCTTTCTCGACGCGCTCGCCGACCGCTTCGGCCCGGACATGACGCAGCTCGACAAAGCGCTCACCGCCGTGCGCAACGACGGCCCCACCCCCGATGCCGTCGATGCCCTTTTGAAGGCCGCCGAACCACGCCGGCAGGAACTGATCCGTCGGCTCAATCTGGCGCCGGGCGGCACCGCGTCGCTGGTGCGGATGCGCGAGGAACTGCTGTCACACGTCGCCGCACGTCCGGCGCTGAAGCCGGTCGACAGCGACTTCGTCCATCTGTTCGCATCGTGGTTCAACAGGGGTTTTCTGGTGCTGCAACGGATCGACTGGACCACGCCGGCCAACATCCTGGAAAAGATCATCCGCTACGAGCAGGTCCACGCCATCTCCAACTGGGACGACTTGCGCAGCCGTCTCGCGCCCTCCGATCGACGCTGCTACGGCTTCTTCCATCCGCAGCTGGTGGACGAGCCGCTGATCTTCGTCGAGGTGGCGCTGACCCGCGACAGCCCGGCGGCGATCGCGCCGCTGCTCGACCTGTCGCGCACGCCGATCGCGGCCACCGAGGCCACCACCGCGGTGTTCTATTCGATCTCCAACACCCAGCAGGGACTTGCGGGCATTTCCTTCGGCAATTTCCTGATCAAGCAGGTGGTGGAGGAGATCAAGCGCGAGTTGCCGAACGTCCAGACCTTCGTGACGCTGTCTCCGGCGCCGGGCTTCGCGTCGTGGCTGAACGGCGAACGCGCTGCTGAGACCTCGCCCCTGATCGACGCGGCGACGCGCGCAGCGCTCGATCTGCTCGACACCCCCGGCTGGGCCGACGACGCAGCCAGGGCCGAGCAGGTCAGGGCCGCGCTGCTGCCGCTCGCCGCCTGGTACTTCCTGGAAGCCAAGGGCAAACGCGGCCAGCCGCGCGATCCGGTGGCACGTTTCCATCTCGGTAACGGTGCGCGGCTGGAGCGGCTGAATTTCCTCGGCGACCGCTCCGAAAAAGGCCTGCAGCAATCCTACGGGCTGATGGTCAATTACCTCTACGCCCTCGACAAGATCGAGGCCAACCACGAGGCCTATGCCGAGAAGGGCAAGATTGCCGCCTCGCCCGCGGTGCGCAAGCTGCTGCCGTCGCGCATCGTGGCGGAAGCGGGGGCATAGGAAGGCAGCAGCGACAGCACTATCGGGAGTGACACCATGAGCTGGATGCCTTCGAACGATCCGATCCCCGGCGACCCGAAAAGCTGCGACGCGCTCGATCTCGTCATCGTGCCGCGCACCCGCGACCTCGGCGACGGTTTCGCGGTCCGCCGCGCGCTGCCCCATGGGCGGCGGCAGATGGTCGGCCCCTTCATTTTCTTCGATCATTTCGGCCCGGTGCAGTTCGTCGCCGGCCGCGGCATGGACGTGCGGCCGCATCCGCATATCGGCCTCGCCACCGTCACCTACCTGTTCGACGGCAAGATCATGCATCGCGACAGCGAGGGCAACGTTCAGGAAATCGCGCCTGGCGCCATGAACCTGATGACCGCCGGGCGCGGCATCGCCCATTCCGAACGCACGCCGGACGTCGAGCGCACCGACGGCCAGAGCATGCTCGGCCTGCAAAGCTGGATCGCGTTGCCCGCCGGCGCGGAGGAGATCGCGCCCTCGTTCCAGCATTTCAGCGCGGGCGTGCTGCCGACGGTGGAGGACACGGGCTTCCGCGCCCGCGTCATCGCCGGATCGTCGTTCGGCGCGACTTCGCCGGTGGCGCGGGTGTCGGAGTGGTTCTACACCGAGGTCACGCTGGATGCGGGCATGCGTGTGCCGCTCGACGCCGACCACGAGGAGCGCGCGATCTATGTGGTGGACGGCGAGGTCGAGATCGCGCGCGAGACATTCGAGGGCCCGCGGCTTCTGATCTTCCGCCCCGGCGACCGCATCACCGTGACCGCGACCCGCCCGACGCGGATGATGTTCCTCGGCGGCACGGCGCTGGAAGGGCCGCGCCATGTGTGGTGGAATTTCGTGTCGTCGAGCCGCGAGCGCATCGAGCAGGCCAAGGCCGACTGGAAGGCCGGCCGCTTCGCCGCCGTGCCCGGCGAGCACGAATTCATTCCGCTGCCGGAGTGAGGCGCGACGACGCGCCATCCGGATCGCTTTCCGCCCCGAGGCTTCCTCGACCACATGCCCCAACGCAGATTTTCCCGAAAGCGAATCCCGTCATGAGCGAATTTCCAGTCAGCGAAAACATCGACCGCCTCGCCGCGCAGATCAAGCTGCTGCAGGGCGAGCTTGAGGCGGAATTCGCGATCCACCGCGCCAAACTGCGTTACACCCTGCAAGGCAAGCGGGCGGTCTTCGAGGAAGAAATCCTGCGCGCTCATCGCGAACTCCGCGTCGGTCTAGCGAAATATGTCTTCAACGCGAGCCTGCTGACGATCCTCACCGCGCCGGTGATCTATGCCATGATCGTGCCGTTCGTGATCCTCGACATCGCCATCACCATCTACCAGTGGATCTGCTTTCCGGTTTACGGCATCGAGAAGGTCAAGCGCAGCGACTATTTTATCTTTGACCGTTATCACCTCGCCTATCTGAACATTCTCGAAGCCATCAACTGTGCATATTGTTCATACGGCAACGGCCTGATGGCCTATGCGAGCGAAATTTCCGCCCGCACCGAGCAATACTGGTGCCCGATCAAGCATGCGCGCAAGGTCATCGCCGCGCACGAGCATTACGTCGGCTTCGCCGATTTCGGCGACGCCGAGACGTTCCGCAAGAAATATGGGCATTTGGAACGAGGCCAAGGCGAGTAGCGGCGCCGCCTCCGTGTCATTGCGAGGCGCGCTTTCGCGCCGGCCCGCAATGACGTTTCCGGTCTGACGGCTTTGAGCCTCAGAACAGCGTGTAGCCGCCGTCGATCACGATCATGTCGCCGGTGTGGTAGGACGACGCCTGGCTCATCAGGTAGACCGCGATGCCGCCGAAATCCGCCGGCTCGCCGAAGCGACGCATCGGAATGCGCGGCATGACGTTGCCGACGAACCTGTCGTCGGCCATCAGTCCTCCGGTCATGTCGCTCCTGATCCAACCGGGCAGGATGGCGTTGGCGGTGACGCCGTGGCGCGCCAGTTCGACGCCGAGCGCGCGGACCACGGCGTTGATCGCCGCCTTGGTGGCGGCATAATGCTCGTTGCGCGCGGTGCCGAACAGCGACGCCATGCTCGATGTCGCCACCAGCCGCCCGAAGGCGTCGCCGCCTGCCGCGCGCTCGGTCATGTGGCGCGCAGCCTCCTGAAACACGTGAAACACGCCATCGAGATTGGTGGCGAACATCCGCCGCCATTCATCCTCGGTGCGGTCGATGAAGGCGCGCCGTCCGCCGCCGCCGATGCCGGCATTGGCGAAGCAGCCGTCGACGCGGCCGAAGGCGTCCAGCGTGGCGGCCATCGCCGCCTTCACCGACGCCGCGTCGGTGACGTCGCACACCCGGGTCGCGACCTTGCCGCCCGAGCCGGTGATCATGGCAGCGGCCTGCGCGTTCTTCTCCGCGTTGCGACCCCAGATCGATACCGCCGCGCCGGCGTCCGCCAGCGCCTGCGCGATACCGAGACCGATGCCGCCATTGCCGCCGGTCACCACCGCCACGCGGCCGTCGAGATCGAAGATGCCCATGACTACCTCCCTGCATCGCCCGCACGGCTGCCAGATTGACCAATCGCCGCGGCAAAATCAAACGCGCGCACCGCGCTGTTTCCGCCGTGCGAAACGAACGCCGCCGCGCATGGCAGACCCGCCGTGGTCCCGGCGCGGCGCGGCGTTTACAGCGATTTGCGTTTCCCGGATAGTCGCGGCGACATCGACATGGCGGGCCGCCATCGTCGCGCAGCAACACAATCACGCGGAGCAACGCATGCAGTTCGCCCATTGCCGGCTGGAATTCGACGGACCGGTCGCCACCCTCGTGCTCGATCATCAGGAGGTCATGAACGCGGTGTCGTCCGACATGCTCGCGGGACTGATGGACGCGATCGACGCGATCGACGACAAACGCGACGCGGTGCGCTGCCTCGTTCTCACCGGCGCGGGCAAGGCGTTCTGCACCGGCGCCAACCTGCAGGGCCGCAACAACAGCAGCGGCAAGCGGCCGAGCGCGGGCTCTTCGCTGGAGACCGGCTTCCATCCGTTCCTGCGCCGCCTGCGCAACCTGCATTGTCCGCTGGTGGCGTCGGTCAACGGCCCCGCCGCCGGCGCGGGCATGAGCTTCGCGTTGATGGGCGATCTCATCCTGTGCGCGCGCTCGGCCTATTTCCTGCAAGCGTTCCGGCGCATCGGCCTCGTGCCCGATTGCGGATCGACCTGGATCCTGCCGCGGCTGATCGGCAAGGCGCGCGCGGTGGAGCTGTCGCTGCTCGGCGAACGGCTGCCGGCGGAGAAGGCCCTGGAATGGGGACTGGTCAACCGCGTGGTGGATGATGGCGCGCTGGCGGAGGAAACGCGCAGGCTCGCCCACGATCTCGCCAACGGTCCCACCGTTGCGCTGTCGATGATCCGGCGGCTTTACTGGGAGAGCGAGGTCAATTCGTTCGAGGACCAGCTCGATCTCGAACAGCAGTTGCAGCGCGTCGCCGGCCGCAGCGAGGATTTCAAGGAAGGCGTCGGCGCGTTCCTCGAAAAGCGCCCCGCGCAGTTCAAGGGCCGGTAGCGCGCTGGGATTTGATGCGGCGATGGCCGAGCGGGGCGGCCTGTTGCCGCCCCTCCTCGTGTGAGCGGCGGCAAACGTCGCGGCCGTCATGGCGGAACCTTGGGATTTGCGCCATGATGCGCGCGCACGACCAACAGGGAGCCGCTCGCATGATCAGCCTTTCTCGCCGTCATCTGCTCACCGGAGCCGCCGGCCTCGTCGCCGCCACGGCCTGGCCCCGGATCGCCCTTGCCCAGACGCCGGCGCCGGCCGGCGCCGCTGAGGGCCCGTTCAAGCTGCCGCCGCTGCCTTACGCGACCGATGTGTTCGAGCCGCACATCGATGCGAAGACCATGGAAATCCACCACGGCAAGCATCACGGCGCCTATGTCGCCAACATGAACAATTTCGCCAAGACTGCGCCGCAACTCGGCCAGACCCCGGTCGAAACCGTCCTCGCCAACCTCGTCAACGTGCCCGACGCCATCCGCGTCGGCGTCCGCAACAATCTCGGCGGCCACGCCAACCACACGATGTTCTGGGAGATCATGGCGCCGAACGGCGGCGCGCCGGAGGGCGACGTCCTCGCCGCCATCGACCGCGATCTCGGCGGCCTCGAGAAGATGAAGGAGAGGTTCAACGCCATGGGCCTCGGCCAGTTCGGCTCCGGCTGGGTGTTCGTCACCGTCACCAAGGACGGCAAGCTCGGCATCGAGGCCATGCCCAACCAGGACACGCCGCTGATGTATGGCAAGCGGGTGCTGCTCGGCAACGACGTGTGGGAGCACGCTTATTACCTGAATTACCAGAACCGCCGCGCCGACTATCTCAAGGCGTGGTGGAACGTCGTCAACTGGCAGAAGATCGGCGAGCGCTACGCCGCCGCGAAAGCAGGCACCCTGACGCTCTGACCCGTCACGATCACGACAGGCGGCCGCACTCTCAGCCGCCGAGCAAGGACGACGCGAAACAGCGTGATCATGAAGGGGCGGCTTATTACCGCCCCTTCTTTATTTGCCCGCGATTCATGGGAAACCACGGCAAGGTCTGGAACGGAGCCGCTGTCAGCGGCTGTGCCGCCGAGCGATGTGGCCATCGCCGTGGCGCGGCTTGGCCCGGGTAAAATACCGCTGATTTTTTCGCGTCTCGAATCTTGACGCTTGTCATGGCCGATCTAGATTTTTGCTCGCCATCCGCAACAGAAAGGAGAACAGGAGGCGATCATGAGTTCCGAAGTTCGTTCAGGACCCTTTGACATTTATGCAAACTCACTTCTGGCAGCGACCTTCAGCCACCCGGACGAGGTGCTGTCCAGTTCCGTTCTCAGCACCGCTGAGAAGCGCTGCGTTCTGGCCGCCTGGGCGTCCGATGCGTTTTCGGTGAGGAACAATCCCTGGCTTCGCCAGCTTCCGGGGGCGCCCGAGGCCATTCCGCTCAAGGACATTCTGAGGGCGCTCAGAAGCCTTGACGATGACGATGATGAAGGCCCTCCGCCGTTTACGGGCGGGATGGGGCAGCGGCAACAACGACCTCCCGATCAGGTGACGGCCCTGGCCTCATAGGCTTGGTTTCATAGCCTGGCCTCACAGTCCTGCACGCTGTCACACCCGAGACCGGACCGGCGCGGCCGCGTCACGCTATCCGGCGCGCCGCTCCGTGCCGAGGCGCCGACTCACTACGTCGCATAATGCGGCGAAATCCTGCTTGCGCGGCGAGGTGCGGCGGTAGACGAGGCCGATGCTGCGGCCGGGCTGCGGCTCCTCGAACCGCAGCATCGTCACACGATCGTCGCGCAGTTCGACATCGGCCGCGATCTGCGGGATGAGCGTGATGCCGTAGCCGTTCGCCACCATCTGCATCACGGTGGCGAGGCTGCTCGCGCCGAACGCCATGCCGCCGGTTGACGGTCCGTTCGGCCGCGCCCGCTGCGCGGTGGCGCAGAACGCCAGCGCCTGGTCGCGCAGGCAGTGGCCGTCCTCCAGCAGGATCAGCCGGCTCTGGTCGATGTCGTGCGCGGCGACGCGCGCGGCCTCCTCGCGCCGGTCGCCGGCCGGAACCGCCAGCAGGAACGGATCGTCGAACAGGTGCGTGGCCTCGATCTCGCTCTCCTGCACCGGCAGCGCCAGCATTGCGCAATCGAGCGCACCGCTCTTGATCTCGTCGAGCAGTTGCCGCGTCTGGGTCTCGCGCACCTCGAGCCGTAGATCCGGAAAGCGCGCCTGCAGATCGGGCAGGATTTTCGGCAACACGTAGGGCGCGAGCGAGGGGATGAGGCCGAGCTGCATCCGTCCGGTCAGCGGCCGGCCGCGATGCCGGGCGAAATCCAGCAGGTCGCGCGACTTTGCCAATACCTCGTCACCGCGCCGCGCGATCTCCCGCCCCGCGTCCGTCAGCGTCACCTCCCCCGGCCGCCGCTCCACCAGCGCGACGCCCAAGGTCTTTTCCAGGTCCCTGATCTGCATCGACAGCGCCGGCTGGGTCACGGCGCAGTCCTCGGCGGCGCGGCCGAAATGACCGTGGCGGGCCAGCGCCGAGAGGTATTTGAGCTGTCTCAATGTCAACATGACGATCAGATAATCTTATCAGGGACGCAATGTAAATCGACTGGACCTGATGTTGGAATTCTTCCAAAGTCGGGGCGAGGAGAGGCGGTCGCGGCACCGCGCGCGACTCGCTTCCAGACAAAAACAACCGGACAAAACGATCGGAGAACGACATGGACGCAAAGACCGACGACAAGGGCGCAGGCAAGTGCCCGGTGATGCACACGGGCGGCCGCAGCAACCGCGACTGGTGGCCCGACCAGCTCGACATCCAGGTGCTCCACCACAATTCCACCCTGTCCGATCCGATGGGCGAGGGATTCGACTACAACAAGGAGTTCGAGAGCCTCGACCTCAATGCGGTGATCGCCGACCTCAAGGCGCTGATGACCGATTCGCAGGAGTGGTGGCCGGCCGATTTCGGCCACTACGGACCGCTGTTCATCCGCATGGCCTGGCATAGCGCCGGCACCTACCGCATCACCGACGGCCGTGGCGGCGCCGGCGCGGGGCAGCAGCGCTTCGCCCCCATCAACAGCTGGCCGGACAACGTCAACCTCGACAAGGCGCGCCGCCTGCTGTGGCCGATCAAACAGAAATACGGCCGCAAGATTTCATGGGCCGACCTCCTGATCCTGACCGGCAACGTCGCGCTGGAATCGATGGGCTTCAAGACCTTCGGCTTCGCCGGCGGCCGTGCCGACGTGTGGGAGCCGGAAGAACTCTATTGGGGACCGGAAGGCACCTGGCTCGGCGACGAGCGCTACTCAGGCGAGCGCGAGCTGGCGAACCCGCTCGGCGCGGTGCAGATGGGCCTGATCTACGTCAACCCGGAAGGCCCCAACGGCAACCCCGACCCGCTCGCCGCGGCAAAGGACATCCGCGAGACCTTCGCCCGCATGGCGATGAACGACGAGGAGACCGTGGCGCTGATCGCGGGCGGCCACACTTTCGGCAAGACCCATGGCGCCGGCGACGCCTCGCTGGTCGGGCGCGAGCCGGAAGCGGCGGCGCTCGAGGAGCAGGGCCTCGGCTGGAAGTGCGCGTTCGGCACCGGCAAGGGCGGCGACACCATCGGCAGCGGCCTGGAGGTGACCTGGACCACCACGCCGACCAAGTGGACCAACAACTTCTTCTGGAACCTGTTCGGCTACGAGTGGGAGCTGACCAAGAGCCCGGCCGGCGCGCACCAGTGGAAGCCGAAGCACGACATGGGCGCCAACACCGTGCCCGACGCCCATGACAAGACCAAGCGCCACCCGCCGCAGATGCTGACCACCGACCTGTCGCTGCGCTTCGATCCGATCTACGGGCCGATCTCGCGCCGCTTCCTGGAGAACCCGGACGAGTTCGCCGACGCCTTTGCCCGCGCCTGGTTCAAGCTGACCCACCGCGACATGGGTCCGCGCGCACGCTATCGCGGCCCGCTGGTGCCGCAGGAAGTGCTGATCTGGCAGGACCCGGTTCCGGCCAACGATCGCGCACGGCTTGGCGACAAGGACATCGCGGACCTGAAGGCGAAGATCCTCGCCTCCGGCCTCACCGTGTCCGAACTGGTCTCGGCCGCGTGGGCCTCGGCCTCGACCTTCCGATCCTCCGACAAGCGCGGCGGCGCCAATGGCGCACGCATCCGTCTGGCGCCGCAGAAGGACTGGGAGGTTAACCAGCCGCAGCAGCTCGCCACCGTGCTGGCCAAACTCGAAGCGATCCAGAAGGAGAGCGGCAACAGGATCTCGCTGGCCGACCTGATCGTGCTCGGCGGCTCCGCCGCCATCGAGAAGGCCGCGAAGGATGCGGGCGTCAACGTGGCGGTGCCGTTCACGCAGGGCCGCACCGACGCCTCGGAGGACCAGACCGACGCGGCGTCGTTCGCGCCGCTCGAACCGGCCACCGACGGCTTCCGCAACTATGTCAACGCCAGGTCGCTGCAGTTGATGAAGCCGGAAGAGGCGCTCGTCGACAAGGCGCAGTTGCTGACCCTGACCGGACCGGAAATGACCGCGCTGGTCGGCGGGCTGCGCGTGCTCGGCGTCAACACGGGCGATTCCAAGCATGGCGTCTTCACCGCGCAGCCCGGCAAGCTGACGAACGATTTCTTCGTCAACCTGCTCACCATGGACACGGTGTGGTCGCCGGCAGGCGACAACCTCTATGAAGGCCGCGACCGCAAGACCAACGCGCTCAAGTGGACCGCGACCCGCGTCGATCTGATCTTCGGCTCGCACGCGCAGCTGCGCGCCTTCGCCGAAGTCTACGGCAGCCTTGATGCCAAGGAGAAATTCGCCAAGGACTTCGTCAAGGCGTGGACCAAGGTGATGAACGCTGACCGCTTCGATCTCGCGGACAAGCCGCAGACGCTGCAGGCGGCGGAATAAAACACTCCGCCACGCAAGACCGCTGACAACAACAAACCTCCGCGAGCTTCGCGGAGGTTTTTCTTTTGTCCTCGCTCTTGCCGTTTTCCGGCGGTTGTCTCAAAGCCTTCGCGATATTCCGATTCAGGAGGTGCCGATGATAAAGCTCTACTGGTCGCCGCGCTCGCGCTCGTTCTCCACGCTGTGGCTGATGGAAGAAACCGGCCAGCCCTACGAGCGCATCCTGACCGACATCGCCACCGGCGCGCAGAAGTCGCCGGATTTCCTGAAAGTGAACCCGATGGGCAAGGTGCCCGCGTTGCAGGACGGCGACGTCACCATGGCCGAGTCCGCCGCCATCTGCGCCTATGTCGCGGACCGCTATCCGCAGGCCAAGCTCGCGCCGCCGATCGGCGATCCGCGCCGCGCCAAATACCTGCAGTGGCTGTTCTTCGCGCCGAGCTGCATCGAACCGGCGATTTTGCAGGCCTATCTGAAGCTCGATATTCCCGCCATGAGCGCGGCGTGGGGCAGCACCACGCAGACCTTCGACGTGCTCGATCAGGCGCTGGAGAAAGGACCATGGCTGCTCGGCGACGACTTCACCGCCGCCGACGTCGCCATCGGCGCGGGCATGAATTACGCCATCCGCCTGTTCAAGATGGTTCCGGAGCGGCCGAATTTCGAGCGCTATCTCGATGCCTGCGCCGCGCGGCCGGCGTTCCAGACCGCGCAGAAACTCGTTGCGTAAAGCTCAGTCGGCGGATTTGTCCGCCGCCTCCGCCTTCAGCGCGTCGGGATGCGGCATCGAGATGATGTTGTAACCGGAATCGACGAAGTGCGTCTCGCCGGTGACGCCGCCCGACATCTCCGACAGCAGATAGAGCGCGGTGCCGCCCAGTTCGTCGAGCGTGACGCCGCGGCCGAGCGGCGAATGCTTCTGCTGGAAGGCGAACATGGCGCGCGAATCGCCGATGCCCGAACCGGCCAGCGTGCGCACCGGCCCTGCGGAAATCGCGTTGACGCGGATGCCGTTGCGCCCGAAATCCGCGGCGAGGTAACGCACCGACGCCTCCAGCGCCGCCTTGGCCACGCCCATGACGTTATAGTTCGGCATCACCCGGGTGGAGCCGCCGAAGGTCAGCGTCACCAGCGAGCCGCCGTTCGGCATCATTTCGGAGGCGCGCCTGGCGATCTCGGTGAAGGAGAAACACGAGATCACCATGGTGCGCGAGAAATTGGCGCGGGTGGTGTCGGCGTAGCGGCCCTTCAGCTCGTTCTTGTCGGAGAAGCCGATGGCATGGACCACGAAATCGATGGCGCCCCACTTGTCCTTCATCGCGGCGAACACCGCGTCCACGCTGGCGATGTCCTCGACGTCGCATGGCAGGATCAGCGCGGCGCCGAGGGATTCGGCAAGAGGCTTCACCCGCTTGCCGAGCGCGTCCCCCTGATAGGTGAAGGCGAGTTCGGCACCCTGCGCATGCAGCGCTTTCGCGATGCCCCATGCGATCGAGTGATCGTTGGCGACGCCCATGATGAGCCCGCGCTTGCCTTGCATCAATCCTGACATACCGAGCTCCTCTATCGTCATGGCAGGGCTTGTCCCGGCCATCCACGTCTTTACTTCAATATCCGTCAGAAGACGTGGATGCCCGGGACACAAGGGCGTTCACGCCCGTCTTCGACGGGCCATGCCCGGGCATGACGGTTTTCTTTCGTCGATGAAAACCAATCTCACGCATCGATATGCTTGAACACCAGCGTCGCGTTGGTGCCGCCGAAGCCGAACGAATTCGACAGCGCGGTGCCGACCTTGGCGTTGTCGATGCGCTTGCGCACGATCGGCATGTCGGCGAAAGCCGGATCGAGTTCCTGGATATTGGCGCTCTCGCAGATGAACCCGTTGTTCATCATCAGCAGCGAATAGATCGCTTCCTGCACGCCGGTCGCACCCAGCGAATGCCCGGTCAGCGATTTCGTCGCCGCGATCGGCGGGCACTTGTCGCCGGCCCCGAACACGTTGCGGATCGCGCCGATTTCCGGCGGGTCGCCGGCCGGCGTCGAGGTCGCGTGCGGATTGATGTAGTCGATCTTGGTCTTCACCGTGGACAGCGCCATGCGCATGCAGCGCTCAGCGCCTTCGCCCGACGGCGCGACCATGTCGTAACCATCGGAGGTGGCGCCGTAGCCGACGATCTCGCCGTAGATCTTGGCGCCGCGCGCCTTGGCATGCTCCAGCTCTTCCAGCACCAGCACGCCGGCACCGCCGGCGATGACGAAACCGTCGCGGTTGACGTCGTAGGCGCGCGAGGCGGTCGCCGGCGTGGCGTTGTATTTCGACGACATCGCGCCCATGGCGTCGAACAGCACCGACATGGTCCAGTCGAGATCCTCGCAGCCGCCGGCGAAGATGATGTCCTGCTTGCCCCACTGGATCGTCTCATAGGCATTGCCGATGCAATGGTTCGACGTGGCGCAGGCCGACGAGATCGAATAATTCACGCCCTTGATCTTGAACCAGGTCGCGAGCGTCGCCGAGGCCGTGGACGACATTGCTTTCGGCACGGCGAACGGGCCGACGCGCTTGGGACCCTTGGTGCGGGTGATGTCGGCGGCATCGACGATGGCGCGCGCGCTTGGTCCGCCCGAGCCCATGATGATGCCGGTGCGCGGATTGACCACGTCGGACTCTTCCAGTCCCGAGTCGCGGATCGCCTGCTCCATGGCGACGTGATTCCACGCCGCGCCTTCACCGAGAAAACGCATGGCGCGGCGATCGACCACCTCGGCGGGGTTGAGGGTCGGCCGGCCGAACACCTGCGAGCGGAAGCCGAGCTTGGCATAATCTTCCGCATGGGTGATGCCCGGCCTGGCATCGTGGAGGCTCGCAAGCACCTCTTGAGTGTTGTTTCCGATGGACGAGACGATCCCCATCCCCGTCACCACAACCCGCCTCATGATTTCTCGCCCCTCGTTGCTGCGCTTGCTGGTGTCGCGCCTTGCCCGCCCGACGCCGGCTCCCGCAGCCGGCGGATTGATCTGCCCATCCCGAGTGAGCTTACGCTCTCTGCATCACGTTCCCGGCTGCAATGCGGCGTCCTGCTGGAATAGTCCGACTTTCAGGTCCTTGGCGCGATAGATGACTTCACCGTCGGCCGTCAGCGTGCCGTCGGCGATGCCGAGCCAGAGCTTCGAGCGCATCACGCGCTTGATGTCGATATCGTACACGACACTGGTGACATGGGGCAGAACCTGTCCGGTGAACTTGAGCTCGCTCAGGCCCAGCGCGCGCCCGCGCCCCTGCCCGCCGGACCAGCCGAGAAAAAACCCGACCATCTGCCACAGCGCGTCGAGACCGAGGCAGCCCGGCATCACCGGATCGCCCTTGAAGTGACAGCCGAAGAACCAGAGATCGGACTTCACATCCAGCTCGGCCCGCACCAACCCCTTGCCGAACTCGCCGCCGCTGTCGTTGATCTCGGTGATCCGGTCGAACATCAGCATCGGCGGCAGCGGCAATTGCGCGTTGCCCGGCCCAAACAGCTCACCCCGGCCGCAGGCCAGGAGTTCCTCGTAAGAATAGCTGTTCTGGGGCTGAAACATCGGAATACCTTTTTGCCAAGCCTGCGCGGCGGATGGTGTCGCGCGGACCTCTAACATAGGCCCCGGCACGGGCAAAGTGTCCGCAACAGCTTGATTCCGGGTGATTTTGCCCCCACATGCATCACGCAGTTGCGAAAAACTTGCATCTGATGCGGCCTGTTCTTATACTGGCGCGAAATATGCATTTCCGGATCGGAGCGGGACGCCGCCCGACCACCGGTTAGGGGTATGAGTGGTCCGATGAACGAAATGACGATGATCGAGACGAAGCGCGACGACAGCGACAGCCGCGCCGATGGCCATCATCACGGTCACGCGCCCATATTGACCGGCTGCCCGTGGCACGACGTCAACGAGATGCTGCAATCCGTCGGCCTGCGCCCAACCCGTCAGCGCATGGCGCTGAGCTGGCTGCTGTTCGGCAAGGGCGACCGTCACCTCACCGCGGAAATGCTGTACGAGGAAGCGACCCAGGCCAAGGTGCCGGTGTCGCTGGCCACCGTCTACAACACGCTCAACCAGCTCACCGAGGCGGGATTGCTGCGCCAGGTCAGCGTCGACGGCACCAAGACCTATTTCGACACCAACACCACCACCCATCATCACTTCTATGTCGAGGGCAACCACGAGCTGGTCGATATTCCCAATCCCAACCTCGTGCTGCAGACCATGCCCGAGGTGCCTGAGGGCTACGAGATCAGCCGCATCGACATGGTGGTGCGCCTGCGCAAGAAGCGCTGAACGTCCATCAGCGCTGCCTACGCGTGACAACATTGCCGGGCTTTGACCCGGCAATTTGTTTTTTGCCGATAAGCCTGATTGATCGGCGCGCCGGTCTCAGTTGACCTTCTCGTCGGCGTAGACGCCCCACAGCCGCTGCTGTTCGATCCAGCCGTCGAAGCCGCTGCCGTTGATGCGGCACCAGCCGCCGACGCAGCGTTTGACGCTGGCGACCACGCCCGCCTGCAGCCGCGCCGCGACCCCACTGGCCGCATCGGGGCTGTCGTAGATCGGCGCCAGTTCGTCCTTCCGCTTCATGGTGATCACTGCGGTGCGCTTGCCCGACAGCAGCGAGTGATACACCCAGCCCTCCGCGCCTTCCGAATCGCGCACCCGCCGCCAGTTCTCGAATTCCGCGGTGATCTCCACCGGCAGTCCGGCGCGGGTATAGATCCAGCTCACGTCCTGATCCTTGGTGGGACCGACGCGGACATTGACGTGGTCGGACTTCAGGCTGACGTAGCGCGGCACCGGCAGGCCGCTGGCGCTCACCACCATCTCCTTGGCCGCGAGCCCCGTCGCGCAGGAGGCGAACCACACCGCTCCCGCCGCCGCCAGCAACCTCAAACTCCTGACACACCCCATCTGACCGTCCTTCGCGCCTGACCGACGTCCCCGCGTCACCGCCCGTCCACTGCTTTTGAGGCCCCGCGACACCCGGCGGGCACGCTTGGGGTTCTTGTCTTGGCGCGGCCTTCTGCTAGAGAGGACTTCGGGGCCAAGCACCTGAAAAGCTGCGAAAAGCTCACCGGACCGGTGACGATGGCCTACAATCGAACAGGCCGGTTAATGTGGCCTGAACGGGCGGGTGAAAGCGGCCTGAAACGGACCAAGGGGACGTCTGACAGAATGAGCCTGGGTAAGAAAAAGCCTCTGGTGGTGGTGACGCGAAAGCTGCCCGACAGCACCGAAACGCGCATGCGCGAGCTTTTCGACACCCGGCTCAATCTCGACGACACGCCGATGACCCCGGCGCAACTGGCCGAGGCGGTGCGCAGCGCCGACATTCTGGTTCCCACCGTTTCCGACGAGATCACCGCCGACATGCTGAGCCAGCCCGACATCCGGCTGAAGCTGATCGCCCATTTCGGCAACGGGGTGGACAATATCGACGTACCGGCGGCGATGGCGCGCGGCATCACCGTCACCAACACGCCGAAGGTGCTGACCGAAGACACCGCCGACATGACCATGGCGCTGATCCTCGCAGTGCCGCGCCGGCTGATTGAGGGCGCGGCGATCCTGACCGAAGGCAAGGACTGGCCCGGCTGGTCGCCGACCTGGATGCTGGGCCACCGCATCGGCGGCAAGCGCCTCGGCATCATCGGCATGGGCCGCATCGGCCAGGCCTTGGCGCGGCGCGCCCACGCCTTCGGCATGCAGATCCACTATCACAACCGCCGCCCGGTGGCGCCGCAGATCGAAGAAGACCTCAGCGCCACCTACTGGGACAGCCTCGACCAGATGCTGGCGCGGATGGATTTCATCTCGGTCAACTGCCCGCATACGCCGGCGACCTTCCACCTGCTGTCGGCGCGGCGGCTGAAGCTGATCCGCAAGGACGCCTATGTCATCAACACCGCGCGCGGCGAGATCATCGACGAGGCGACGCTGACCCGGCTGATCGCGGACGGCGACATCGCCGGCGCGGCGCTGGACGTCTACGAGAACGAGCCCGCGGTCAATCCCAAGCTGGTGCAACTGGCCAAGGCCGGCAAGGTGGCGCTGCTGCCGCACATGGGATCGGCCACCATCGAGGGCCGGGTCGAGACCGGCGAGAAGGTGATGATCAACATCCGCACCTTCCTCGACGGCCACCGCCCGCCCGACCGCGTGCTGCCGGGCGTGGTGTAAACGACATCGTTGCGACGACAGCGGCCGAGCGATGTCCGCCTATCGGTGCCCGCTCAGATCGGTGATCGTCGGGTGATCGCCGTTGAGCGGGTTGGCTGGATCACGGGCGTAGCGCAGCGTCTCGAACCGCATGGCGCGGGCGTCGATCATCACCAGACGTCCGACCAGGCTCTCGCCGAAACCGACGATCTCGCGGATTGCCTCCAGCGCCATCATCGAGCCGAGCACGCCGGCCAGCGCGCCGAGCACGCCGGCCTCCTCGCAGGTCGGCGTCGTGCCGGGCGGCGGCGCTTCCGGAAACAGGCAGCGATAGGTCGGATTGCGCGCGCCTTCGCCGTTCACGGCATGGGCGCGGATCGTAGTCAGCGACGCATCGAAGACGCCGAGCGCGCCGGTGACCAGGGTCTTGCCGGCGAGGAAGCAGGCATCCGACACCAGATAGCGGGTGGCGAAATTGTCCGAGCCATCGACCACCACGTCGTAGCCGCCGACGATCTCCATCGCATTGGCGGCGGCGAGCCGCACCGCATGGCTGCGCAACGCGACATGCGGATTGAGCGCGCGGATGCGTTCGGCCGCGCTTTCCACCTTGGCGCGCCCGACATCGGCGGTGGCGTGAATGATCTGACGTTGCAGATTGGACAGCGACACGGCGTCGTCATCGACCACGCCAAGCGTGCCGACCCCGGCGGCGGCGAGATACATCAGCACCGGCGCGCCGAGGCCGCCCGCGCCGATCACCAGAACGCGCGCCGCTTTCAGCGCCGCCTGTCCGGGGCCGCCGACCTCGCGCAGCACGATATGGCGCGCATAGCGCTCCAGTTCCTCGGATGTCAGCATGCGTTCTCGTCACTCTTGCGCCGGCGGCTGTGCGGCCGGTCCATCGAACCATCGCGCCGTTGTCGCCGACAAATCATCTATGCTTAAGTGCGCTTCATACCAGTTATGAGCCTCCCGATGAAACTGCCGTTCGTCACCACGGCGCTGCTGGCGGCCCTGACCGGCTCCGCCGCGGCCCAGACGCCGCAGGTGAGACCTGCGCAACCTGCCCAAAAGCCGGTCGCGCAGACGCCGCATGCCGCGCCGAAAGCCGCGGCGACGAACCCGAAGGAGCAGGCCGAGCGCCTCGCGCTCCAGTCCGACCTCGCCTGGGTCAGCCTCTACAACGGCGCGATCAACGGCGAAGCCGGCGAGCGGCTGACGGCGGCCGTCAAGGCATTCCAGAAGGATCAGGGCGCGAAGGAGACCGGCACGCTCAGCCCGCAGGAGCGCGCCGCGCTCGCGCTGGCCGCGAAGACGCTGCAGGACGGTGTCGGCTGGCGGATCGTCAACGATCCGGCCAGCGGCGCGCGCATCGGCCTGCCGTCGAAACTGGTGCCGACCTTTCTCAGCGACGCCACCGGCAGCAAATGGTCGTCCACGACCGGCAGCATCCAGATCGCCTTCGCCCGCCGCAAGGAGACCAGCGCCACCACCGCGACCGTCGCCGACCGGGAGCGCAAACTCAACGCGCGCAAGACCGACTACAGCGCGGTGCGGCCGGATTTCTTCGTGTTGTCGGGATCGCAGGGTCTGAAGAAGTTCGACATCCGCGGCCAGATCCGCAACGATGAAGTCCGCGTCCTGACCATCCTTTACGATCAGGCCACTGAAGGCACGATGATCCCGGTGACAGTGGCGATGTCGAGCGCCTTCGTGCCCTTTCCCGCCGGCCCGCAGGCGCAGACCGCGCCGCCGCCGCGCAAGAAAGTGGAATACTCCACCGGCCTCGTCGTCAGCGCCGATGGCGCCATCGTCGCCGACCGCGCCGCCACCGACGGCTGCATGACCATTGCTGTCGTCGGCCATGGCAACGCCACCCGCATCGCCGACGATCCGGCGCACGATCTGGCGCTGCTGCGTATCTATGGCGCGAACGGACTGACGCCGCTCGTCCTCGCCGGTTCGGGCGCGGTCGGATCGCCTCTCACCATCACCGGCATCGCCGATCCGCGGGACCAGGGCGGCAGCAACGCCGTGACCCAATCGCGCGTGACCGCGACCCCGGCGGGCGGCGAGACCGTGCTGTCGCCGGAGCCCGGGCCCGGCTTCTCCGGCGCCGCCGCCTTCGACAGTAAAGGGGCGTTCGCCGGACTGGTGCGGCTGAAAGCCGCGATGGTCGCCGGCCCCGCGGGCACGCCGTTGCCGCCGCTGGCGGTGCTGGTCCCGGCCGATGCGGTGCGCGCCTTCCTCACCGCCAAGGGCGTGACACTGACGACGTCGGCCCCGGCCGAAGCCAAAGCCGCGGCGCTGCGGCTGATCTGCGTCAGGAAATAATCCGGCGGCCAGCGAAATGGCGGTGATTGCATTGCAATCACCTCGCACCCGGCGACCAAAACGCATCCGCACAAAGCCGTCACCATTTGGCCTCATGCGCCGCAGCCGGTCACCGTCTGGACATGTCGTCGGCGCGGCGATTTCGGCCGACGCGAGACCCGCAGCGGTCGGCTCTCGCCGCACCGAGCCAAGGCCGTCACTTCTGGCAGACGGGACACCAGAACGTCGAGCGGCCGTTCTGCGTGAAGCGCCGGACGACGCCCTTGCACGTCGGCGTTTTGCACGGCTCGCCCTCGCGGTCGTAGACTAGGAACGAATGCTGGAAATAGCCAAGCTCGCCGTCGGTCTGACGATGATCGCGCAGCGACGAGCCGCCCGCCTTGATCGCCGCGTTGAGGACGGCATGAATCGAATCGACCAGACGCCGGGCGTGGTCGGTCGGCGCGCCGTTGCGCGCGGCCAGCGTCGAGGCCCGTCGCTTCGGCGACAGATGCGCGCGGAACAGTCCTTCGCACACATAGATGTTGCCGAGGCCCGCCACCACGCGCTGATCGAGCAGCGCTGCCTTGAGGCTGGTCGCCTTGCCGGCGCAGGCCCCCGCCAGCATCGCCGCATCGAAGGCATTGCCGAGCGGCTCCGGGCCGAGACCCTTCAGCATCGGCTCGCTGTCGATCCCGCTCCGCGCCACGATCTTCATGAAGCCGAAGCGCCGCGGATCGTTGAACGCGATCACCGCGCCCGAGGCCATATGGAAGACGACATGATCGTGGGTGCGGTTCTCGCTGCGCGGATAGTGGAAATCCCCCGGCGTGGTTTCACCCTCCGGCAACGTCACGCGGAACGAGCCGGACATGCCGAGATGCATCACCAGCACGTCGCCGCTGTCCAGATCGGCCAGCAGATATTTGGCGCGGCGGCCGAGGCCGGTCACCACGCGGCCGTCGAGGCGCGCGGCGAAATCTTTCTGAAACGGGAAACGCAGATCGGCGCGCCGCGTCTCCACCCGCGCCAGGCGCTGGCCCTCCATCACCGGCTGCAGGCCGCGGCGGACAGTTTCGACCTCGGGCAATTCAGGCATGGGCTGCGCTCATCGGATCACGCTGATGCCGAGGCCGTTGTCGGCTCGCTGAAAGTGATGTGGTTGGAGAACGGATCGTACACCGTCATCGTGGTCGCACCCCATGGCTGATTCTCTAGACCGGGGCGCATGTAGTTGTAGCCTTTCGCCGCCAGTTCGGCGTGGTATTCGGCCAGTCCCGCCGTCTCGACGTGGATATGAACGCCGGGCGAACCGTCGCCATGATGCTCGCTGAGGTAAAGCTGGATGCCGCCGCGCGAGATTCCCATGAACAGCGGCAATTCCGGCTCGAAACGATGCTCGAAGTCGACCGCAAAGCCGAGATAGTCGAAATAGAACTCGCGGGCCTTGCGGACATCGAACATCCGCAGGATGGGAATGACCCGGCTGAAAGTGATCGGCATCGGCACCTCCGAAGGCGACTGGCGCATTAACCTTGACGTCATACGGCCGCCCCGCCGCACCCCGCAAGGGGCTGTAGCGCGCCGCCGCGCGGCGGGCTATGGTCCCGCCGCAAAAGCCGCCTGGATTGGATGAGTATGGAACGGCCCGACGGAACGACGCATTTCGGCTTCCGCGACGTGGAGCTTGGCGACAAGCAGACGCTGGTGAACGAGGTGTTTCACAGCGTCGCGAAGCGCTACGACCTGATGAACGATCTGATGTCCGGTGGCATGCACCGGCTCTGGAAAGAAGCCATGGTCACCGCGCTGAACCCGCCGCGCTCGGACGCGCCGTTCGCGCTGCTCGACGTCGCCGGCGGCACCGGCGACATTTCGTTCCGGGCGGCCAAGGCTGCGGGCGCCGGATTTCACGCCACCGTCTGCGACATCAACGGCGAGATGCTGGCGGTTGGGCGCGAACGCGCCGCGGCGCAGCACCTCGACCATCAGGTCTCGTTCGTGGAGGGCAATGCCGAATCCCTCGCCTTTCCCGACAGGAGCTTCGACGCCTACACCATCGCCTTCGGCATCCGCAACGTGCCACGGATTCCGCTGGCGCTCAGCGAAGCCTACCGCGCGCTCAAGCCGGGCGGACGCTTCCTGTGCCTCGAATTTTCCTCGGTGGACGTGCCGGGACTCGACAAGCTCTATGACCTGTTCTCGTTCAAGGTGATCCCGCCGATGGGACGCGCCATCACCGGCGACGCCGACTCCTACCGCTATCTCGTCGAGTCGATCCGCCAGTTTCCCAGACCCAACGCTTTCGCCGATATGATCCGCGCCGCCGGCTTCGCGCGGGTGAAATACGAACTCATGTCCGGCGGCATCGTCGCGCTTCATTCGGGTTGGCGTTTGTGATCGCAGCTCTCGTGCATACCGCGCGGCTGACGCGCGCGGCCTATGTGTTCGCGCGCGAAGGCGTGTTCGGCTTCGCCGATCCCGCGACGCTGCCGCCACAGGCGCAGCTCGCGATTCGGCTGGCGCGGCTGATCGAGCGGCGCAACGCGGCCGCCGCCGGACGGCTGTCGCGGGCGCTGACGCGGCTCGGCCCCACTTACGTCAAGCTCGGCCAGTTCCTCGCCACCCGGCCCGACGTGATCGGCGTCGCGATGGCCCGCGACCTCGAAAACCTGCAGGATCGCGTCGCGCCGTTTCCGCAGGCACAAGCCGAAGCCGTGATCGCCACAGCATTCGGCAAGCCGGTGGCGCAGGTGTTTTCCAGCTTCGGCACGCCGGTCGCCGCCGCCTCTATCGCGCAGGTGCACCGCGCCGAAATCAGCCGGGACGGCGGGCCGACGTCCGTTGCGGTGAAGGTCTTGCGGCCCAATGTCGGCAACCGGTTTCGCAAGGACCTCGGCGACCTGATGTTCGCGGCGCGCCGGATGGAAGCTGTGTCCACCGAAGCGCAGCGGCTGCGCCCGATCGAGATCGTCGACACGCTGGCGCGCTCGGTGGCGATGGAGATGGACCTGCGACTGGAGGCCGCGGCGCTGTCCGAGATGGCGGAGAACACAGTCGACGATCCCGACTTTCGTGTGCCGGCGGTGGACTGGGACCGCACCAGCCATCACGTGCTGACCATGGAATGGATCGACGGCATCGCGCTCAACGACCGCGCCAAGCTCGAAGCCGCCGGCATCGACCTGCCCGACCTCGGCCGCAAGGTGATCCAGAACTTCCTGCGCCACGCGCTGCGCGACGGCTTCTTCCATGCCGACATGCATCCCGGCAACCTGTTCGTCGATACGGCCGGACGGCTGGTGGCGGTGGATTTCGGCATCATGGGCCGGCTCGGCCTCAAGGAGCGGCGTTTCCTCGCCGAAATCCTGCTCGGCTTCATCACCCGCGATTATCGCCGCGTCGCCGAGGTTCATTTCGAGGCCGGCTATGTGCCGGCGCATCATTCGGTGGAGAATTTCGCGCAGGCCATCCGCGCCATCGGCGAGCCCATCCACAACCGCTCCGCCGACGAAATCTCGATGGCGAAGCTGCTGTCGCTGCTGCTCGAAGTTACCGGCCTGTTCGACATGCGGACACGGCCGGAGCTGATCCTGCTGCAGAAGACCATGGTGGTGGTCGAGGGCGTGGCGCGCGGCTTCGACCCCAAGCTCGACATCTGGACCACCGCCGATCCGGTGGTGCGCGAATGGATTTCGCGCAATCTCGGCCCTGTCGGCCGGATCGAGGGCGTGGTGACCGGAGCCGGCGAGCTGGGCCGGGTGCTGTCGGGCCTGCCAGCGATTGCCGCGCGCTCGGTCGCGGTGCTCAACCAGTTCGACACGATGACCCGCGACGGCCTCGTGCTGTCGCCGGAGACCGTGGCCGCTATCGGCAAGGCGGAGGCGCGACGCAACCGCTGGCAGACCGCGGCACTGTGGGTGATCGCCCTGACGTTTCTCGGCATCCTGTGGTCCCTGCATCGATAGCATTGCAATCACGATTTGATTGCAATGAAATCATTTGCTAGGAACGAGCCCTCCGGGAGCAGGATCATGGCAAGCCTCACCGTCCGCAAACTCGATGACGCCCTCAAGGCCAGCCTGCGGTTGCGCGCGGCGCGCAACGGGCGCTCGGTCGAAGACGAGGTGCGGGCCATCCTGCGCGAGGCCGCGGAGGGGCCTGCCGCGACACCAAGAGCTCCCGAAGTGAAGGCCGCCGCCATGCGGCCGGAGCGCACCCATGCCGCCGCAGGCCGGCCGCGTGTCACCCTGATCATCGGCGGCGGCATCGCCGCCTACAAGGCGCTGGACCTGATCCGCCGGCTCAAGGATCGCGGCTTCCATGTCCGCTGCGTCATGACCCGCGCCGCGCAGCAATTCGTCGCGCCGCTGACCGCCGGCGCGCTGGCGGACGAGCGCTGTTACACCGATCTGTTCGACCCCCAGAGCGAGTTCGATGCCGGGCACATCCGGCTGGCGCGCGACACCGACCTGATCGTGGTCGCCCCCGCCACCGCTGACCTGATGGCTAAGATGGCGCAGGGCCATGCCGACGATCTCGCCACCGCGATCCTGCTCGCCACCAACCGGGCGGTGCTGCTGGCCCCCGCGATGAACCCGCTGATGTGGGCCAACGCCGCGACCAAACGCAACGTGGCTCAACTCGCCCGCGACGGCGCCCATTTCATCGGACCCAATTCCGGCGAAATGGCCGAAGCCAACGAGGCCGGCCTCGGCCGCATGTCCGAACCGCTGGAGATCGCCGCAGCCGCCGCGACACTGCTGCGGCCGCCACCCGGACCGCTGACCGGCAAGCACATCCTCATCACCGCCGGACCGACCCACGAGCCGATCGACCCGGTGCGCTACATCGCGAACCGCTCCTCGGGCAAGCAAGGCTTCGCCATCGCCGCCGCCGCCGCGCAGGCCGGTGCGGACGTGACGCTCATTGCGGGGCCGGTAGACCTCGACGATCCGCCCGGCGTCCGTGTCATCCGCGTGGAATCGGCACGCGACATGCTGGCGCAAGTGGAGGCGGCGCTGCCGGTGGACATCGCGATCTTCGCCGCGGCAGTTGCCGACTGGCGCGTCGCCAACGCCGGCGAACAGAAGATCAAGAAGACCGCGCAGGGCATGCCGCCGCTGCAGCTGACGGAGAATCCCGACATTCTCGCCACGGTGTCGAAGCTCACGCATAACCGGCCGCCGCTGGTGATCGGCTTCGCCGCCGAGACCGAGCACCTGATCGACAACGCCACCGCCAAGCTCAAGCGCAAGGGCTGCGACTGGATCGTCGCCAACGACGTCTCGCCCGCAACCGGCGTGATGGGCGGCGACCGCAACACGGTTCACGTTCTCACCCGCGCCGACGCGGACGTCGCAATCGATTCCGTTTCAGTCGATTCCGTTTCAGTCGATTCATGGCCGGTGATGACCAAGGACGAGGTCGCCACAGCGCTCGTCGCCAAAATCGCCGCCACCACAGGACACCCGCCCGCATGACCGCCTCCGTCACCGTCGAACTGCAGCGCCTGCCCCACGCCGAAGGACTGGCGCTGCCGGCCTACCAGACCGCCCACGCCGCCGGCCTCGATCTCCTCGCCGCAGTGCCCGAGGACCAGCCGATGACGCTGGCCGCGGGCCAGCACGCGCTGGTGCCGACCGGACTGATGATCGCACTGCCGCCGGGCTACGAGGCGCAGGTGCGGCCGCGCTCGGGGTTGGCGCTCAAACACGGCGTCACCGTGCTCAATGCGCCGGGCACCGTGGACGCCGACTATCGCGGCGAGGTCGCGGTGCTGCTGATCAATCACGGCGCGGAGCCGTTCACGATCCGCCGCGGCGAGCGCATCGCGCAGATGGTGGTCGCGCCGGTCACCGCAGCGAACCTCGTAGAGGTCGCGACTCTTTCAGCCACGGAGCGCGGCGGCGGCGGCTTCGGTTCCACCGGGCGCTAGGACCGCGCGAATCGCACCGTACAAGGACCGGCAACACCCATTATTTTGCCGCAGGATTCACGTTCACGGTCTGGACTCTTACCCCGCGAGTCCCGATGGGGATATTGTCATTCGATTCGTGAGCGGCGGTTGGGACAGGTCATGTCAGGCGTGATCGCGGGGATGCGGCAGACCTTGCTGTCCTGCACTTCGATTGTGCGCGCGGGCGTCGCGGGCTGCGGCGGCGCGATGCTATTTGCCGCCGCGCCGGCATGGGCCGGCGAAGTCAGCGTCACCGACGCCGCGCTGGCGCTGTTCAGCGATCTCAACCGGCAGGAACTCGCCGCGCTGGCGGTGGCGGCCGCGGTGCTCGGCTTCTCGGTGGTGGCGGCGATTCTGCTGATGCGCACGCGGCTGCGCGCGGCCGGCATCGAGGCTGGTCTGCGCGCCGACAATCAGGCGCTGCAACTCGAATCCGACCGCTTTCGCGCGCTGCTGTTCGCCGAACCGCAGGTGCTGATCGCATGGGCGGCGGGCGACGACCGCCCCGATATCAGCGGCGATATCGCGCTGCTGCTGCCGCCGGGGGCCGATCCCGCCAATCCGCAGCGCGTACTGGCGTTCGGAAGCTGGCTGCTGCCGGAACAGGCGCTCGAGATGGATCACGCCATCGACCGGTTGCGCGAGGCCGGCGAAGGCTTCCACCTCAACCTGTCCACCGCCGCGGGGCGCTCCATCGAAGCCATGGGCCGCGCCATCGGCGGCCAGGCCATCGTGCGGATTCGCGAACTGTCCGGCGTGCGCATGGAGCTGGCGGATTTGCGTGCCCGCCACGACCAGCTCGCTGAGGAAACCGCCACCTTGCGCGGCTTTGCCGACACGGTGGCGCTGCCACTCTGGGTCAGGCGCGCCGACGGCACGCTGGGCTTCGCCAACACCGCCTATGCGCAGGCCACCGAGGCGCCTTCCGTCGCCGACGCCCTGGCCGGCAATCTCGAACTGCTCGACAGCGACGACCGCGCCGACATGGCCCGCGCCCTCGCCGACAGCGGCGTGTTCGCAGGCCGGGTGCCGATCGTCACCCACGGCGAGCGCCGCATCTTCGACATCCGCGCCCTCACCGTGGCCGAGGGCAGCGCCGGGATCGCCGTCGACGTGACCGAGGCGGAAAACCTCCGCGCCGCGCTGAAGCGAATGGCGGAAGCGCATCGCCGCATGCTCGACCAGCTCTCCTCCGGCGTAGCGGTGTTCGACGCCGCGCGGCGGCTGACCTTCTACAACGATTCCTACCGCCGGCTGTGGGACCTCGACCGCGCCTTCCTCGACGACGGCCCGGACGATTCCAGCGTGCTCGACAAGCTGCGCGTGGCGCGCAAGATTCCCGAGCAGCCGGACTTTCGCGTCTGGAAGAACAAGCTGTTCGAAGCCTATCACACGCTGGAGCCGGCCAAGGACACCTGGTACCTGCCGGACGGCCGCGCCCTCAGCGTCGTCACCGCGCCCAATCCGGAAGGTGGCGTCACCTATCTGTTCGACGACGTCACCGAAGGCCTGAAGCTCGCACGACAGAACGACGGCCTGATGCGGGTGCAGCGCGAGACGCTGGACAACCTGTCCGAAGCCGTCGCGGTGTTCGGCAGCAACGGACGCGCGCAGCTGTTCAACCCGCCGTTTGCGCGTATGTGGAGGCTCGCGCCGGAAGCGCTGGCGCAGCAGCCGCATATCGAGACCGTCGAGCAATGGTGCCGGCCGCTGTTCGACGACGACACCACGTGGCGAACGCTGCGCGCGGCGATCACCGCCATCGACAACCGCAATTCCGTGCCGCTGCGGCTCGAGCGCCGCGACGGCAGCGTGCTCGACTGCACCACCATGCCCCTGCCCGACGGCGCGACCATGCTGACCTTCCAGGACATCACCGACACGGTGAACGTGGAGCGGGCGTTGCGCGAGCGCAACGAGGCGCTTGAAGCCGCCGACCAGATGAAGATCGATTTCGTCCATCACATGTCCTACGAACTGCGCGCGCCGCTGACCTCGATCATCGGCTTCGCGCATTTCCTCGGCGATCCGTCCACCGGGCCGATGACGCCGAAGCAGGCCGAATATCTCGGCTACATCACCACCTCCACCGACGCGCTGCTGGCGATCAGCAACAACATCCTCGATCTCGCCACCATCGACGCCGGCGCGATGAAGCTCAATCTCGGGCCGGTGGACCTCGGCAAGACCGTGGCGGAGGCGACAGCCGGCCTTCAGGATCGCCTCGCGCGCGACCAGATCCGCCTCGACGTCGTCATCGATTCCGATATCGGCGCCTTCGTCGCCGACGAACGCCGCATCGTACAGGTGCTCTACAACCTGCTCGCCAACGCCGTCGGCTTCTCGCCGCCGAACAGCACGGTCAAGCTGCGCGCGCGGCGCGCCAATGGCAGCGTGGTGTTCTCGGTATCCGACACCGGCCCCGGCATTCCCGCGGACGTCAAGGACAAGGTGTTCGACTGGTTCGAAAGCCACGCCAACGGCTCACGCCATCGCGGCGCCGGCCTCGGCCTGTCGCTGGTGCGCTCCTTCGTCGAACTGCATGGCGGCCGGGTCCATGTCGATTCGACGGTGGGCAAGGGCACCACCGTCACCTGCGAATTTCCGGCTGACCACACCGCGCACCGCAACGCCGCCGAATGAGCGAACCCTTCGTCTTTCACGTCGCCCTCGCCAACGAAGCCGCCACCGCCGGCCTGATGGCCGATCTGGCGCTGCTGCTAGGCCCCGGCGACGTCATCGCGCTGTCGGGTGACCTCGGCGCGGGCAAGACCTCGGCCGCACGGGCGCTGATCCGCTATCTGGCGCAGGACGACGACTACGAGGTGCCGAGCCCGACCTTCACCCTGGCGCAGCACTACGACCTGGCACCCTTTGCCGTTCTCCACGCCGATCTCTATCGCATCGGCGATCCCTCCGAACTGGAGGAGATCGGCCTTGCGCCGCTGCCCGAGCGCGCTGTGACGCTGATCGAGTGGCCCGAGCGCGCGCCCGAGTTATTGCCGGCGGACCGCATCGCCATCACCTTGAGCCATCGCCCGGCACTGGGCTCCGCCGCCCGCGCGGCCGAGATTACCGGTTACGGCGCGGCCCGCGCCAAGGTCGAACGGCTCGCCGCGCTGCGCCAGTTCCTCGATCTCGCCGGCCAGATCGACGCCAGACGGCAGCGCATGCCGGGCGACGCCTCCACCCGCTCCTATGCGCGGCTGTTCAAGGGCGACGCCGTCGCCATCCTGATGAATTCGCCGCGCCGCCCCGACGGCCCCGCGCTCTACAACGGCCAATCCTACAGCGCGGCGGTGCATCTGGCCGAGGACATCAAGCCGTTCGTCGCCATCGCCAACGGCCTGCGCCAGCGCGGCTATTCCGCGCCGGAAATCTATCACGCCGATCTCGACGAGGGCTTCCTCATCACCGAGGATCTCGGCCGCGCCGTGTTCATCGACGGCGATCCGCCGGCCCCGATCGTTGAGCGCTACGAGGCGGCGGTGGACATGCTGGCGGCGCTGCATCACGCGCCGCTGCCGGAGGTGCTGCCGCTCGCGCCGCAGATCGACTACACCGTTCCGCCGTTCGACAATGAGGCCATGACGATCGAAGTCGGGCTGATGCTGGAATGGTATCTGCCGGACCGCAACGTCACGGTCACCGATGCCCTGCGCGCCGATTTCGAGCGGCTGTGGCGCGACCTGTTCGCACGGCTGACGGGCGTGCCGCGCACCTGGGTGCTGCGCGATTTCCATTCGCCCAACCTGATCTGGCTGGAGCAACGCCTGGGCATTGCCCGGGTCGGGCTGATCGATTTTCAGGACACGGTGATGGGCCCCGCCGCCTACGACGTGGTCTCGCTGCTGCAGGACGCGCGGATCGACGTGCCGGAGCCGGTGGAAATCGCCCTGCTGGCGCGCTACGCCCGGGCGCGGAAGACCGCGGACCCCGCGTTTGATCCGGCCGCGTTCGTGGCGCAGTACGCGATCATGTCGGCGCAGCGCAACACCCGCCTGCTCGGCACCTTCGCCCGCCTCAACCGGCGTGACGGAAAACCGCACTATCTGCGCCACCAGCCCCGGGCGTGGACCTATCTCAACCGCGCCCTCGCCCATCCCGGACTCGCTGCCTACCGACAGTGGTGCGCAACCCATATGCCGGCCCCGGCCGCCTGATCGCCGCTGACTTTTACCGGTTGTTAGCCGAACCCGCCGTAATCTCCCTGCGACAGCCGTGCGCGAATGCACGGCCCCGTGGAGTGATGGGGTCATGGCGGAACGGCAACAGGGCGAGCGCGTCGTGTTCGAGCGCGGCTTCGCCGCTCGCATGATGGGCATCGACGGCACCTGGCGTCGCAACTGCCTGGTGGAGGACGTATCCGAGACCGGCGCCAAGCTGACCGTAGAGGGGTCGGTCGAGGGGCTCAACCTCAAGGAATTCTTCCTGCTGCTGTCGTCCACCGGACTGGCCTACCGCCGCTGCGAATTATCCTGGGTGAACGGCGATCAGATCGGCGCCGGCTTCCTCAAGCCGAACGACGGCAAGAAGCGCAGCGGCCGCCGTAGCGGGAATTCCCCAATCGTGGAGGCGTGAGCGCGCCGCGGCTGCAGGTCGCAACCTTCAGTCGTCGCACCGTCACAATCCGCGATTACAGCGTCAACCATCCGCCCGACCGCGCCGATTCGGCCGGTTCCATGCGCACACTTCGAGATTCTCACCGATGCCCATCCGACCGACTTCAGCCATGGTTCTCGCCGCCGGTCTCGGCACGCGGATGCGGCCCCTGACCGACACCATGCCCAAGCCGATGGTGCCGGTGGCCGGGAAGCCGCTGCTCGACCATGTGCTGGACCGTCTGGCCGAGGCCGACGTCGCGACGGCGGTGGTCAACGTGCACTACCTGCCCGACCAGATCGTGCGGCACGTCGAGGGGCGCGCGCGACCGCACGTGGTGATCTCCGACGAGCGCGACACGGTGCTCGGCACCGGCGGTGGGGTGGTCAAGGCGCTGCCCCTGCTCGGCGATGCTCCGTTCTATCACCTCAACGCCGACACCATGTGGATCGACGGCGTGCGCCCCAATCTGCTGCGCCTCGCCGACACCTTCGATCCGGCGCGCATGGATATCCTGCTGCTGATGGCGCCCACCGCGCACAGTATCGGCTATTCTGGTTCCGGCGATTACGCGATGTTGACCGATGGCAGCCTGCGCCGGCGCAAGGAGCATGAGGTGGTGCCGTTCGTCTATGCCGGCGCGGCGATCCTCTCGCCCGCGATCTTCAAGGATGCTCCGGCCGGAGAATTTTCCCTGACCCGGATGTTCGACATCGCCAACGAACAGAGCCGCCTGTTCGGCCTGCGGCTCGACGGCACCTGGATGCATGTCGGCACGCCCGACGCGGTGCAGGCCGCCGAGGCCGCGCTGCTCGCCAGCGCCGCGTAACGCGCCGATCCGGCTCCCGGCCGCAGGACTCCCCTCGCCGGTCCTCCCCATGCCATGATGACACCGATCGCGAATCGGATCGCTCATGCGCGTTTTCAATGTTCCCTCCTCTGCGCCGTTTCTCCACACGGTGATTGCGGCTCTCGCCGACGGCCGGCTGGTGCCGGGTTTCGACGCGCATGCACATCCCGAGCGGCTCGCCGACGTCACGCTCTATCTGCCGACGCGCCGCGCCGGACGCATGGCGCGCGAGGTGTTTCTCGAGGTGCTCGGCACCGACGCCGTGCTGCTGCCGCGCATCGTGGCGCTGGGCAGCGTCGACGAGGACGAACTGGAATTTTCCGACACCGCCGCGTTCGGTGGCGCCGATGCGCTGCGCCTGCCGCCGCCCATCGACGATCTCGCACGCCGGCTGACGCTGGCGCGCCTCGTCGCCGCCTGGGCGCGCAACCAGCCCGATTCGCTGGTGGTGGGCAGCCCCGCCTCGACGCTGGCGCTGGCCGGCGATCTGGCGCGGCTGATGGACGACATGGTGACGCGCGGCGTCGGCTGGAGCGCGCTCGACGACGTCGTGCCCGACGACCTCGACGTGCACTGGCAGCACACGCTGAAATTCCTCAAGATCGCCCGCGACACCTGGCCCGCCTATCTCGCCGAGATCGACCGCATCGAGCCGGCCACGCGACGCGACCGCCTGATCGACGCGGAAATTGCCCGCCTCACCGCGATGACCCGAGGCCCCGTGATCGCGGCCGGCTCCACCGGCTCGATGCCCGCCACCGCGAAACTGCTGCGCGCCATCGCCACGATACCGAACGGCGCAGTGGTGCTGCCGGGCCTCGACACCCATCTCGACGCCGCCGCCTGGAATTCCATCGGCGATGTCAGCGATGGCGATCCCGCGACGCCGCCGCCGACCTGGAGCCATCCGCAATTCGCACTGCATCACTTGCTGACGCGCGTGTTCGACATCACCCGCGACGAGGTGATCGCACTGGCAGAGCCCGCGCCCCATGGCCGCGAAGTGCTTGCCTCCGAAGCGATGCGCCCCGCCAGTGCCAGCGCGCAATGGCACACCGAACTCGACAAGCCGGAGGTTGCCTCGCGCATCGCCGCGGCGATGACGGATCTCGCGGTGATCGAAGCCGCCAATCCGGAAGCGGAAGCGCTCGCCATCGCGGTCGCCATGCGCGAGGCCCGCGAGCGCGGCATCACAGCCGCGCTGGTGACGCCCGACCGTGTGCTGGCGCGGCGGGTGATGGCGTCGCTCGACCGCTGGGGCTTGGTGGTCGACGATTCCGGCGGCGTTTCGCTGATGGACACTCCAGCCGGGCTGTTCGCGCGGCTCACCGCGGAAACCGTCGCCGATGAACTGGCCCCGCCGACGCTGCTGGCGCTGCTCAAGCATCCGCTGTTCCGGCTCGGCCGCGCCCAGGACGGGTGGTCCGCCGCGATCGCCGATGTTGAGCTGGCGCTGCTGCGCGGCCCGCGGCCGCCGCCCGGCTGCGCCGGCTTGCGCCGCGAATTCGACCGCGTCCGCGCCGAACTCGACAAGCTGAAACGGCAAGAGCCCTCCGCCATCCACGGCTCGGAGCCGCGCGCGCGGCTGGACGATGCCGCACTCGACGATGTGCGGGCGCTGATCGTCGCGCTGGCGCAGGCGCTCGCGCCGCTAGAGCACCTGCACGGCAGCAAGCCGCACGACGTGACGGAATTGGCCGCGCGGCACTACGATGCCATCGAGGCGCTGGCGCGCGACGACCGCCAGGCGCTGGCGCTGTTTCAGGCCGACGGCGGCCGCGAACTGGTGCGCAGCTTCGACGATCTTTTCGGCGCGAACGACGCCGATGCGATCCGCAACGATGCTGCGCCCTATCATCCCGCCCCCTCCGGCCTCACGGCCCGGCTCGGCGATTATCCGGACGTGTTCCGCACCGCCTTCGCCGACCGCACCGTGCGGCGGCCTCAGAACAGCGCGGCGCATCTGCGCATCTATGGTCCGCTCGAAGCGCGCCTGACCGAAAGCGATCGCGTCATTCTCGGCGGCCTGATCGAAGGCGTGTGGCCGCCCGCACCGCGCACTGATCCGTGGCTGAGCCGGCCGATGCGCCACCAGCTCGGCCTCGAGCTACCCGAGCGGCGCATCGGCCTCTCGGCCCACGACTTCGCCCAGTTGCTGGGCGCCAAGGACCTGATCCTGTCGCGGGCAGCGAAAGCCGGCGGCGCGCCGGCAGTGGCCTCGCGCTTCCTGCACCGCCTTAAGGCCGTCGCCGGCAACGATCTGTGGGCGCAGGCGACGGCGCGCGGCGCGGCGTTTGTGCGCTGGGCCGACGCCTGCGACCAACCCACGCAGGTTATCCCCGCGCCGCAGCCGATGCCGAAGCCGGCGCTGGCGCTGCGGCCAACGCGAATGTCGGTCACCGAGATCGAGGACTGGCTGCGCGATCCCTATACGATCTACGCCCGGCGCATCCTCGGCCTCGTTGCGCTCGATCCGGTGGACATGCCGCCCACGGCGGCGGATCGCGGCTCGGCGATCCATGCCGCGCTCAGCGCCTTCACCACCGCATTTCCCGCGCGCCTGCCGGACGATCCGGCGCAGACGCTGCGCGCCATCGGAGAAACCTGCTTCGCGCCCCTGATGGAGCGTCCCGAGGCGCGCGCGCTGTGGTGGCCGCGCTTCCTGCGCATCGCGTCGTGGTTCGCCGGATGGGAGGACCAGCGGCGACTCAACGTCGCGCGCATCGACAGTGAGGTCCGCGGCGAAATGAAGATCGCGCTGCCCGAGGGCCGCGTCTTCACCCTCACCGCCCGCGCCGACCGCATCGAGCATCGCACTGACCGCACCTTCGCTCTGCTCGATTACAAGACCGGCCAGCCGCCGAGCGGCAAGCAGGTCTATCTTGGCCTGTCGCCGCAACTGACGCTGGAAGCCGCGATCCTGCGCGGCGGCGGCTTTCCGGACATTCCCGCCGGCGCGACGGTGAGCGAACTCGTCTATGTCCGGCTCAGCGGCAACAGTCCGGCCGGCGAGGAGCGCGTGCTCGACCTCCGCGCCGGCCGCAGCGATCCGCCGCAATTGCCCGATGAGGCCGCCGACGATGCGCTGCGCGAACTGACCGCGCTGATCCGCCGCTACGACAATGCGGACGAGCCGTATCGCTCGGTGGTGCTGACCATGTGGACCAACCGTTACGGCGCCTATGACGATCTCGCCCGCATCAGGGAATGGTCGGCCGGCGGGGGCAACAGCGGGAGCGACGAATGAGCGCGCCGCGCAAGGACATTCCCGCAACCGTCATCGCGCTGCAGAGTCGCGCCTCAGACCCCGAGGTGTCGGCTTTCGTGGCGGCCAATGCCGGCTCCGGCAAGACCCATGTGCTGGTGAGCCGGGTGATCCGGCTGCTGCTCGACGACGTGAAGCCGGAGAAAATTCTCTGTATCACTTTCACCAAGGCGGCGGCCGCCAACATGGCGCAGCGCGTGTTCGCCACCCTTGGCCGCTGGGTGCGGCTGCCCGATGACGAACTGGACGCCGCGCTCCGCGAGGTCGGCGCGACGAAGCCGTCGACGACGACGCGGATGCGGGCGCGCAAGCTATTCGCCGCGGCGCTGGAGACGCCGGGCGGCCTGAAGGTGCAGACCATTCATGCGTTGTGCACCCGGCTGCTGCAGCAGTTCCCGTTCGAGGCCAACGTGCCGGCGCATTTCGCCGTGCTCGACGACCGCGACCAGAACGACATGATGGAGCGCGCCAGTCTCGGCGTGCTGCTGGAAGCCGCCGCAGACCCGGACAGTGCCACCGGCCGTGCCCTCGACACCGCGATGGCCACCGCCGCCGACGTGACCTTCCGCGACGTGGTGCGCGAAGCCTGCCTCAGCCGCGATCATTTCATGGCGTGGACCGACAGCGCCGGCAGCGTCGAAGCGGCGATGGCGCAGGTGGCCCGCGCGCTCGGCATCGACCCCGACGAGCGCCTCGCGGACATCGAGCGCGCCATCGTCGACGGCCCGAACCTGCCGCGCGGCGAATGGCCGGCGGCGGCGGCGACATTCGCCACCGGGGGCAAGACCGACACCGAGCAGGCCAACCGACTGCATGCGGCATCGGCGCTCACCGGCGCGGCGCAGGTCGACAGGTATCTCTCCGTGTTTCTGACCGACAAGCTCGAACCGCGCAAAACGCTGGCGACCAAGGCGATCCGCGACGCCCATCCGGGTTTCGCCCAGATCATCGAACGGGAAAAGGATCGCGTCATCGCGCTGATCGAGCGTCGGCGCGCCGTCCTGCAACGCGACCGCACTCATGCGCTGGTGGTGATCGCCAATGGCGTCGCCGCGCGCTACCGGCGCCAGAAGCAGGAACGCGGCCTGCTCGATTACGACGACCTGATCGCGAAGACCCATGACCTCCTGACCAATGTCTCCGCGGGCTGGGTGCACTTCAAGCTCGACCGCGGCATCGACCATGTGCTGATCGACGAAGCGCAGGACACGAGCCCGCGCCAGTGGGACATCATCGCGCAACTGACTGCGGAATTCACCGCCGGCGCCGGCGCGCGCGACGGCGTCAAGCGCACTATCTTCGCCGTCGGCGACGAGAAGCAGTCGATCTTCTCGTTTCAGGGCGCCGCGCCGCGCGAATTCGACATCCGACGCCGCGAGATGGAAGCGCGCTTCCGCGAAACGCAACTGCACTTCGCGAGGGTCTCGTTCCAGCATTCGTTCCGCTCGGGCGTGGCCATCCTGCAATCGGTCGATCACGTGTTCCGCGATCCCGCGATCTACAAGAGCATCCACGCCGTCGAGAACAGCTACCCTGTGCACAACGCGCTCGGTGACGCAGCCCCGGCGCTGGTCGATCTGTGGGAGCTGGAAGAGCCCGCCGCGCGACCGGAGACGGCCGGATGGCAGGCGGCGTTCGACGCGGTGGCCGAGACCAGCCCGGAGGTGCGGCTTGCCCAACGGGTGCGGGACGAAATCCGCACGCTGATCGCCGCCGGCACCTTGACGGGCCCAAGCGGCAACCGCCGTCCGCTGCGCTTTGGCGATGTGCTGATCCTCGTGCGACGGCGCGGCAAGGCGTTCAACGCCGTCATCCAGGCGCTGAAGCATGCCGACATTCCGGTCGCCGGCGCGGATCGCCTCAAACTCACCGAGCACATCGCGGTCATCGACCTGATGAATCTCGCCGACGCGCTGCTGCTGCCCCGCGACGACCTCGCGCTGGCGGTGGCGCTCAAGAGCCCGCTGTTCGGCTTCGACGACGACGATCTTCTCGTTCTCGCACCGGGGCGCGACGGCACGCTGCGCCAGGCGCTGGAAGCGCACGCCGCCACCCGCGACAAGTTCGCAATCGCCTTGAATCGCCTCGTCATCTGCGAACGACGCGCGACGGCCGACCCCCCTTTCACCTTCTTTGCCTGGCTGCTCGGCGGCGACGGCGGCCGCGCGCGCATCCTGGCGCGGCTCGGCCTTGAGGCCAACGACGCCCTCGATGAATTCCTCGAACTGGCATTGAGCTATGAGCAGAAGGCGCCGGCCTCGCTGCAGGGTTTCATGGCATGGCTGCGCGCCGCCGACACCGAGGTGAAGCGCGACATGGAGATCGCCCGCGACGAGGTGCGGGTGATGACCGTGCACGGCGCCAAGGGGCTGGAAGCCTCGGTGGTGTTCCTCATCGACACCACCACCTCGCCCTCGGATTCCCAGCGCCTCAGCCTGATCCGGCTGCCGCAGGGCAATGCCGCACCACATGCGCCCGGCGTGGTGCTGTGGGCCGGCCGCAAGGCCGACGATCTCGCCCCGGTGGCAGCCGCCCGCGCCGCCATGAAGGACGAGGCCGAAGACGAATATCGCCGCCTGCTTTATGTGGCGATGACACGCGCCGCCGATCGCCTGATCGTCGGCGGCGTGCTGCCCGGCAACGTCAAGGCGGTGCGGCCGCAATCCTGGTACGACCTGATCGGAAGGGGCCTGCTGGCATCCGGCCTGCAACAGGATGTCCTTGAGACAACCCATGGAACGGTCACCCGCTTTTCACGGAGCGGAGAAACCGAGCCGTCTGCGCCGACCGCCACGGCACAACCGACATTGGCGGCGACGGACACGCCGGCATGGCTTGCCACGCCGGCCCCGCGCGACGACAGGGCGGAACAGGTGCTGCGCCCCTCCGACGCCGCGGACGTTGAGGACGACGGCCGCGCCGCGGCCACCGACGAGGCGCGCATCGCCCGCGAGCGCGCGCTGAAGCGCGGCACCTTTATCCATCGCCTGCTGCAATCGCTGCCGGATGTCGCGCCTGAGCTTCGCCCACGCGCGGCGCGCGACTACCTCGAACGCCACGCCGGGATCTGGTTCGACGACGACGCCCGCGAAGCGCTGGCGCAGCAGGTGCTGGCGCTGCTGGCAACGCCGGATTTCGCGCCGCTGTTCGCGCAGGGAAGCCGCGCGGAAGTCTCGATCGTCGGGCGGGTGGCGCGTCAGGACCGGTCGCCCGCGCTGGTGTCCGGCCAGATCGACCGGCTGGTGGTGACGCCGGAGGAGGTGCTGATCGTCGATTACAAGACCGGCCATGCCCCGCCGCGCACCGCCGCCGAAGCACCCCGCGCCTATCTGCATCAGCTCGCGCTCTATCGCAGCGTGCTGCAGCGGCTCTACCCGTCCCGCACGGTCCGCTGCGCACTGTTGTGGACCGAGACCGCCGCGTGGATGGAGATTCCCGCCTCCGCGCTGGACGCAGAGCTGCAATCGCTCCTCGCCTGAACCTTTCCGGCTGGTCCGGCTTGCCACAACCCCTTGGAACCAAGCGACTTTCCAGCCAGGACGGAAGGCGACCCCCGACCCTGCAGCGCCGCCGGCGGCCTTGACCCCGCACAGGCGCGTTCCTAGGTTGAGGTCACGTTTTCGCGCGCGATTCCTTTGGTTGGCGCGCCAGGCATCCAGCGAGGCAAAACGACATGAGCGTGGGCAAGGTTTCGGACAGCGATTTCGAAAAGGAAGTATTGAATGCCACCGGCCCGGTGGTGGTGGATTTCTGGGCGGAATGGTGCGGCCCGTGCCGCATGATCGCCCCGGCCCTCGACGAAATCGCCGGCGCGATGGGCGACAAGGTCAAGATCGTCAAGCTCAACGTCGACGAGAGCCCGAAGACGGCGTCGAAATACGGCGTGATGTCGATCCCGACCCTGATGATCTTCAAGGGCGGCGAGATGGCCTCGCGCCAGGTCGGCGCAGCGCCCAAGGCCAAGCTGCAGCAGTGGATCAGCGCCGCGGTGTGATCTGGTTTGAATGCGAATACGAAACGGCCGGTGAAATCACCGGCCGTTTTTGTTTGGAGCGGTCGCTCCCTCTCCCCGCACGCGGGGAGAGGTGAAGACTGTGGGATTACACCGGCAGCGTGCCGTTTTCGGCGAGCACATGGCCGGCCAGATAAAGCGAGCCGGTGATGAGGATGCGCGGCGGAACGTCATAGGCCAGAGTCGCGATCCGGCGCAGCGCCGCCTCGACGCCGGCCGCCGTCTCGACCCGCATGTCCAGCGCGCGCGCGGCGTCGGCCAGCACAGAGGGCTGCATGGCGTTGTCCTGATCCGGAATCGCCACCGCGATGATGTGGCGGGTCTGCCCGGCGAAATTGGCGAGAAATCCGCGCGCGTCCTTGTTGCCCATCATGCCGGCGATCACCACCAGCGGCCGCGGCACGCGTTCTTCCAGATCCCCGAGCGCGGCGGCGATGATGCGGCCGCCATCGGGATTGTGACCGCCATCGAGCCACACTTCCGCGTCCTTCGGCGCGGCGGCGACCAGCGGGCCCGCCGGCAGCCGCTGCATCCGCGCCGGCCACTCGGCGCGAGCGATGCCCTGCTCAAACGCTGCCGCTTCGATCCGCAATGAAGGAATGGCGCGCAGCGTGGCGATGGCGAGGCCGGCATTGTCGAACTGGTGCCGCCCGAACAGGCGCGGCGCCGGCAGATCGAGCAGGCCGCGCTCGTCCGAATAGACCAGCCGGCCGTTCTCGACAGTGACGTGCCAGTCCTGCATCGCCGCGTGCAGCGGCGCGCGCGTATGTGCGGCCACCTGTTCGATCGCGGCCTCGGCCTCCGGCGGCTGCGCGGCGCAGACCACCGGCACGCCGCGCTTGATGATGCCGGCCTTCTCGGTCGCGATCTTCGCCAGCGTATCGCCGAGGAATTCCATATGGTCCATGCCGACCGGAGATATGACGCTGGCGAGCGGCGCCTCGATCACATTGGTGGCGTCGAGCCGGCCGCCGAGACCGACCTCCAGCAGCGTGACATCCGCCGCGTGATCGGCGAACAGGCAGAACGCCGCGGCGGTCTCGATCTCGAAAATCGTGATCGGCTCGCCGGCATTGACGCGCTCGCAGCGATCGAGCGCCGCGCGCAGTTCTTCGTCGCAGACCAGCACGCCGCCGCCGGAGCAGCCGAGACGGAAGCGCTCGTTGAAGCGCACCAGATGCGGCGAGGTGTAGACATGCGCACGCAGACCCGCCGCCTCCAGAATGGCGCGCAGAAACGCCACCGTCGACCCCTTGCCATTGGTGCCCGCGACATGGATCACCGGCGGAATGCGGGCCTCGGGATGACCGAGACGATCGAGCACGCGGCGCACGCGGTCGAGCGTGAGATCGATGCGCTTGGGATGCAGCGATGCCAGACGCGCAAGAATGTCGCTGTAGGACGGCGACGGAGTTTTGGCCGCGGGCACCGTCACGCCGGAGACGCCGCCTCAGGAAGATCGACGGGGGACGTCACCGGCGAGGCCGCCGCTTCGGCCGGCGGCGCCTTGGTGAGCAGACGGCACAGCCGCGCTAGCGTCGGACGCAGCTCGTGGCGATGCACCACCATGTCCACCATGCCGTGCTCTTTCAGATATTCCGCACGCTGGAAACCGTCCGGCAGTTTCTCGCGGATGGTCTGCTCGATGACGCGCGCGCCAGCGAAACCGATCAGCGCGCCGGGCTCGGCGATCTGCACGTCGCCGAGCATGGCGTAAGACGCGGTGACGCCGCCGGTGGTGGGATTGGTCAGCACCACGATGTAGGGCTGACGTGCCTCGCGCAACATCTGGATCGCCACGGTGGTGCGCGGCATCTGCATCAGCGACAGGATGCCTTCCTGCATCCGCGCGCCGCCGGACGCCGC
>JAFKES010000220.1 GCA_017308495.1 Afipia sp.
TTGAATGCGGCAGGCCGAAGCAGGGAGCATGGAGGCCGGGAAGAGTCAATCTGAGGCCCGCGCGCGCATCCGGGCCGCGGAAGGCCCGCGTGCGCTCGATGGTCCGAAACGGTCTTTCGAAAGAATGGCTGGTGCTGCCAGACAGGATTGAACTGTCGACCTCTCCATTACCAATGGAGTGCTCTACCACTGAGCTACGGCAGCGAAACGCCAGGAACGCCGAAAGCGCATTGTTATTATGATGACGGCTATAATGACAATGCGTGAATCGGGACAATGCCCGTTACGGCGGGCGATCCTTGCCACAAGGCTTCCCGCAGTGCAAGCGCGGAAGTGCAGGCGCGCAGAGGTCCCGCGTGCCCCGGATATGGCCCCGGACCTGCGCCCCCGGCACGCGCCCCGGGCCTGCGTTCGCCGGGGAACTCAAGCCGGCGCGGCGGCCTTGTAGGCGGCCAGTTGCGGGCCGATCCGCTCGCCCATCTTCGCGCCCAGCGCCTGCAGGGCCTTGATCGGGCGGACCATGACCTCGAAGTCGACGATCAGGCCATCGGCGTCGAATGCCACCAGATCGATGCCCTTGAGGTCGAGATCGCCGATTTTGGCGCTGAATTCCAGCCCGACGTCATGGCTGCCTGCCGTGAAGATGCGGTGGTAGCGGAAGTTCTCGAACACCTGCACCACCGCGCCGAGTACCAGCAGGCAGCCGGCGCGGCCGACGATCGGCCGGTGGACGAAGGGCGAGCGGAACACGGCGGTTTCGGCGAACAGCGGCTCCAGCACCGCCACCCGCCGGGTGTCGACGAAATGGTGCCATGTCGCCAGGGCTTGCCGCACCGGCGGCGACAGGGTCTGCAGGTCATCGCTCATGGTCGTCTCCTTCCGTGCGGCGCAATGCTGTATGACATCCTAGTGCGTGGTTGCGACGATGCCACCGATTTGGATATTGGAAACAGGCGGGCGATGAGCGACGAACCCGGCAGGACCAAGGGCGGCGTGAGGGATGCGCGCGCGCAGCGGCTCAAATCGGCCCTGCGCGACAACCTCAAGAAGCGCAAGGCGCAGGCGCGCGGCCGCGCCGGCATGACCATCGTCACCCCGCAGGACGACGCCCGTGCCCGGGACGGCGAGGCCGCCGCGGACGGGTGCGCCGATCCCGAGGGTGGCGCGGCCTAGCGCCGTCATGGTCTGCTGCGGCGGCTTTCCGGGGGTAGCGGACACAATTCCAGCGATTTTTGCCTTAATGAAGCGCAAATGCAGGCTTCCCGCGCCTCCCGCGCGCGGTTTCCACCCCCGCAGAAACACGCTAAAAGCCATTTCATCCGCAACAGGGCAGGTTTGGGCATGGATCGCATTCGCATCGTCGGCGGCAACGAACTCCACGGCACGATTCCGATTTCCGGCGCGAAGAACGCCGCCCTGCCGCTGATGATCGCCAGCCTGCTGACCGACGAGACGCTGATCCTCGACAACGTGCCGCGGCTCGCCGACGTGGCGCAGGTCCAGCGCATCCTCGGCAATCACGGCATCGACATCATGTCGGCGGGCAAGCGGCCGGGCGACCACGAGTATCAGGGCCAGACCCTGCACATCTCCGCGGCCCATATCGTCGATACCACCGCGCCGTATGAACTGGTCTCGACCATGCGCGCGAGCTTCTGGGTGATCGCGCCGCTGCTGGCGCGGATGCACCAGGCCAAGGTGTCGCTGCCCGGCGGCTGCGCCATCGGCACGAGGCCGGTCGATCTGCTGATCATGGCGCTGGAAAAGCTCGGCGCGGACATCCAGATCGACGGCGGCTATGTCATCGCCAAGGCCCCCGGCGGCCTGACCGGGGCCGCGATCGATTTCCCCAAGGTGACCGTCAGCGGCACCCATGTGGCGATGATGGCGGCGACGCTGGCCAAGGGCACCACCGTGATCACCAACGCGGCCTGCGAGCCGGAGATCGTCGACGTTGCCGACTGCCTCAACAAGATGGGCGCGAAGGTCACCGGCGCCGGCACCCCGCGTATCGTCATCGAGGGCGTGGCCAAGCTGCACGGCGCGCGCCACACGGTGCTGCCGGACCGGATCGAGACCGGCACCTACGCCATGGCGGTGGCCATGACCGGCGGCGACGTCCAGCTCTCGGGCGCGCGGCCCGAACTATTGCAGGCGGCGCTCGACGTGCTGACGGAGGCGGGCGCCACCGTCACGCCGAACAACGACGGCATCCGCGTGGCGCGCAACGGCGCGGGGCTGTCCCCGGTCAACGTCACCACCGCGCCGTTCCCCGGCTTTCCGACCGATCTGCAGGCCCAGCTCATGGCGCTGATGACCCGCGCCAAGGGGGCGTCCCACATCACCGAGACGATCTTCGAGAACCGCTTCATGCATGTGCAGGAGCTGGCGCGCTTCGGCGCGCACATCCATCTCGACGGCGAGACCGCGACCATCGAGGGCGTCGCCAAATTGCGCGGCGCGCCGGTGATGGCCACTGATCTGCGCGCCTCGGTGTCGCTGGTGATCGCGGCGCTGGCGGCGGAGGGCGAGACCCTCGTCAACCGCGTCTATCATCTCGACCGCGGCTTCGAGCGGCTCGAGGAAAAACTGTCGGCCTGCGGCGCCACCATCGAGCGTATCAGCGGCTAGGGCTGCGGAGGCCGGATGTCCCAGCGTAAATTGATCGCCCTCGACGAAGACGACCTCGCGGTCGTGTCCGCCCATGTGCAGGACGCCGCGGTGGCCGCCGCTGACATCCTGTGGCGTGAGGGCGAGAAGCGCCTGGTCATCGGCATGCGGCGGCCGGATTGCGAGCAGTTGCTCAGCGGCGACGCCGCGCCGCGCCGCCTGATCTCGGCGCTGCGATTCGATCGGGTACTGGCCTGCCGCTCGCGTGGCATCGATATCGCCGCGCCGGACCGGGCGCTGACCCTGCTCGGCATCGAATTCCATCCGGCGCAGGCGCCCGGCGGCAGCGTGCTGCTGCTGTTTTCCGATGGCGGCATGCTGCGCCTCGAGGTCGAGTGTCTCGAATGCGAACTGGCCGATCTCGCGTCCGATCACACCGACGTCGCGGCCGCGCCACCGGTTGGCGATCTATCGGCGGATGCGGACATCTAGCACGGTTTTGGCGGCGTGGCCGCTCGCGGTCCGTGCGCAGGGATGCTAAGGGTTGACCACGATCTGGCCTCGCGCCACTGACCAGCATCGCCAACACTGATCACGCGCGCGCTTGGCCGCGCCAGCCTGCCGGACCTTTGAATGCCGATCCGCCTTTCTACCCGCGACGCCGATTTCGACCAGCGCTTCGGTGCCTTCCTCGACATGAAACGGGAAGCATCCGCCGATGTCGAGGCCGTGGTGCGCGCCATCATCAATGACGTGCGTCTGCGCGGCGATGCCGCCGTTATCGAGGCGACGCGCAAGTTCGACCGCTTTGCCGTCGATGCCGGCGGTCTGCGCTTCACCCCGGCCGAGATCGATGCCGCCGTCGCAGCCTGCGACGCCGCGACCCTCGACGCGCTGGCCTTCGCGCGCGACCGGATCGAAGTATTCCACCGGCGGCAGATGCCGAAAGACGAGCGGTTCACCGACGCGCAGGGCGTCGAACTCGGCTGGCGCTGGAGCGCGGTCGAGGCGGTCGGCCTGTATGTGCCGGGCGGCACCGCCGCCTATCCGTCGTCGGTGCTGATGAACGTGGTGCCGGCCGTGGTGGCCGGCGTGCCACGGGTGGTGATGGTGGTGCCGACGCCGGACGGCAAGATCCTCAACCCTCTGGTGCTGGCGGCGGCGCGGCTCGCCGGCGTCTCGGAGATCTACCGGGTCGGCGGCGCGCAGGCGGTGGCGGCCCTGGCCTATGGCACCGCGACCATCGCGCCGGTCGCCAAGATCGTCGGTCCCGGCAATGCCTATGTCGCCGCCGCCAAGCGGCTGGTGTTCGGCAAGGTCGGCATCGACATGATCGCCGGCCCCTCCGAGGTGCTGGTGATCGCCGACGGGACCGGCAATGCCGACTGGATCGCCGCCGATCTTCTGGCCCAGGCCGAGCATGGCGAGGATTCGCAGTCGATCCTGATCACCGACGACGACGACCTCGCCGAGGCGGTGGCGCGCGCGGTGGAAGCGCAATTGACCACGCTGCCGCGCGAGACCATTGCGCGCGCGTCGTGGAATGAATTCGGTGCGATCATCCGCGTCGCGTCGCTGGATGAGGCAGCGCGGCTCGCCGATCGTATCGCCGCCGAGCACCTCGAGATCATGACCGCTGATCCGGAGGCGCTGGCGGTTAAGATTCGCAATGCCGGCGCGCTGTTCCTGGGCCCGCACACACCGGAGGCGATCGGCGACTATGTCGGCGGATCGAACCACGTGCTGCCTACCGCGCGCTCGGCGCGATTCTCCTCCGGCCTCGGCGTGCTCGATTTCATGAAGCGCACCTCGCTGCTCAAATGCGGACCGGACCAGTTGCGTGCGCTCGGTCCCGCCGCGATCACGCTCGGAAAGGCCGAGGGGCTCGACGCCCATGCGCGCTCGGTCAGCTTGCGGCTCAACCTGCCATGACCGCACCCGCGTCCCCCGCCGATCCCGGAAGTCGCGTCGTCGCGGTCACCCTCGACGAAGCCTCGATCGGGCGCTCGGGGCCGGATATCGAGCACGAGCGCGCCATCGCCATCTACGATCTGCTGGAACAGAACCTTTTCGTGCCCGAGGGCGATTTCACCGGGCCGTTCACGCTGCATATCGGCATCACCGGCAACCGGCTGATGTTCGACATCCGGCGCGAGGACGGCGCGCCCTGCGTCGTGCACCTGTTGTCGCTGACGCCGTTCCGGCGGATCGTGAAGGACTACTTCATGATCTGCGACAGCTATTACCAGGCGATCCGTACCGCGACGCCGGACAAGATCGAGGCCATCGACATGGGCCGTCGCGGCGTTCACGACGAGGGATCGCGCACGCTGATGGAGCGGCTCAACGGCAAGGTCCGCATCGATTTCGAAACCGCGCGCCGCCTGTTCACCCTGATCTCCGTGCTGCACTGGAAGGGCGAGGGGGCCGGGACATGACGCCGGCGGGTGGGCGCAGTGAGCCGGCGACAGCGCGGTCGCCGCAGGCCGTGCTCTTCATGTGCGGACAGAACAGCGTCCGCTCGCCCACGGCGGCGGCGCTGTTGCGCCATCTGGTGCCGCGCGGCCTCTACGTGCAGTCGGCGGGCGTCAGCAGGGCCGATCTCGATCCGTTCGCTGTCGCGGTGATGAAAGAGATCGGCCTCGATATTTCCGGGCACAGGCCATGGACCGTGACCGACCTGGAAGACCGCGAGGGCCTCAATTTCGATCTGATCGTCACGCTGTCGCCGGAAGCGCATCACAAGGCGCTGGAACTGACGGCGACCTCGGCCACCGAGGTCGAATACTGGCCGACGCCCGATCCGGTCGGCGTCGAAGGCCGGCGCGAGTTGCAGCTCGATGCCTACCGCCATGTGCGTGACAGCCTGCGTCAGCGCATCCGCGAGCGCTTCGCCCCCGTCGCCATCCGCAACGAATAGGCGGCGCGGTCCCGTCGCCGCCGTGGTTGTCCCGGCTGCGGCCTTCGGATAGTTTCCGCGGCCATTGTCCCACACTGGAATCGGCGTCTCCCGCATGCTCGGCCGTCCCAAGTTCGTTCTCGCCTCCGGCTCGCCCCGCCGCCTGGCCCTGCTCAATCAGGCCGGCATCGCGCCCGAGGCGCTGCGCCCCGCCGACGTCGACGAGACGCCGAAGCGGGGCGAACTGCCGCGCGCCTGCGCCAACCGGCTGGCCCGCGCCAAGGCCGACGCCGCCCTCGCTTCGGTGCAGCTCGACGACGACCTGCGCGGCGCCTTCATTCTCGCCGCCGACACCGTGGTCGCGGTCGGCCGCCGCATCCTGCCCAAGGCCGAACTGGTGGACGAGGCGTCGCAGTGCCTGCGCCTTCTGTCCGGCCGCAACCATCGCGTCTACACCGCGATCTGCCTCGTCACCCCCAGGGGAAACTTCCGCCAGCGGCTGGTGGAAACGCGGGTGCGGTTCCGGCGGCTGACCGAGGAGGATATCGCGGCCTATCTCGCCTCCGGCGAATGGCGCGGCAAGGCCGGCGGCTATGCGGTGCAGGGCATCGCCGGCGCGTTCGTGGTCAAGCTGGTCGGCTCCTACACCAATGTGGTCGGCTTGCCTCTGACCGAAACCACGGCGCTCCTCGGCGGCGAGGGCTATCCGATCCGCGATGGCTGGCTCGATGCCGGCTGACGGCGCCCACGGCGCGCCGCCGGCGAAACCCTGCCCGATTTGCGGCAAGCCGTCGGTTGCGGCGTCGCGGCCGTTCTGCTCGGAGCGCTGCCGCGCGGTCGATCTCAACCGCTGGCTGTCGGGGTCCTACGCCATTCCGGCGCGCGCCAGCGACGATGACGACGATATGGATGGGCCGGCCTGAGAGGCGGGGTCGTGTACCCTTGGCGCGGGACCGCATCGATCCATCGTCGCGCAGCGCCTGAGCGGGGGGTAGTCGGGCCTTTGCGTTTCGGCGGCCGCAAGCCGTTGAATCCGGGACGATTCCGGCTCCCCACGGCGGCGCTGGGGAAAATCGCGGGGTGGCTGGACAGCGCCCCCCGCGCTCACTATAAACCGGCGCGCACCCGGACAGCGTCCGGGGCGACGCCCAGGTAGCTCAGTTGGTAGAGCATGCGACTGAAAATCGCAGTGTCGGTGGTTCGAT
>JAFKES010000221.1 GCA_017308495.1 Afipia sp.
ATCGACATGTTCGACATCGATCTCGAAGGCGGCGAGAGCTACCGCGAATCGGCGAACTACCAGGCCGGCGAAACCGCGGTGATCACCGACCTGCCGTGGGGCCGCCTCGGCCTCACCATCTGCTACGACGTGCGCTTTCCGGCGCTGTACCGGGCGCTGGCGGAAGCCGGCGCCACCTTCATCTCGGTGCCCGCCGCCTTCACCCGCAGGACCGGCGAGGCGCACTGGCACACTTTGCTGCGCGCGCGCGCCATCGAGAACGGCTGCTTCATTTTCGCCGCGGCGCAGGGCGGCACCCACGAGAACAAGCGCGAGACCTACGGCCACTCGCTGATCATCGATCCATGGGGCGAGATTCTCGCCGAAGCCGGCGTCGAGCCCGGCGTGGTGCTGGCCAAGATCGATCCGGCCAAGGTGCAGACCGTCCGCCGCAACATCCCCTCGTTGCAGCACGGCCGCCGCTTCAGCCTGGCTGACCCGAAGGCGGGTCCTGAGCATCTGCATCTGGTGCGGGGTTCGGCATGATCCGCTACGCGCTGCGCTGCGCGCGCGGCCACGATTTCGAAAGCTGGTTCCAGAGCTCGGCGGCCTACGACAGCCAGCGCAAGCGTGGGCTGGTCGCCTGCCCGGTGTGCGACTCCACCAAGGTCGAGAAGGCGATCATGGCGCCGCGCCTCGCCCGCAAGGACCAGTCGCGGCCCGCGCCGGAGCCCGTCGCCGCACCGGCGGAAGACGCCGCGCCGGCCTCGCTGGTGATGGCGCCGCAGGAGCGCGAACTGGTCGCCAAGCTGCGCGAATTGCGCGACCATGTGATCAAGAACGCCGACAATGTCGGCACCAAATTCCCCGACGAAGCTCGCAAGATTCACTATGGCGACGCCGAGCACCGCGCCATCTACGGCGAGGCCACCGCCGAGGAAGCCCGCGCGCTGATCGAGGAAGGCGTCGAGGTCGCGCCCCTGCCGGTCTTGCCCGACGACCGCAATTGAAGCGGGGCGCGGGCCGTGAGTCCGGAAGCGCTATCATCATCGTCCGGCTCGTGGCTGACATGGGCGCTGCTGTCGACGGCGTTCGCGGCGCTGACGATCAAGCGATAGTTCAGCCCGCCACCAGCATCGCCACCCCGATCAGGATCAGGGCGATGCCCGACAGTTCGCGCGGCGAGATGCGCTGCTTCATCGTGTAATACGCGGCGATCTGCGCGAACAGCACCTCCACCAGCGCCAGGGTGCGCACATTGGCGGCCGCCGTCAGCGCGAAGGCGAAAAACCAGAACAGCGAGGCGAAGGCTCCCATGAAGCCCGCCATCATCGACGGCCGCCACAGCCGGAAGATCGCCGTCATGGTGCCGGGCGAGCGCGCGATCAGCCACACCGAGAGCACGATGCTCTGCATCAGCAGCGTGGCGACCAGCGTGAGACTCGCGGCGGTGGCGAATGAGACGCCGGGAACGTTGAGAATCGCGCCACGATAGCCCACCGCCGACAGCGCGAAGAACGCTGCCGCCACGAGGCCGAGCGCCGTCGGCTTCAGGTCGCCGAAGCCGCGCGCGCCGCCCGGGCGCAGCGCAGTGATCACCACGCCGGCGGTCGCGATCACGATCGCCGCGACTTTCAACGTTGTGAGATGATCGGACAGAAACACGAAGCCGAACACCGCGGTCTGGATCGCCTCGGTCTTGAGGTAGGCCGTCGTCACCACGAACGAGCGCTGGTTCATGGCCATCAGCATCAGCGCGGTGGCGAGGATCTGCGCCAGCCCGCCCGTGACCAGCCACGCCCAGAAGCCGGCCTGCGGCCATGACGGGCGGTCGCCGGTCGCGATCAGCACCGCGCCGAGAAACAACAGCGAGAACGGAAACCCGAACAGGAAGCGGATGTGGGTCGCGCCCAGCGTGCCGAGCTGCGCCGTCAGCCCGCGCTGCATGGCGTTGCGCGCAACCTGTCCCGCCGCCGCGAGCAGGGTGAAGGGGATCCAGAGCGAAGCGACACTCAGCATGACGGGACAAGCACCAGACGCCGCGGCTTACATCGCTTCCGCGATCACCATGTAGTTCACGTCCATGTCGGACGAAACGCTCCATTTGTCGGCGAGCGGATTGTAGACCACGCCGGCCTGTTCGCTGACCGCGAGCCTGTTGCGCTCCAGATGATGGGTCAGTTCCGCCGGCGTGACGAACTTCGGCGCCGACGATGGCGAGCGCGAAGCTCTTCCAGTTGCGGTTGATGGTGGACACCGTCATCAGGCCGGACGGCTTCATCAGCGCCGCGCAGCGATCGAGGAACGTGCCGACATTGACGACATGCTCCACCACCTCCATCGCCAGCACGATATCGAAGCGTTCGCGCGGATTGATCTCCTCCACCGTGGTGCAGCGGTAATCGATCAGCAGATGAGACTTGTCGGCATGCAGCTTCGCCGCCGCGATGTTGGTTTCGGATGGATCGATGCCGATCACCTCGGCGCCAAGCCGGGCCAGCGGCTCGCACAACAGCCCCGCCCCGCAGCCGATGTCCAGCACGCGCAGGCCGGACAGACAGTTCAGGCTTTTCGGATTGCGGTCGAACTTGCGGCAGGCGGCGTCGCGAATGAAGGCCAGCCGCAGCGGATTGATCTTGTGCAGCGGCGCCATCTTGCCCTTGGGGTCCCACCACTCGTCGGACAATCGCGAAAACCGGGCGACTTCGCCCGGATCGACCGTGGAGGATGAGGAATGCTGGGTCATGCCGGTGATCTGTCTCTTCTCGAACGACGGCGGCGCCGGATGGGTCACCATCCTGCCGGAATATGGTTACGGAATTGGTTCGGCGCAGCGGCGCGGCCCTGTGGATCGACGGCATACAGGATTCGCCCGCCCGACGGCAAAAGTGCCTGCCCCGGGCAAGGTGGCCCCGTCCCCGGCGCGCGCGGCCGGAACCGTGTTGCTTGCTCCCGACCCGATGGGTATGTATAGCCGCCTTTTCGGGGCCGTGCCGCCATTTCGGGTGGAACCGGTCCCTCCTCTCAAGCCACCAACCGGGACGCGCCATCCGCCGCGATAAAGAGAAAATGGGCCGCCTTGTGATGAAATTCGGCGGCACGTCCGTCGCCAATATCGAACGCATCCGCAATGTCGCGCGGCATGTCAAACGCGAGGTCGATGCCGGCCACGACGTCGCCGTGGTGGTGTCGGCGATGTCCGGCAAGACCAACGAGCTGGTGGCGTGGGCGAGCGAGACCTCGCCACTGCACGACGCCCGGGAATACGACGCCATCGTCGCCTCCGGCGAACAGGTAACCTCCGGCCTGCTCGCCATCGCGCTGCAAGCCCTCGGCATCCAGGCCCGCTCGTGGCAGGGCTGGCAGATTCCGATCCTGACCAGCGACGCCCATGCCTCCGCCCGCATCACCGGCATCGACGGCAGCGAGCTGATCAAGCGCTTCAAGGAGCGCAAGGAGGTCGCCGTGATCGCCGGCTTCCAGGGCGTGCATCAGCCGACCGGACGCATCACCACGCTCGGCCGAGGCGGCTCCGACACCTCGGCGGTGGCCATCGCCGCCGCCATCCACGCCGACCGCTGCGATATCTACACCGACGTCGACGGCGTCTACACCACCGACCCGCGCGTGGTGCCGAAGGCGCGGCGCCTCGACAAGGTGGCGTTCGAGGAAATGCTGGAAATGGCGTCGCTCGGCGCCAAGGTGCTTCAGGTCCGCTCGGTGGAACTGGGCATGGTTCACAACGTTCCGGTGTTCGTGCGCTCGAGCTTCGACAAGCCGGAAGACATCGACCCCCACGGCACCCCGCCGGGCACGCTGATCTGCAGCGAGGAGGAAATCATGGAAAACCAGGTCGTCACCGGAATCGCCTTCTCCAAGGACGAGGCCCAGATTTCCGTGCGCCAGATCGAGGACAAGCCGGGCATCGCGGCGGCGATCTTCGGGCCGCTGGCGGACGCCAGCATCAATGTCGACATGATCGTGCAGAACGTGTCCGAGGACGGCAAGACCACCGACCTCACCTTCACGGTTCCCGCGTCCGAATACACCCGCGCCAAGGACACTATCGCCAAGGCCCGGGACAAGATCGGCTACCAGACGATGGATTCGGCCACCGACGTCGCCAAGGTCTCGGTGATCGGCATCGGCATGCGCAGCCACGCCGGCGTCGCGGCCAAGGCGTTCAAGGCGCTGTCGGAGCGCAACATCAACATCCGCGCTATCACCACCTCCGAGATCAAGTTCTCGCTCCTGATCGATGCCGCCTACACCGAGCTGGCGGTGCGCACCCTGCACACCCTCTACGGGCTCGATCAGGCCTGACCCGGCCGCCGGGCCGGCCGGTGACAGATCACCCCCCCGCGCGGGTCAGGATAAGGATAACCCCTGACCTGCCGTCCGTGGCAGGTGTTTTGCTTGGCAAAACCAGCCTCGATTCGATATAGCCTCGGGACAGGGCACGCGCAGTCCCGCCCTTGACCGCGGACCGGCGACCGGACCTCTTAATCCGCGCGACAGCAGGACGGCGCGCCCCCGAAAGTCGTTATTTTACCTCTTGTTAACGCTGTCGCGGTGGCATGGGAACGCCGCGCCGGCCTTGCAGACCAAGGGAAGTCAACGGATGCGGAGCGCGCTGGGAGGCCCCCGCGTCTTGCTGAGACGGCTCCGCGAGGTGATGGCCGAAAAGGTCAGCGCTCAGGAGCGCCTCGACAAGATCGTGGTGCTGATCGCCGCCAACATGGTGGCGGAGGTCTGTTCGACCTATGTGCTGCGCGTCGACAACACCCTTGAACTCTACGCCACCGAAGGCCTCAACCCGGACGCGGTCCACCAGACCGTCCTGAACGCCCATGAGGGCCTCGTCGGCCTCGTCGCCAGCGAGGCCACACCGCTCAACCTGTCGGACGCCCAGACCCACCCCGCCTTCTCCTACCGCCCGGAAACCGGCGAAGAAATCTACCATTCCTTCCTCGGCGTGCCGATCCTGCGCGCGGGCAACACGCTGGGCGTGCTGGTGGTGCAGAACCGCGCCCACCGCACCTATGTCGAGGAAGAAGTGGAGGCGCTGCAGACCACCGCCATGGTGGTCGCGGAAATGATCGCCTCGGGTGAGCTGTCGTCGATCGCCCGGCCCGGCGCTGAACCCGCCGCGCGGCATTCGCTGCACAAGGCCGGCGCCATTCTCTCCGACGGCATCGCGCTCGGCCATGTGGTGCTGCACGAACCGCGCGTGGTCATCACCAACTACATCGCCGAGGACCTGCCGAAGGAGGTCAAGCGGCTCGACACCGCCATCCTGAAGCTGCGCGCCGATCTCGACCGCATGCTGGAGCGTGGCGACGTCGCCGACAGCGGCGAGCACCGCGACGTGCTGGAAGCCTACCGCATGTTCGCCAACGACCAGGGCTGGCAGCACAAGCTGCACGAGGCGGTGGCCACCGGCCTCACCGCCGAAGCCGCCGTCGAGCGCGTGCAGTCCGACACCCGCGCCCGCATGCTGCGCTCGACCGACCCCTATCTGCGCGACCGCCTGCACGACCTCGAGGATCTCGGCCATCGCCTGATGCGCCAGCTCGTCGGCCAGGACCACGCGCCATCGCGCGAGCAACTGCCCGACAACGCCATCCTGATCGCACGTTCGATGGGGCCGGCGGCATTGCTCGATTACGATCGCAAGCGGTTGCGCGGCCTGGTGCTGGAAGAAGGCACCGCCAATTCGCATGTCTCCATCGTCGCGCGAGCGCTCGGCATTCCCGCCGTCGGCGAGGTGCCGAACGCCGCCGGCATCGCCGATCCCGGCGACGCCATCATCGTCGACGGCACCTCGGGCTCGATCTACATCCGCCCGTCCAACGAAATCCAGTCGGCCTATGCCGAGCGGGTGCGCTTCCGCGCGCGGCGTCAGGAACAATACCGCGAACTGCGCGACAAGCCCTGCGTCACCCGCGACGGCGAGGCGGTCGAACTGATGATCAATGCCGGCCTCGTCATCGATCTGCCCCATGTCGACGACACCGGCTCGTCCGGCATCGGACTGTTCCGCACCGAACTGCAATTCATGGTCGGCCAGAGCCTGCCGCGCACCAGCGAGCAGCTCGCGCTCTATCGCGCCGTGCTCGACGCCGCCGGCAAGAAGCCGGTGACCTTCCGCACCCTCGATATCGGCGGCGACAAAGCGCTGCCCTATATGGACACCATCGTCGAGGAGAACCCGGCGCTGGGCTGGCGCGCCATCCGCCTCGGCCTCGACCGGCCGGGGCTGCTGCGCGGGCAAATCCGCGCGCTGTTGCGCGCCGCCTCCGGCCGCTACCTGCGGGTCATGTTCCCGATGATCTCGCAGGTGGACGAGTTCGACCAGGCCAAGCTGGTGGTCGAGCGCGAACTGACCTATCTGCGCCAGCATGGACATACGCTGCCCGAGCGCGTCGACGTCGGCACCATGGTCGAGGTCCCGGCGCTGCTCTACCAGCTCGACGAACTGCTCGAGCGCGTCGATTTCATTTCGGTGGGCTCCAACGACCTGTTCCAGTTCCTGTTCGCGGTGGACCGCGGCAATTCGCGCGTCAGCGAACGTTTCGACACCCTCTCGGCGCCGATCCTGCGCGCGCTGCGCGACATCGCGCGCAAGGCCCATGCCGCCGGGAAATCCGTCTCGCTGTGCGGCGAGATGGCGTCGCAGCCGCTCGGCGCGCTGGTCCTGATCGCGCTCGGCTACCGTTCGCTGTCGCTGTCTGCGACAGCCCACGGCCCGGTCAAGGCGCTGATCCTCGATCTCGACGCCAGGCGCGCCGCCGCTATGCTGACGACGCTCCTCGACGCGCCCGCCGGCAGCGTCTCGATCCGCGCCAAGCTGACGGAATTCGCCGAGGCCGAAGGGCTGTCGCTGTAGCGGCCTCCCTCACCGCATTCCGCCGCCGCCTCCCCTTCTCCTCCCTCGCCCGATCCGTTTCATGACCGCATTGCCCGAAGCCAAACTCGACACCCTGCTGGCGCGCCATGCCGCGCTGGAGGCCGAACTGCTCGGCCAGGTGAATTCCGATACCTATGTCCGCATCACCCGCGAACTCAGTGAACTCACCCCGGTGGTCGATGCCGTCAAGGCCTATCGCGCCGCAGCCTCTGAAATCGCCGGGATCGACACGCTGATCGCCGATGCTGCAACCGACGCCGACATGCGCGCCATGGCGGAAGCCGAGCGTCCGCAGCTCGAAGCCACGCGCGAGGAGCTGGCGCAGAACATCCGCGTCGCGCTGCTGCCGAAGGACGCCATGGACGAGCGCAGCGTGGTGCTGGAAATCCGCGCCGGCACCGGCGGCGACGAAGCCTCGCTGTTCGCGGGCGACCTGTTTCGCATGTACGAGCGCTTTGCGGCGCTGCAGGGCTGGAAGGTGGAGGTGATCTCCGCCTCCGAGGGCACCGTGGGCGGCTACAAGGAAATCATCGCCGAGGTGCAGGGCCGCGGCGCCTTCGCCAAGCTGAAATTCGAATCCGGCGTGCATCGGGTGCAGCGCGTGCCCGACACCGAGACCCAGGGCCGCATCCACACCTCCGCCGCCACCGTGGCGGTGCTGCCGGAAGCCAAGGACGTCGACGTCGATATCAAGGATACCGACCTGCGCATCGAGACCATGCGCGCGCAGGGCGCCGGCGGCCAGCACGTCAACAAGACCGAATCGGCGATCCGCATCACCCACATTCCCACCGGCATCGTGGTGATGATGCAGGACAGCCGCTCGCAGCACAAGAACCGCGCGTCGGCGATGAACATCCTGCGCTCGCGCATCTACGACGCCGAGCGCCAGAAACAGGACGCCGAACGCTCCGCCGAACGCAAAGGACAGGTCGGCTCCGGCGACCGCTCCGAGCGCATCCGCACCTACAATTTTCCGCAGGGCCGCGTCACCGATCACCGCATCAACCTCACGCTCTACAAGCTGCCGCAGGTGATCGCGGGCGATGCGTTGAACGAACTGATCGATGCGCTGACCACCGAGCACCAGGCGGCGCAGCTCGCCGCCCAAGGCGACGCGGCGTGAGCGCGCATGGTGCCCTCACGAATCTCAGCATCGACGCCGCGCGCCGCATTCTCGCCGCGCGCCTGCGCGACAGCGGCATCGAGACGCCCGAACTCGACGCGAGGCTATTGATCGGCGCCGCGCTCGGCCTCGATCACACCGGCCTCGCCACGCAGGCGCTGCGCCTCGTCAGCCGCGACGACGCCGACATCATCGAAGGCTTCGCACGACGGCGGATCGCGCACGAGCCGGTGGCCCGCATTGTCGGCCGCAAGGAATTCTGGGGGCTCGATCTCGGCGTCTCGGCCGCGACGCTGGTGCCGCGCCCCGACACCGAGACCGTGATCGAGGCCGCCCTCGCCCTGCTGCACGACGGCGCGCTCGCGCACGACGATTTGCGCATCGCCGACATCGGCACCGGCAGCGGCGCGATCCTGCTGGCGCTGTTGTCGGAATTCACCGACGCGCACGGCATCGGCACCGACATCAGCGACGCCGCCCTCGCCGTGGCGCAGGAGAACGCGCGGCGGTTAGGCCTCGACGAGCGCGCCAGCTTCGTGCGCGGCGATTACGCCGCCGGCCTGCGCGGACCGTTCAACCTGATCGTCT
>JAFKES010000222.1 GCA_017308495.1 Afipia sp.
CGTCGCCGCGGGGCGACCGCAAATTCGGCGACAAGAAGTTTGGTGACAAGAAATTCGGCGACAAGCCGTTCGCCGGAAAGCGCTCGTCCGGCCCGCGTGGCGAAGGCTTCCGCAAGGATGGCCCGCCCTCGCGCGCGCCGCGCTCGCTTGACGGCGATGCGCCGCGTCCGCGCTTCAACCGCGACGACCGTCCGCAGCGTGACGATCGCGGTCCGCGCCGGGATTTCGGTGCGCGTGACCGTGGCGAGGGGCGCTCGTTCAAGCCACGCGAGGAGCGTGGCGAGGGACGTTCGTTCAAGCCGCGTGCTGATCGTGGTGAGGGGCGTTCGTTCAAACCGCGTGAGGATCGTGGTGAAGGCCGTTCGTTCAAGCCGCGCGAGGATCGCGGCGAGGGCCGTTCGTTCAAGCCGCGCGAGGATCGCGGCGAGGGTCGTTCGTTCAAGCCGCGCGAGGATCGCGGCGAGGGTCGTTCGTTCAAGCCGCGCGAGGATCGTGGTGAAGGCCGTTCGTTCAAGCCGCGCGAGGATCGTGGCGAGGGTCGTTCGTTCAAGCCACGTGAGGATCGCGGCGAGGGCCGTTCGTTCAAGCCACGTGAGGGTCGCGGCGAGGGTCGTTCGTTCAAGCCGCGCGAGGATCGCGGCGAGGGCCGTCCGTTCAAACCGCGTGCGGATCGCGGCGAGGGTCGCCCTTTCAAGCCACGCGAGGACCGTGGTGAAAGACGCTCGTTCGACCGGCCGCCGCGCACGGATTTCGAACGCGGTCCGGATCGCGGCAACGATAAACCTTGGGAGAAGCGCGCGCCGCGCCGCGACGAGGACGGCCGCGAGCGGTCCGGCTTCTCGCGACCGCGCGAGGATCGTCCCAAGTTCGATCGCCCGCGCGAGGAGCGCAGCGCCCGCCCGGCCCATCGCACCGAATGGCAGGAGCATCCGCGCAGTGAAGGGCGCTCGCACGACGACCGCCCGCGCCGCGACAATGAGGACGATACGAAAATTTTCGCCAAGCGGCCGGCCTTCGGTGGCCGTGGCGCTTATCGCGAACGGCCCCGCGACGAGGAACGCCGCCCGCCGCGCGCCGCACCGGCAAAGAAGAAGACCGGCGAGCGCATCGCCAAGATCGTGGCGCGCGCCGGGATGTGCTCGCGCCGCGACGCCGAGGACTGGATCGTGCAGGGCCGCGTCGCCGTCAACGGCCGCGTCATCAATTCGCCGGCGCTCGACGTCACCGCCAACGATGTCGTCACCATTGACGGCAAGAAGCTGCCGGAGCGCGAGCGCACACGGTTGTTTCTCTATCACAAGCCGCGCGGGCTGATGACCACCCACGACGATCCCGAGGGCCGCCCCACGGTGTTCGACAATCTGCCCGAAGGCCTGCCGCGCCTCATCAGCATCGGCCGGCTCGATTTCAATACCGAGGGCCTGCTGCTGCTGACCAATGACGGTGGCCTGTCGCGCGCGCTCGAACATCCAGACACCGGCTGGCTGCGGCGCTACCGCGTGCGCGCCCATGGCGAGGTGACGCAGGCGCAGCTCGATGAACTGAAGAACGGCGTCGAAGTCGATGGCGTCAAGTACGGTCCGATCGAGGCGACGCTGGAGCGCGACAACAGCGCCAATGTATGGATCGTGTTCGCCATCCGCGAAGGCAAGAACCGCGAGGTGCGTAACGTGATGGCGCACCTCGGCCTCGATGTGAATCGCCTGATCCGGGTGTCCTACGGGCCGTTCCAGCTCGGCGAGATCGCGGAGGGCGCGGTTGAGGAGGTGCGCAGCCGCGTACTGCGCGAACAGCTCGGTGACAAGATCGTCGCGCTGTCCGGTGCGCAGTTCGATGCCCCGGCCAAGGAGACGGCCGAGGTCACTGATGCGCCGCGCGCCAAGGGCCGCGCCAAACCGGCGGGCTCCAAGAGCGGGCTCATCGCCGATCGCAAAGGCCGTCGTGTGCTGGTCCAGCGCACCGGCAGCGACGAGGCGCGCGAGCGCAACGAACGCGATGCGGCCGGTTATGGCCCGCCGCGCCGGCCGCAGCGCGGCTACAAGGGCAAGCGCGATCTGAAGCCGCGGGATGAGTGATCGTTCTCTTTCGGATTCGTTGGTCCGCAAGTTTGCCATGACCATTGTGATTGATCGCATGCGCCCGCCCTTGCCCTCCCCTGCTTGCGGGGGAGGAGTGGGTGGGGGTTCGTTCCGTTGCCGAAGGGCGTCGCCCGCGCAATGGGGAGTTCGTTGATGCGCGTGGTCGGCGGCCGTCTGAGGGGGCGCAATATCGCTGCGCCCGCGTCGAACGAGATCCGTCCGACGCAGGACCGGCTGCGCGAGTCGTTGTTCAACATCCTGATGCACGCTTATGACAACCCTATGGACGGCGCGCGGGTGCTCGATCTGTTCGCGGGCACCGGCGCGCTTGGCATCGAGGCGGTGTCGCGCGGCGCGGCGTTCACGCTGTTCGTGGACAATGGTGCGGAGGCGCGGGCGCTGTTGCGCAACAACGTCGAGGCGCTCGGCCTCGGCGGCGTCACCAAGGTCTATCGTCGCGACGCCACCCAGCTCGGCCCCGTCCATCCGATGGAGCCGTTCGCGTTGGTGTTCCTCGATCCGCCCTATGGCCGGGGCCTCGCCGACAAGGCGCTGGCGTCGCTGCGCGATGGCGGCTGGCTCGCGCCCGACGCGCTGGTGATCGTCGAGGAAGCCAAGGGCGCGCTCGGCGCGGTCGAGGGCTTCGCGGAACTCGAACGTCGCGCGTATGATGAAACGGAGTTCACATTCCTGCGGGCGGCGTGATCGGTCACGCGCTGGCTTGTTCGCCGTTTTTTATCTGCGCCCGAACAGCTTCTCGATATCGGCGAGCTTGAGCTCGACATAGGTGGGGCGGCCGTGGTTGCACTGGCCGGAATTCGGCGTCGCTTCCATGTCGCGCAGCAGCGCGTTCATTTCCTCGGGCTTGAGGATGCGGCCGGAGCGCACCGACCCATGGCAGGCCATGGTGGCGGCGACATGCATCAGCCGCCGCTCCAGCGGCAGCGCCTCGTCCCATTCGGCCATGTGCTCGGCGAGATCGCGCAGCAGCGCGGCGGCATTGGTCTTGCCGAGCAGCGCCGGCACCTCGCGCACCGCGATCGCGCCGGGGCCGAAGGATTCGATGCCGAGGCCGAATTTTTCCAGTTCGCCCGCGCGTGCCACCAATTTCTCGACGGTGGCTTCATCCATCTCGACGATATCAGGGATCAGCAGGATCTGGCGCTGCACGCCGTCCCGTTCGAGTGAGGCTTTCAGCCGCTCGTAGACGATGCGCTCGTGGGCCGCATGCTGATCGACGATGACGAGGCCATCGCGGGTCTGCGACACGATGTAGTTCTCGTGGATCTGCGCGCGTGCCGCACCGAGCGGATGGTCGGGTAAATCCTCCGCCGGCATGGCGTTCATGCGCATGTCCGCGGCGGGCGCGCCGGTGTCGAAGGTCGCCTGCGCCCGCTCGCTGAGGCCCTCAGCGAAAGCCGGCGCGGTTGCGCCGAAAGACGAGGCGGGCGCGGCCGGATAGCTCGGCGAGCGCCGCCAGTCCCAGCCGCCACGTGGCAGGGTTCCGGGCCGGAATGCATCGAGCGCAGCGCCGTCGGTGTTGGCGGCGGTACGGCGGCCTTCGCGCGCCAGGCCCTCTTTCAGCGCGTGAACAATGAGCGCGCGCACCAGGCCGGCATTGCGGAAGCGCACTTCGGTCTTGGCCGGATGCACGTTTGCGTCGACCTCCCGGGCATCGAGGGTGACGAACAGCGCCACCACCGGATGGCGGTCGCGCGGCAGGTAGTCGGCATAGGCCGCGCGCACCGCGCCCAGGATCAGCTTGTCGCGCACCGGCCGACCGTTGACGAACAGATACTGGCCGAGCGCATTGGCGCGCGTCAGCGAAGGGGCCGCGGCGAAGCCTTCGACGGTGACGCCCTCGCGCTCGCTGCGCACTTCGATGGCGCTGCTGCGAAAGTCCGCGCCGAGAATATCGCCGAGGCGGGTCAGCCGTCCCGCGGCGCCGGGGAGCGCCGCCGCCCATGTCACCGGCGCGCGTTCCTCGCCCGCCATCGAGAACGCGATGTCCGGTCGCGCCATGGCGAGGCGGCGCACCACCTCGCGAATGGCCTCGGCTTCGGTGCGATCGGTCTTGAGGAATTTCAGCCGCGCCGGCGTGGCGTGAAAGAGGTCGCTGACCTCGACGCGGGTGCCATGGGTCAGCGCCGCCGGTACGATGCCGGATTTGACCCCGGCGTCGACATGCAGCGCCCAGGCGTGCGGTTCGCCGGCGTGGCGCGTGGTGATGGCGAGCCGCGCCACCGCGCCGATGGATGGCAGCGCCTCGCCGCGGAACCCCAGCGTGCGGATGCGCAGCAGGTCCTCGTCGTCGAGTTTCGAAGTGGCGTGGCGCTCCACCGCCAGCGCGAGGTCGCCGCGGGTCATGCCCGTGCCGTCGTCGGTGATGGCGATGCGCCGCCGGCCGCCGCCGTCGGTGAAGATGTCGATGCGCGATGCGCCGGCGTCGATGGCGTTTTCCACCAGTTCCTTCACGGCGCTGGCCGGCCGCTCCACCACTTCGCCGGCGGCGATGCGGTTGACGATCTGCTCTGGAAGCTGGCGGACGGGCATGGATGTTCCGGGGCGATTCGCGATTGGGCGCAGTTTATCCGGGGACCGGATCGCTGTATCGGCCGGCGGCTCTATTTTACCCGCCAATCCTCACTCGTGGAAACCACGCGAACCACGCCTGGCCTTGACGTCGCTGCGGCGCTTCTTGCCGTCGAGGCGGCGCAGCTTGGAGCCGAGGGTGGGCTTGGTGGCGCGGCGCGGCGTGGGGCGAACGGCGGCGGCACGCAGCAGTTCCATCAGCCGTTCGATGGCGTCGGCGCGGTTGCGTTCCTGGGTACGGAAGCGCTGGGCGTGAATGACGATAACGCCGTCCTTGGTCATGCGCTGCCCGGCGAGCGTGATGAGCCGAGACCTCACGTCGGGTTCGAGCGCGAGGCCGCTGGTGTCGAAGCGTAACTGCGCCGCGGTCGAGAGCTTGTTGACGTTCTGCCCGCCCGGCCCCGAGGCGCGGACGAAGGTGACGTCGATGTCCTTCTCGTCGATGACGATATGGCGCGAAACCCGGATCATGAGCGGACGCATATCATGATCGGGCGACGGCGGCTATCTGCGCAGTTGCAGGATCATGTCGCCGGTGAGATAGCAACCGAGCAGCAGCATCGCGCTGAAGAAGAATTTGCGGAAGGTTTCGGCGTTCATGCGCGAGCGCACCACCTGACCGAGATACATGCCGGCGAAAGCGGCGATGATCCCGATCATGCCGGGAATGAGGGTCGCTTCGGTCAGGAGGCCGGCGTCGGTCAGATTATAGGCCTGCGCCAGTGTGGCCGTGGTGAAGAACACGCCGAGCGCCTGGATCAGTTCGTCCTTCTCAAGGCCGATAGCCTGCATGAAGGGCACCGACGGGATCACCTGCACCCCGGTGGCGGCCGAAACCACGCCGGTGATCAGGCCGACGATGCCGCCGATCCAGCCCTCGTTGCTGCGCGCCACGGCGAAGCGCATCTTCGACAGCCCGACGATGGCGTAGATCACCAGCAGTACGCCGAGCACGATGGTGCCGTAGCGGGCATAGGGGCCCGTCATCAGGCCTGCGCCCGCCCACACGCCGAATGCGGTGCAGGTCAGCAGCGGCCACAGCCGGCGCACGATGTCGCGCAGGTAGGGGCCGACGAAGGTCTGCCAGATGTTGGTGATGATGGCGGGCACGATGGTGATGGCGAGCGCGTAGGCCGGTGGCATGCGCGTCGCCAGCAGGCCTACGGCCACGGTGGGCAGGCCCATGCCGATGGTGCCTTTGACAAAGCCGGCGAGCAGAAACACGGCGGCGACGACAAGGAGAATCGGATCTGGCGGCAGGTTGGACATGGCGGACACATTGACCGAGAGCGACGTTCCGCACAATCTGGAGCTTCCGGAGCGAGCCTTCGTTTCCAACGAAGCCATGACGGAGGGCGGGAGATGCATGCCAATCTGGTGGATCTGACCGATCTGGCGCTGTTCGTGGCGGTGGCGGAGGCGCGCAGCATCACTCACGGAGCGGAACGGTCCGCCCTGGCGCTGGCGTCCGCCAGCGCCCGCATCAAGGGCATGGAGGACGCGCTGGGCGTGGCGCTGCTGGAGCGGCGGCGGCGGGGCGTTGAACTCACCGCGGCGGGCGAAAGCCTGCTGGCTCACGCCCGCATCGTGCTGCATCAGGTTGCGACCATGCAGGGCGAGCTTTCAGCCTATGCGCGCGGCATCAAGGCCCGCATCCGGATGCTCGCGAACACATCGGGCGCGGCGGAGCATCTGCCGAAAGCGCTGGCGTCGTTTCTGGCGAAACATCCCGCCATCAGTATCGACGTGGAGGAGCGCGAGAGTGCGGAGATCGCGACCATGCTGGCATCGGGCGCTGCCGATATCGGTCTCGCGGTCGATGCGGCGCTGCCGGCCGATCTCGCGCGCTTTCCGTTCTGCGACGACCGGCTGGTGTTGGTCGCGCCGCCGCACGATGACATAGCGCGGCGGC
>JAFKES010000223.1 GCA_017308495.1 Afipia sp.
GGATACATCACCAGCGACGACTGCACGCTGTTCATCGAACGGTAGCCGGAATCGACCCGCTCGATCTCGCGCGCGACGAGGCCGTAGGCGACATAGCTCGCGTTGGCGCAGCCGTATTCCTCCGGCAGCGTGACGCCGATCAGACCGAGTTCGCCCATCTCGTTGAAGATCTCGCGGTCGGTCTTCTCGTGAAGATAGGCGTCGGTCACGCGCGGCTGCAGTTTCTCCTGCGCATAGGCGCGCGCCGTGTCGCGGATCATGCGCTCGTCTTCGGTCAACTGATCGTCCAGCAGGAACGGATCGTCCCACTTGAACGTCACCTTGGCGGGCTTGTCCTTGGTCTGCGGGCGGGCGCTCATGACAAAAATCCTTTTCGGTTCACGCGATGTCGTGGCTTGGAGCACGATAAATCGTCAGCCTCAGGTTGCAAGGACAAAGGCTTAAACGTCGAACGGCTCGTTGGCGACGATCTCGATGCCGAACCCGGAGAGGCCCTTGTAATCGTGCGCGGACGAGGTGAGATGGCGGATCGAGGTGACACCGAGATCGCGCAGGATCTGCGCCCCGACGCCGACTTCGCGCCACTGGCGATGGCGATCGGCCTCCGCCGAATGGTCTTCCTCGATTGGCGCGACGGGAACGCCGGCAGCGCCGTCGCGCAGATAGACCAGCACGCCGCTGCCGTTCTTCCTGAAATGTTCGAGGGCGGCGAGCACGCGGCCGGGGCCGTAGAAAATATCCTTGATGATATTCGGCTTGTGAAAGCGGGTCAGCACGTTCTGGCCATTGCCGACGCCGTTATAGACGAAGGCGACGTGATGGATCGGATCGAACGGGGAGCGATAGGCATAGCCGTCGAGCGGGCCGATCGGCGTATCGACCGTGAAAGTCGAGACCCGTTCGATCAGCTTCTCGCGCGCCTGACGGTAGGCGATCATGTCGGCGATGGTGACATGCTTGAGGCCGTGCTTCGCCGCGAAGGCCACCACCTGCTCGCCCTTCATCACGGTGCCATCGTCGTTCATCAGTTCACTGATGACGCCGACCGGCGGCAGGTCGCACAGCTTGCACAGATCGACCGCAGCCTCGGTATGGCCGGAGCGCAGCAACACACCGCCGTCGCGCGCGATCAGCGGGAAGATGTGCCCCGGGCGGGCGAAGTCGCTGGGGCCGGCGTTGGGATTGGCCAGCGCCCGGCAGCACGCGGTGCGCTCGTCGGCGGAGATGCCGGTGGTCATGCCGGGCTTGTAGTCGATCGAGACCGTGAAGGCGGTGGTGTGGTTGGAATCGTTGTGGGCCACCATCGGATCGAGCCGCAGCCGCCGCGCATTGTCCAGCGTGATCGGCGCGCAGACGATGCCGGAGGTGTGGCGGATGATGAAGGCCATCTTTTCCGCCGAGCACAGCGTGGCGGCGACGATCAGATCGCCCTCGCCCTCGCGGTCGTCGTCGTCGGTCACTACCACGATCTCGCCGGCGGCGAAGGCTTTCAGAACTTCGGGGATGGGATGGGCCATGGCGCTCTTGCTCTGGAAATCGGTGCAAATCCTATGGCGCAGGGGGCCGCGGCACGCAACCACCCTCTCCACATGGCCGATATCCGGCGACCACGCCGGCCGCGCCGACCCTGTTTCTAACGTTTCTCCCTGCGGAATGGACCGGGGGAACCATGCCTTATGGCAGCACTTCCCGGCGCTCGCTCAGGACGGCGTCCATCTCGGCCCTCTTGTCGGCGAGCCTGTCCCGCCCGGCGGCATCGATCACCCGGTAGAGTTCGGCGGCGTCGGTGAGGCGGGTGACCGTCACGTAATCCGCACCGGCTGAATACTGGTCCTTCACGTCGTCCAGCAGATCCGCCGTGGAAATGATCTTGGCGCCGGGATTGAGCGAGCGGACGTGGCGCACCAGCTTCTCGTTGTTGGCGCCCTTGAGCAGCGAATCCGGCACGCTGAGGACGATGATCTCGGCCTGCCCCACGCCGGCATGCAGCAGCGTGTCGAAATTGCTGATGTCGCCATAGACCACGTGAACCCCGCGCGCGCTGAGAATGCGGAACACGTTCGGATTGAAATCCACCACGCTGATGTCGCCGAGCAGCGCACGGTCCCGCCGCTCGATCTCGCTGAGCAAGGCGCTCGCCGCGCGGAAGAAACCCAGAATGACGATGCGCCGCGCCCCGCCATGGCCGCCGGGATCGTCGTCGGCCGCGCCGGGCTGATCGAGATCGCGCAATCCGAGCCGCTTCAGCAGCCTGATCGCCTGGCGGGTGATCGGATCGCTGCGGGTCATGACGAAGGTGCTCGCCACCGCCAGAATTGCGAAGGCGAACGACGCCGCGCTCGACGTCTCCGGGCGGATGTGGCCCGACAGCAGACCGACCTGGATCACCACCAGCGAGAACTCGCTGATCTGCGACAGGTTGATGGCCGGCAGCAGGCTGGCCCGCAGCCCCTGCTTCATCGCGTAGAGCGGCAGGAAGGTAGTGATCAGGCGGCTCGCGACGGTGAAAACGGCGATCACCGCTGCGAAGGCGATGATCGACGGTGTCGGGATCGGGATCGTCATCCCGAGCGCGACGAAGAACAGCGTGATAAAGAAATCGCGCAGCGTCGTCACCTTCGCGGTCACATCCAGCGCATAGGGGAAGGTCGAGAGCGACACGCCGGCGACCAGCGACCCCATCTCGCGCGACAGATGCAGCCGCTCGGCCGCTTCGCCGATCAGGAAGCACCACGCCAGCGCGCCGAGCATGACCAGTTCCGGTCGCATGGCGATCTGGTGAAACAGCCGCGGCAGCACGAAGCGGCTGATCATCATGGCGCCGGCCACCAGCAGCCCGACACGACCGATCGACAGCAGCACCACGCTAAACTGGAGATCGTCGAGACTCGGCTGGACGGCGAGGAATAGGATCGCGAAAACGTCCTGAAGCACCAGAACGCCGAGGGTGATGCGGCCGGGCAGCGTATCCAGTTCCCGCTTCTCGTAAAGCACCTTGACGATGATGACGGTGCTGGACAGCGCGCAGGCCACCGTGAGGTAGAGCGCATCGAAGCCGCCGCGGCCGAGCGGCAGGCCGAGGGCGAGGAAGAAGGCGACGCCGAGCACGCAGGCGCCGATCAGTTGGCCGCCGGCGGCGACGACAATGACACGGCCCGCGCGGACGATCTTCTTCAGGTCGATCTCGAGCCCGATCATGAACAGCATGAAGATCAGGCCGAGTTCGGAAATGGTGCGGATCGACTCCTCCGACTTGACCCATTGCATGCCGGACGGACCGATCAGGAACCCCGCGACCAGATAGGCGAGAATGAGCGGCTGCCGGAAAAAATGCGCGGCAAGGCCGAGCACCCAGGCAAACAGAATACAAAAAGTAATATCGCCAATAAGTTGGTGCATGCCTCAGCCGGCCTGACCGCATCGGAAGATAAGGATCTGGCGTTGGGTATAAGGGCCCCAACGGCGGCGCGAAAGCAAGATTTCCCGGTGCGGGTCACGCCCTGCGGACGCGGCGCGGCGGCGGCCATTTGACGCGCACCCGCGCCGCCGCCGGGAAACCGCAGCGATCATCGCGCGTTCTCACCAGCGACCCGGCGCTCCCGCGTCCGGGACAGAACGCGGATGCAGACCCGGCAAATGATGATAGAACTACGCAGCCGTGCCATCGCAGCGGAGGCGCCATGCTCGCCAATTCGGAAATGCTCGCCCGGCTCGTCATCGCGGCGGCGCTCGGATGCCTGATCGGCTTCGAACGCGAACGCTTGCTGTGGGCGGCCGGTATCCGCACCCACATGCTGGTCTGCGTCGGCTCATGCCTGATCATGATCGTCTCGGCCTATGGCTTCGCCAGCGTCCTTTCCGAGAACCATGTCGTCCTCGACCCGTCCCGCATCGCCGCGCAGGTCGTCTCCGGCATCGGCTTTCTCGGCGCGGGCTCGATCCTGGCGCGCGGCGAGATCGTCAAGGGCCTGACGACGGCGGCGAGCATCTGGGCGGTCGCGGCCATCGGCCTCGCGGTCGGCGGCGGCCTCTACCTCGCGGCCATCGCGTCGACCGTCATCATCCTGCTCATCCTCGCCGGCATGAAGCCGCTAGAAGAAGCCTACCGCTCGCGGAACCAGACATGTCTGCTCAAGGTCGAGGTCGACCACGGCACCCTCACGCCAGAACGGCTGCGCGAGACGCTGGGACTGCGGATCAGTCAGGTCAAGCGCTTCCTCGTCGAAAGCCGCAACGCGGAAGGCTCCGACGACCTGGCGGTGCTGCTCGGCAAGGTGTCGTCCGAGGATATCGCCGCTTTTCCGGAAAAATTGAAGGAACTCGATGGTGTCCGCGAAGTGACAATCGTCAAAAAACACAACGACCGGAACGGCAGTTTCGCTTGAATAACTAACCCGCGACGATAGGTTCGGGCGAACACGTACCGTTGGGGAGTCGTAAAGACCAATCATGAATTCGACGTTGAAGGTTGTCTGCTCGCTGGCGCTCCTTGTGTCCGCCGCCTTTGTCTCCGTTGCCGCCCATGCTGCCAGCGAAGGTTCGCCGGTAGCGGGCCTTTGGCTCACCGAGAAGGGCGACGCCCGGATTCAGGTCAGCCAATGCGGCAATGCGCTGTGCGGCAAGGTGGCGTGGCTGCGCGACGCGATCGATCCGGCGACCGGCCGGCCGCAGACCGACTCCAAAAATCCCAACGCTTCGCTCGCGGCACGTCCCATGGTCGGCATCCAGCTCTTTCTCGGCATGAAGCCGGCCGGTCCCGGCCGCTGGGCGGGCCACATCTACAACGCCGACGACGGCGGCGTTTACGAAGGCAAGCTGTCGCTGATGGGTCCCGGCGCGCTGCGTGTCGAGGGTTGCCTCGGCGCCCTGTGCGGCGGGGAAACCTGGACCAGGGTCGGTAAGCGCTGAGGCGGCGCTTTCCCAGCGTGACGATGGATTTCGTCCGCCACCCGTCCGCTCACAGATCGAAAAACACCGTTTCCTGCTCGCCCTGCAGATGCACGTCGAGGCGGTAGGTCGCGGGCTCGCCCGACTCGCGCCGCGCGATCAGCGTGGCGCGGCGCTCCGCCGGTACCAGCGCGAGGATCGGATCGCCGGCATTGGCCGCCTCGTCCTCGAAATAGATCCGCGTGATCACCTGCTGGGTCATGCCGCGCCCGAATACCGCCAGCAGGATATGCGGCGCCTGCGGCCCGCCGCCCGGCCCCGGCACGCTGCCGGGCTTGATGGTGAGAAACGAATAGCCGCCATTGGCGTCGGTGTCGCAGCGACCGAAGCCGCGGAAGGCCGCGTTGGGAAGCGCGCGGGCGTCCTGCGGATCGCTGAACCGGCCCTGCGCGTCGGCCTGCCAGATTTCGAGCATGGCGTCGGGAATCGCGTTATCGGCGCCGTCGAACACCTGCCCGATGATCCGGATTCTCTCCCCGGAGACTTCCGGCGTGACCAGATCGTTGCCGAAGGCGTCGCTCCACTGATAGGCACCGCCCGGCGTCAATCCGTATTTGAAGAACGGGCCGACGGTCTGCGAAGGGGTGATGCCGCTCATCAGTCGTTATCCGGAGGTGTGGCGTTGCGCCCGCGCAGCACGATGTCGAAACGATAGCATAGCGCCCAGTCGGGTCTGGTGTTCTCCAAGTCAAAGCTGCTGACCATCCGCATCCGCGCCTTTTCGTCGGTCACCGAATTGAAGATCGGATCGTAGGCGAACAGCGGATCGCCGGGGAAATACATCTGGGTGACCAGACGCGAGATGAAGGAATGGCCGAACACCGAGAAATGGATATGCGCCGGCCGCCACGCATTGGGATGGTTGCCCCACGGATAGGCTCCGGGCTTCACGGTGATGAAGCGGTAATAGCCCGCGCGGTCGGTCTGCGCCCGCCCGGCACCGGTGAAATTGGGATCGAGCGGCGCGGGATGCTGATCCCAGACATGGATGTAGCGCCCGCAGGAATTGGCCTGCCAGATTTCCACCAGCGTGTCGGGCACGCCGCGGCCGTCCTCGTCGCGGACATGGCCATGGACGATGATGCGTTCGCCGATCGGCTCGCCCTTGTGCTGGACGGTGAGATCATTGTCGGTCGCCCGCACCGCCTCGTGGCCATAGACCGGCCCGGTCAGTTCCGACAGCGTGTGGGGCACGATGATCAGCGGCCTGGTCGGCGAACGCAGCACCGTGCTCTTGTAAGCTGGAGACAGCCGCGGCGCATGCGCGGCATTGCTGTCGCGGGCGTAGATCATTGCCATCGCCATCTCCCTTCGGCGCGCATCGGACGAGCCGACCGGATGATGCTTGGCGCTGCGTCAAGTTGTCAATCGCGCGCTGGCGCGGCCACGCACAGGCGGCAGCCTGCTCGCAACGGACAAGGACTATTGCGGATTGAGGGATAGCGGGATTGAAAGATGGTCGGAGTGGCAGGATTTGAACCTGCGACCCCTGCGTCCCGAACGCAGTGCTCTACCGGGCTGAGCCACACTCCGACATGCGCGCCGGTATAGCGTCGACGCTCGCGAACCGCAAGCCGCTCCGTGAGGGCAAAATCATCGA
>JAFKES010000224.1 GCA_017308495.1 Afipia sp.
CTTCAGGAATTCGTAGCGCTCCTGATTCTGCTTGTACTCCTCGGCGACGTTCTTGCCGAAAGCCTTGTTGTCGCCGAAGAAGTTCACGATCACCGAGTGGTCGATGACCAGATCGACCGGCACCAGCGGGTTGATCTTTTCGGCGTCGCCGCCGAGCGCCTTCATGGCGTTGCGCATGGCGGCGAGATCGACCACCGCCGGCACGCCGGTGAAGTCCTGCATCAGCACGCGCGCCGGGCGGAAAGCAATTTCATGCTGCAGCGTCTTCTTGCGCGCCCACTTGGCGAAGGCCTGGATGTCCGCCTTGGTGACGGTGCGGTCGTCCTCGTTGCGCAGCATGTTCTCCAGCAGCACCTTCATCGAATAAGGCAGCCGCGAAATGCCCTTGAGGCCGTTCTTTTCAGCCGTGGGCAGGCTGTAATAGACATAGGTCTTGGCACCGACCTTGAGGGTTTTCTGGCATTTGAAGCTGTCGAGAGAGGCCATCGGAACGATCCCGGTTCAAAAGTTGGAGATACCCGGCAGAAGGTATCGATACACCGCCAAAAACGGGAAAACGGGCTGGACCGTGGGTCTTCCGGCGGCTTGATTGTGTGCTGCACCAAGTTCCGCTTTTATAGAATCTTTCCAGTCTGTCCACCACACCCGCTATGGATTGCCTGCCAATCATCTTCGCCCGTGCTGGAACGGGCATTTCACCCCCAGGAACACCGGTCGAACGAACATGAGACTGTCGGGTCGCGGCCTGAAATGCGTGCGAGGCGGCCGCACGATCTTCGCCGGACTCGCTGTCGCGGTCGCGGCCGGCGAGGCGCTGGCGGTCACCGGGGTCAACGGCGCGGGCAAATCGTCGCTGCTGCGGATGATCGCCGGCCTGCTGCCGCTGGCGGACGGGACGCTGTCACTCGAGGACGGCGGCGACACCGACCTCACTCTGGCCGAGCAGACCCATTACCTCGGCCACCGCGACGCTCTCAAACCCGCCCTCACCGTGCGGGAAAACCTTGATTTCTGGCGCGATTTCCTCGGCGGCGAGGTGAACGACGCAGCCGCCGGCCTGGAGCGGGTGGGCCTCGGCCATGCCGCCGGCCTGCCGGCGGCGTTCCTGTCGGCGGGCCAGCGCCGCCGCCTGTCCATCGCCCGGCTGATCACGGTACGGCGGCCGGTGTGGCTTCTGGACGAGCCCACCTCGGCGCTGGACAGCGCCGGCCAGACCATGATCGCCGGGGTGATGACAGAACATCTCGACCGTGGCGGCCTGATCCTTGCCGCCACCCATGGCCCGCTCGGCATTTCCGCGTCGGAATTGCGGATCGGAGGGGCGTCATGACCGCGCTCGCCGCCCTGATTCGCCGCGACATCCGGATCGCGCTGCGCGCCGGCGGCGGGGCGCTGGTCGGCGTGCTGTTCTTCACCACGGTGGTGGTGGTGGCGCCGTTCGCTCTCGGCCCCGACCTCGCTTTGCTGAAACGTATCGGCCCGGCGGTTCTCTGGCTTGGCGCCATGCTCGCCAGCCTGCTGACGCTCGACCGCCTGTTCACCGCCGATCTCGACGACGGCTCGCTCGACCTTCTGGTGATGAGCCGGACACCGCTGGAACTCGCCTGCGCGGCGAAAGCGCTGGCGCACTGGCTCGCGGCCGGGCTGCCGCTGATCGTGGCGACGCCGGTGATCGGCATCCTGCTCAATCTCGACGCCCCGGCGACCTTCGCCGTCGCCCTGACGCTGCTGGCCGGCACCCCGGCGCTGACCTTCACCGGCATGATCGGCGCGGCGCTGGCGGTGACGCTGCGCCGCGGCGGCCTGCTGCTGGCGGTGGTGGTGCTGCCGCTGTCGATCCCGGTGCTGATTTTCGGCGTCGCCGCCTCCAACGCCGCCATCGGCGGCGAAGCGCCGTTCGGCACCCCGTTCTCGCTCCTGTGCGCGCTGTCGCTGGCGAGCCTGGTGATCGGGCCGTTCGCCGCCGCGGCCAGCCTGCGACAGGGGCTCGACTGATGCGACATCGCGCCCGATCAACTCTCGTCCAAACCCAGCGTCATCGGGTCAGGCCGCATTGCCTCGCGCCCGAACGGCGATTATCAGGAACGCCATGAGCCTCATCGATTTTGCCAATCCGACCCGGTTCCTCGCCCTCGTCGGGCGGGTGCTGCCGTGGCTTGCGGCGGCCACTGCGATCGCGCTCGCCATCGGCCTCTACCAGTCGGCCATGGCGCCCGACGACTACCAGCAGGGCGCCACGGTCAAGATCATGTTCATCCACGTGCCCAATGCCTGGCTGTCGATGGCCGTGTGGGGGGTGATGAGCGTGGCTGCGCTCGGCACGCTGGTGTGGCGGCACCCGCTAGCTGACGTCGCCGCCAAGGCGGCCGCGCCGATCGGCGCCTCCTTCACCTTCGTCGCGCTGGTCACCGGATCGCTGTGGGGCCGCCCGATGTGGGGCACCTACTGGGAATGGGACGCGCGGCTGACCTCGGTGCTGATCCTGTTCCTGATGTATCTCGGCATCATGGCGCTGTGGCGCGCGGTCGAGGACCCCTCGCGCGCGGCGCGGGCGGCGGCGATCCTGACGCTGGTCGGCGCGATCAACATCCCGGTCATCAAGTTTTCGGTGGAGTGGTGGAACACGCTGCACCAGGGCGCCTCGGTGTTCCGCGCCGGCGGCCCGACGCTCGACCGCACCTTCCTGATCCCGCTGCTGGTGATGGGCGTGGCGTTCGCGCTGCTATTCGTCACGCTGCATCTCGCCGCGATGCGCAACGAGGTGCTGCGACGCCGCGTGCGCACGCTGCAGATGATGCAAGCCAGCCGGCAGGCAGCGTGATCTTCATGTCGCTAGGTCCCTACACCACCTTCATCGTTGCCTCCTATGCGCTGGCCGCTCTCGTGGTCGCCGGCCTGATTGGCTGGATCGCGCTCGACTACCGGCGGCAGCGCCGGACCCTGCGCGACCTCGAAGCCAGCGGCGTGCGCCGCCGCTCGGCCCCGCCTCCGGGGCGGACGCCATGAGCACGAAGCCGGGCGCACAGACACCCCCGCCGCCGTCCCGCCGCTGGTCCTGGCCGGTGGCACTGCCGCTGATCGTATTCGCCGCGCTGGCGGTGCTGTTCTGGTCTCGCCTCGGCAACGGCGATCCGTCGCGGATTCCGTCGGCGCTGATCGGCCGGCCCGCCCCGCAGACGCTGCTGCCGCCGCTCGAAGGTCTGCTCGCCGACGGCGCGCAGGTGCCGGGCCTCGATCCGGCCGCATTCAAGGGCGCGGTCAGCATCGTCAACGTCTGGGCCTCGTGGTGCGTGCCCTGCCACGACGAGGCGCCGCTGCTGCTCGAACTGGCGAAGGACCGGCGCATCCGCGTGGTCGGCATCAACTACAAGGACCAGCCGGACAATGCCCGCCGCTTTCTCGGCCGCTACGGCAACCCGTTCGCTGCGGTGGGTGTCGACGCCAACGGCCGCGCCTCGATCGAATGGGGCGTCTATGGCGTGCCCGAGACCTTCGTGGTCGGCCGCGACGGCGCCATCGCCTACAAGCTGATCGGGCCGATCACGCCGGACAATCTCAATGGCGTACTGAAGGCTGCCATCGCCAAGGCGCTCGCCGCGCAATAGCGCCCCGCGCGGCAGCAAAAATAATTTTGCGCGTTTATCCGCCGTTCATGCGCCAGCCATGGCGCGGCCACGAATTCCCTCCTAGCTTGGACGTGTTGCAATCACCGTCCTTGGAGGGACATCCATGCGTTATGTGAAATTTGCTTCATTGACCGCCGCCACGCTGGCCGCCACGCTTTCCCTGGGCCTGCTGGCGTCCTCGCCGTCATTTTCCCAGGCGACCCAGCCCGCCACGGGGGGCAAGATGGCGCCGCCGCCGGCCGCCGCGAGCAAGATGGCTCCCGCCGCCAAGGAAGCCCCGAAGGAAACCAAGGCCGCCAAGACCGAACTGCTCGACATCAACACGGCGAGCGCGGATGACCTCAAAGCGCTGAAGGGCATCGGCGACGCCTATTCGGCCGCGATCATCAAGGGCCGCCCCTACAAGGGCAAGGACGAGTTGGTGCAGAAGAAAATCATCCCCGAGAAGACCTACGCGGCGATCAAGGACAAGATCATCGCCAAGCAGAAGTAATCCGGCTGCGGCGAACCGCTCCGGCCCATGCACCGGCAGCAATGCCGGTGCATTTTCTTTTCGGCATTTTAGCTCTTGGTGATATCGCCGCGATCGAGGTCATCGGCCTCGTCGGTGGCAGGTTCGATGCCGTGGCGCTTGATCAGCGGCATCTGCAGCATCGCGAACACGGCGGTGATCGGGATTACGCCGAACGCCTTGAACGCCACCCAGAAGTCGGTGCTCTGGGTGCGCCAGATGATTTCGTTCAGCACCGCCATGGCGGCGAAGAACATCATCCAGCGCGCAGTCAGCGCCCGCCAGCCCTGCGGCGTCAGATTGAACATCTGGTCAAACATGATGGCGATGAACGACCGTCCCATCAGCAGCCCGAGGCCGAGCGCGGCCGCGAACAGCGCGTAGATGATGGTCGGCTTGACCTTGATGAAGGTCTCGTCGTGAAAGAACAGCGTCAGCCCGCCGAACACCAGCACGATCACCGCGGTGACGATGGCCATCAGCGGCACGTGTTTCGTCACGACATAGGACGCGACGATCGCCGCGACAATCGCCACCATGAACGCCGCCGTCGCGACGAACAGGCCGAACTTGGCGTTGGCCGCGAAGAAGATCACCAGCGGGCCAAGCTCGGTGGCGAGCTTGAACAGCGGATGCGGCGCGGGCTTGTGTAGAGCGGTCATGACGCCTCCCGGCCAGCAATGGCGCGGGCGAAATCCGCGGCCGTGAATGGCGCGAGATCATCAATGCCCTCGCCGACGCCGATGAAATGCACCGGCAGCTTGTACTTCTCCGACAGCGCCACCAGGATGCCGCCGCGCGCGGTGCCGTCGAGCTTGGTCATGACGAGGCCGGTGACGCCCGCGGTCTTGCCGAACACCTCGACCTGCGACAGTGCGTTCTGGCCCACCGTGGCATCGAGCACCAGCAGCACCGCATGCGGCGCGGTGGCGTCGACCTTGCCGATCACGCGCCGCACCTTCTCAAGTTCGACCATCAGTTCGGTCTTGTTCTGAAGCCGGCCGGCGGTGTCGATCAGCAGCACGTCGGCGCCCTGCGCCTTCGCCGCCTCCACCGCCTCGAAGGCGAGGCTCGCGGCATCCGACCCCTGCGCCTTGGCGATCACCGGCACCTTGTTGCGATCGCCCCACACCTTCAATTGCTCGATCGCCGCGGCGCGGAACGTGTCGCCCGCCGCCAGCATCACCTTGCGGCCCTCGGCGGTGAACTTCGCGGCGAGCTTGCCGATGGTGGTGGTCTTGCCCGAGCCGTTGACGCCGACCACCAGAAGGACAAACGGCTTGTGCGTCGCGTCGATCACCAGCGGCTGCGCCACCGGCGCCAGCACCTTCTCGACTTCCGCCGCGACGATGGACGTGACGTCGTCGGCCGACACGTCCTTGTCGTAGCGCCCCTTGCCGACGGCCTCGGCGATGCGCGCGGCGACCTCGGTGCCAAGGTCCGCGCGCAGCAGCACGTCCTCGATGTCGTCGAGCATGGCGCGGTCGAGTTTGCGCTTGGTCACCAGCGCGGCGACGGCTCCGCCGATTGAACTCGATGTGCGCTTGAGGCCGGCGGACAGCCTGCGCCACCAGCTTTGCTTGGGTTGGTCTTCGGGTGCGTTTGTCATATGCAGAATGTCAACCTATCCGCCGATGTGTTAGCGGTTTCACCGCCGAAACAAAAGCCACGAAAGCGCGCATGGATACGCCGCAACCCACCCCGGAAGAGATGCTGGCCCGCGTGCTCCACCGCGACGGCCTGATGCTGGTGATCGACAAGCCGGCCGGGATCGCCGTGCACAAGGGGCCGAAGGGCGGCCCCAATCTCGAAGCCTCGTTCGATGCGCTGCGCTACGGCCTGCCACGCCCGCCGGTGCTGGCCCACCGGCTCGACCGCGACACCTCCGGCTGCCTCGTGCTCGGTCGCCACCGCAAGGCCACCGCCTCGCTCGGCCTGCTGTTCAAGCACGGCAAGATCGGCAAGACTTACTGGGCCGTGGTCGAAGGCGGCCCCGAGGCGGATGAAGGCGAGATCGACATTCCGCTTGGACGCCTCGACGCCGAACGCGGCTGGTGGCAGAAGCCGGATCCCAACGGCCTGCCGTCGAAAACAGCGTGGCGCGTGATGGGGCGCGGCGAAGGCAACAACGGCGAGCGCCTGACCTGGCTCGCGATGGAACCGATCACCGGACGCACCCATCAGCTGCGCGTGCACTGCGCGGCCAGCGGCTGGCCTATCGTCGGCGACAATATCTACGGCACCGGCCCGCGCTTCGGCGAACCGTCGCTGCATCTGCATGCCCGCGAGATCGTGATCCCGCTGTCGAAGAACAAGCCGCCGGTGCGCGTGGTCGCGCCGGTGCCGC
>JAFKES010000225.1 GCA_017308495.1 Afipia sp.
GCGTTCTCGGCGGTCGGCGCGATGCTGCTCGGCGTGATCGTCACCGGCCTGTTCGTCGCGATCTCGATGACCTCGGGCGGCGGCGCATGGGACAACGCCAAGAAGTACATCGAGGACGGCCACTTCGGCGGCAAGGGTTCCGACGCCCACAAGGCGGCGGTGACCGGCGACACCGTCGGCGACCCCTACAAGGACACAGCGGGTCCGGCCGTGAACCCGATGATCAAGATCACCAACATCGTGGCGCTGCTGTTGCTCGCGGTCCTGGCGCACTGATCGGGGCGCAGACCCAATAACAAAACCCCGCGGCGCGAGCCGCGGGGTTTTCGTTTGTGTGGCGATGATCGATCAGGCCGGAGCCCGACCCATTCCGCTGCTACGGGCAAGGACCGGTGAACTCGCGGCCATAGGCATCCCGGAAGATGCAGCTGTTCGGCGTGGTCGCACGCCCGACGAGTGCGCCGGTCGCGCCACCGGCGATCGCGCCGATCGCGGCTCCGCGTCCGCCGCCAGCCGCGGCTCCGATCAGGGCGCCGCTGCCTGCGCCAAGCGCCGCGCCGCCGAGGGTCCGGTCCGATTGCGAATGGGCATCGCACCCGGCCAGCGCCAAGGCAAACAGGGACACAGCAACCAGTTTCTTCATCATCATATTGTCTACGCTCGATCTTTGTTGCGGGAGGGCGGAAGGAGAATGTTGATATTCAATGTTGTATTATAGGAGCTATTTTCCGCGATGTCGCGCCCGTCGTGGCCACACCCCGGAATACCGTTTTCCGTATTCGCCGCGATTGTCGCTGTCGGTCCGGCCGGACATTCCCGGCCCGATTGCCGCGATTTGATGACGTTTTGAACCTTATCCCCGGCAATCATTTTTACCGGGAGCGAAACGTCTGCTCCGTTTCGTGCGTTGTCGTGCGTTCATCATGGGAGGCGACACGATGGCTACGAAAATCGAAGACCCGTTCGAGCAGGGGAAGCTCGCGCGCCTGAACGGCGAGCCGCGTAAAAATCCCCATCCGGAAAATACCGAGCCGCATCGCCGCTGGGAGGCGGGCTACCGGTTCGTCGAGGAAGGCCTGACCGCGGTCTGACCATCGGCGAGATCCACGTAAAACGGCCGTCTCGCGGGATACCCGGGGCGGCCGTTTCCGTTGTGATGGCCGGCCGTTCCGTGGACGCTATGCAGCGTCATCGACCGAACAAAAAGCCCGCGGGCCGGGTGGGTCCGCGGGCTGTCGGGAGGGGTTGCTGGACGATCAGCGCGGTGAGAGCAGCTTGAACAGCGGCGTCAGGTAGTTCATTTCCTGGCCTCCGGTCGGCGTCGTCCGGCTGATGAAGTCGAAGATCTTGCCGTCCTTCAGGCCATAATTGGCGATGCGCTGGACGGTCCGGTTCTTGTCGAAATAGATCGCGATCACCCGCTGATCGACCACCTGCTGGTGCATGAAGGCGACTTTGCGCTCCGAGCGCTGGGAGATGTAGTAGAACACCTCGCCGTTCAGGGTGGCGACGGTGGAGGGCGTTCCCATCACGATCAGCACCTGATCCTGACTGGATCCGATCGGAATCTGTTCCAGCGCGCCCTCCGGCAGGATGTAGCCCTTCTGGAACTGCTCGCCGGTGCAGGCGCCGAGGACGGCGCAGACGAGGAAGAGGGCGGCCGCGGCCCGCAGCCGGCCGCCAAGGCCATGCCCGGCGCCGGTTCGTCCGGAAACAGCTTGTCTGAAAACAGTCATTTCCCGCAGTGACCTTCCTCTTGACGTCTTGCCTCTTGCATCGGCGGAAGCGTTGACGTACCGGGCAGGACTTCCGATTTCAACAGGCGGAGACGGTTGGGACGACCCACCAGGGATTGCTCCGGAAGGATCGTCGCCAGCTTCGCTGCGGAACCGAAAATGCTCTGGCCGTTCAATCGTTTCAGGAACCCCGGCGCCCCGTCGCGCGGCACCATTGAAGCCATCTATGGCATGATCGTGGCGCAAGCGCGAGAACCGTCGTTTTACGCGGACCTCAATGTCCGCGATACGGTTCAGGGCCGCTTCGACATGCTGGTCCTGCATCTTTGGCTGGTGCTGCGCCGGCTCAAGACCGTGGCAGATGGCGCCCGGTTCTCGCAGGCGGTTTTCGACCGCTTCTGCGCCGACATGGACGATAATCTGCGCGAAATGGGCGTCGGCGATCTCACCGTGCCCAAGCGGATGCAGGCGTTCGGGGAGGCCTTTTATGGCCGGACCGCCGCCTATGATCTGGCCTTCGAGGGGGGAGAGGGCGAACTGGCCCAGGCGCTGGCGCGCAACATCCTCGATGGCGCGTTTCCCGAGAGTGCGACGGTGCTGGCGGCCTATGCGCAGGCCGTCGCCACCGACTTGTCGAAACTGGACGATGCCGCCTTCCTTGCCGGCGCGTGGGCCTTCCCCGGGCCCGTCGCCGCACCGGGCCGGTTGCACCGCGAACAGGGCGAATCAGATGCCGGACAATAGACAGCCCGAAACGCTGCCCTGGAGTTTCCCCGTCACGGTCAGCCGCCTGCCCGAAACCGGCCTGCATGTGGAGATCGAGGCGTCCCCCGCCGAACGCGGGCAGCTCGCCGCGGTGGCCGGCCTCAACAGCATCGTGCTGGCGCGGGCCTCGTTCGATCTGGTCACGGTCGCCGGATCGCGCGTCCATGTCAGCGGCCGGCTGCACGCCCGGGTCGGCCAGACCTGCGTCGCCACCCTCGAGCCGATGGAGAACGACATCGACGAGGCCATCGCTGTGGAGTTCGCTCCGCCGGACCAGATTCCCGTCAGCGCCCGGCCGGTTCAGAAGGAGGAGGGCGAGGACGCCGAGATTCCCGATCCGCCGGAACCGATTGTCAACGGCGTCATCGACCTCGGCCAGCTCGCTGCCGAGTTCCTGATGTTGGGAATCGACCCCTATCCGCGCAAGCCCGGTGCGGTTTTCGCCGCCCCCGAGGTCGCCACCGACCCCGAGGACCATCCATTCGCCGCCCTCAAAGCCCTCAAGGAGCCGCCCCGCGGTTCCAAGGGCAGGAAGCCCGGTGGCGGCAAATGACCCCGATCGTGGCGAAGCGCTGGACCAAAGCGGCGGTTCCGGTCAAGCCGTTGTGTCGCACCACGAAAACGTTATTGTCGCTGCGCGGCTGGGGTGTGCGCGATCGTGCGCCAACGCTCCGGCCTTTTGCCGCCGGGACCATGGCGTCGGTTCGCCACTAGTCCCGCGGCTCCAAGACTGACGACTCCAAGGATCAGGTTTCCGGAACGCCCATGGCTCAAAAGGTTCGAATCGCGCTTGACGCCATGGGCGGCGATTTCGGTGCATCCGTGGTGGTCCCGGGCGCGGCCCGGACGCTTTCGCGCCATCCCGATGTCGAATTCCTGATGTTCGGCGACAGTGCGCTGATCGCAGCGCAACTGGAGGCTCACCCGGCACTGAAGGCGGTGTCGCGGGTGTGCCATGCCGATATCGCCATCAGCATGGACGAGAAGCCGAGCCAGGCGCTGCGGCGCGGGCGCAAGTCGTCGTCGATGTGGCTGGCCGTCGACGCCGTCAAGAAGGGCGAGGCGGATGTCGCGATCTCCGCCGGCAACACCGGCGCGCTGATGGCGATGGCGCGGCTCAATCTGCGGATGCTGCCGGGCATCGACCGGCCGGCGCTGGCGGCGGCCTGGCCGACCCTGCGCGGCGAGTCCGTCGTGCTCGACGTCGGCGCCTCGATCGGCGGCGACGCGCACCATCTCGCCATGCTTGCGATCATGGGCAGCGCCATGGCCCGGGTGCTGTTCGGCCTCGAACGGCCGACGGTCGGCCTGCTCAATATCGGCGTCGAGGAAGTGAAGGGCGTCGAGGAAGTCCGCGAGGCGGCCGAGTTGCTGCGCGCCATGAACCTGTCGCAGCTCGATTTCATCGGCTTCGTCGAGGGCGACGGCATTGGCAAGGGCGCCGCCGACGTCATCGTCACCGAAGGTTTCAGCGGCAATATCGCGCTCAAGACCGCGGAAGGAACGGCGCGCCAGATCGCCGAATATCTGCGCAGCGCCATGAGCCGGACCTGGAGTTCGAAGCTCGGCTATGTTTTCGCACGCAGCGCCTTCAAGGCGCTGCGCGACAAGATGGACCCCCGCAAGGTCAACGGCGCGGTCTTCCTCGGACTGAATGGAGTCGTCATCAAAAGCCACGGCGGCGCCGACGTGGAGGGTTTTGCCTCTGCCGTTGATGTTGGCTATGACATGGTGCGATACGATCTCCTGCCCAAGATCAATCAAACACTCAACCGCGAAGGCCAGGCCCTGTCACTGGAGCCGGCCGCGCAGGAGGCTGCCTCGTGACTGTGATGCGTTCGGTTGTACTCGGCCACGGCGCTTATCTGCCGGAGCGCGTCCTGACCAATGACGAACTGGCCAGGATGGTCGATACGTCGGACGAATGGATCGTCCAGCGCACCGGCATCAGGCAGCGCCATATCGCCGCCGAGGGCGAGTTCACCTCGCATCTCGGGCTCAGGGCGGCGCAGGCCGCGATCGCCGACGCCGGCATCGACACCCAGTCGATCGATCTGATCGTGCTCGCCACCTCGACGCCGGACAACACCTTTCCGGCCACGGCGGTCGCGATCCAGAACGGCCTCGGCATCAACCACGGCGCGGCGTTCGACGTGCAGGCGGTGTGCTCCGGCTTCATCTTCGCGCTGGCGACAGCGGACAATTTTCTGAAATCCGGGGCGTTCAAGCGTGCGCTGGTGATCGGCGCGGAAACCTTCTCCCGCATCCTCGACTGGAACGACCGCGGCACCTGCGTGCTGTTCGGGGACGGCGCCGGGGCGGTGGTGCTGGAAGCCCAGCCGCAGCCGGGAACCTCGGCCGACCGCGGAATTCTGACCACGCATCTGCGCTCGGACGGCCGCCACAAGGACAAGCTGTTCGTGGACGGCGGGCCATCCTCGACGCAGACGGTCGGTCACCTGCGCATGGAAGGTCGCGAGGTGTTCAAGCATGCCGTCGGCATGATCACCGACGTGATCGTGGACGCCTTCGAGGCCACCGGCACCACGGCCGACGACATCGACTGGCTGGTGCCGCATCAGGCCAACAAGCGCATTATCGATGCGTCGGCCAAAAAGCTTCATATTGCGCCGCAGAAGGTTGTGATGACGGTGGACCGGCACGGCAACACGTCCGCCGCGTCGATCCCGCTCGCGCTCGCGGCCGCGGTGGGCGATGGCCGCATCAAGAAGGGCGACCTTTTGATGCTCGAAGCCATGGGCGGCGGCTTCACCTGGGGGTCGGCGCTTCTGCGCTGGTAGAAATTGCGTCGAAATGGGTTCAAATTGAAATCACTTGATGCGTTTGCATTGATGAGCAAGGTTGACCCTCGGTCGCTAAGCTCCTAATTTCAGAATGAAAAATTTGTTCGCCGTGAGTGGGGCAGGCGATGACCGGAATCGGGAAAACAGTCACGCGAGTGGATCTGTGCGAAGCCGTCTACCAGAAGGTGGGGCTGTCGCGCACGGAGTCGTCCGCTTTCGTTGAACTGGTGCTGAAGGAAATCACCGATTGTCTTGAGCGCGGTGAAACGGTGAAGCTGTCGTCCTTCGGTTCCTTCATGGTGCGCAAGAAGGGCGAGCGCATCGGCCGCAACCCGAAGACCGGGACCGAAGTGCCGATTTCGCCGCGCCGGGTGATGGTGTTCAAGCCGTCGGCTATCCTGAAGCAGCGTATCAATGGCAGTCTCGCCGGAGAGAACGGCGCGGCGGCGAAGGCGGACTGAACAAGGCAGACTGAGCGAGTTAGAAACGATCGACCGCAACGGGGAGTGTGCATTTGGACAAGGCGCCGGATGCATTTCGGACGATCAGCGAAGTCGCTGAGGAACTGGACGTGCCTCAGCACGTCCTGCGCTTCTGGGAAACGCGCTTCACGCAGATCAAGCCAATGAAGCGCAGCGGCGGGCGGCGCTATTACCGGCCCGATGACGTCAACCTGCTGCGTGGCATTCGTCGCCTGCTCTACGGCGAGGGCTACACCATTCGCGGTGTGCAACGCATTTTGCGCGAGCACGGCGTCAAGGCGGTGCAGGGCCTCCCGGAGGTGGGAGCCGATCGCGTTCCGGGGCTGTTCGATGCGCCGTCCCTCAACGCGGAGCGCGGGGCGCGGCGGGAGCGCAGCCACCATCACGACGATGCCGAACCGGACGAGAGCGAGGCGGAGACCGACGACGAGGATTTTGCGGCGGATGAGGACGCGGATGCGGACGCCGACGCCGTTTTCGAGGTCGACACGACGTCGCCGTTGTCGTTGCGCGATCCGGGACCGCCTCTCGCCAGCCACAGAGCATCGCCAGCGCCGCCGAAGCCGGTGGTGCAGAAGCCGCTTCCTTCCGTCGCGTCGCATGGGCCGTCCGGCGCTGAAGCCTACGCGCCGCCGAATGTCCGCAACAGCGCCCGCGCCGCCGATCGCGGCAAGCTGCAAGCGGTGCTCGACGA
>JAFKES010000226.1 GCA_017308495.1 Afipia sp.
AACGGAACGATGACGCGGGCTTCGGCGATCATCTCGCCGAGCTGCTCGACACCGCTGAGAAAATCCAATGCGATCATGCCCGCCACCGCCCCTCAAACGATCTGCTTCCACTATAACCAGATAAAAATGGCGCCGCGAAAGCCCCGATCTGCCGCCATCACACGGCAGGGTGGCGGCCGACGTTCGGAACGATCACGCTGGCGCGACGATACTATGGCGCGGCGCACAGCGGCTCCGCATCCCGCGCCCTGCCCATCGGCGGCATTTGCTGCTATCTGAAACCCTGCCAAGTCCTCCAAGCTCACCACCACAGGATAGGAACATGCGTTATCTGCACACCATGCTGCGCGTCCGCGATCTTGACCTCGCCCTGAAATTCTACCGCGATGCCCTTGGCCTCAAGGAGGTTCGCCGTACCGAAAGCGAGAAAGGCCGCTACACGCTGGTCTTTCTCTGCGCGGAGGAAGACGAGGCGCTGCTCAAGCAGGTCAAGGGACGTGGCGCACCGTTGGTCGAACTGACCTACAACTGGGACGAGGAGAGTTACGGCGAAGACCGCTACTTCGGGCACCTCGCCTACGAAGTTAATGACATCTACGCCACCTGCGACCGCCTGATGAAGCTTGGCATCACCATCAACCGGCCGCCGCGCGACGGCCAGATGGCCTTCATCCGCTCGCCCGACCTGCATTCGATTGAACTTCTCCAGAAGGGAGACGCGCTGCCGCCGCAGGAACCGTGGTCCTCCATGCCCAACACCGGACACTGGTAATCGTCAGCGCCCCGCCGCCTCGGAGGGGCGCTTTCCCGGCGAGGCAACTCCCATCGCCCACGGCGATGCGTCACAGTTTCCGGCAATCGGCCATGGCCGCCACCACGCTCTGGAACTTGTTACCGGTGGCCCTGAGAATGCACATCTCGACCTGCTTTTTGCCGGGCACCGGCTTGGTGCAGATGATCTGCGGATTGTCGTTGTAGACGCCAGTGGCGAATTTGCAGTTGGCCTGACACGAGGCGCGATCATTGCGCGGATTGGTCAGCATGACGCTGGCGGATTCCCCGTCCGGGGCAATCGCGCATTCGACCGGCGCCGGCTCTGCGCGCAGCATTGCCGGCAGACAGGCCCAGAGAGCAAAAACAATCGCGAAAAACCGCACGCCCCGCATCCCACACCATGGCTGGTTTGCAGCCAGCGTATCAAGCCGCAGCCCCGGCGACGAGAGCCGCAGACGGTCCGGACGGTCATCGGGGACAATTCCCGATGACCGGTCCCACATTGCCAACGGGCGCGATCTCTGCTGGAAATCGGCTCGTTTCACAGGACGCACGACGTGCAGAACATCATCAACGCTTTCCTGCTGGTCTATGCCGCGCTGTTTCCAATCGTGAACCCGCTCGGCAACGCCCCGCTCTTCCTGCGCCTGACCCGAGGCAGCACCGATGCCGAGCGCAGCGCGCTGGCGCTTGGCGTTGCGCGCAACAGTTTCTTCCTGCTGCTGGGCTCGCTGCTGATCGGCTCGCACGTGCTGGAATTCTTCGGCATCACGCTGCCGGTGGTCCGCGTCGCCGGCGGCCTGGTGGTGGCGGCGTTCGGATGGCAGTTGCTGCACGCCCCGCAGGTGTCGGGGCAGGATACGGCCGAGACCGGCGGTGCGATGTATCCGGTGGATACTTTCTATCCTCTGACGATGCCGCTCACCATCGGACCGGGCTCAATGTCGGTGGCGATCACCCTCGGCAGCCAGCGGCCGAGCGCCGTCACGGATATCGAGCAACTGGCGGCGCTCGGCGGCGCGGCGGTGGCGGGACTTGCTGCCATCGCGGCCACCATCTTCGTCTGCTATCGCTTCGCCGGCCGCATCGTCGCCCTGCTTGGCTCGCGCGGCACCGACGTGCTGATGCGACTGTCGGCTTTCATCCTGTTTTGCATCGGCATCCAGATCATCTGGACCGGATGCAGCGCATTGCTCGGCACGGTGGCCTGACCGGAACCGGCGGTTCCAGTCCTCACATAATTGTGCATTGCACCATGCGCTGGGGAGCGGGATTTGGCCGAAATGGGCGGATAAATCGAATTAACGATGAGTTCCCCCACGCCTAACTTCGCATTGTCCCCCATGCCCATTTTCGCTAGTGATTTAAGGACGCGGACCTGTGATGGCCGCCATGCCCGGGTCCGTTTGTCGATGGTCAGCCTTGCTTACGGTTGGAAACACGCGCTCAGCGCCGCGGCCTTCGCGCTCGGTGCTGCGCTCATCCTTCATCCGGCGGCTGCCTTGGCCGATCCGGTCGCGACAAGCGCCCGCCGCACCGCCTCCGACGATCTCAACGCCGTTTTCAAGGCCCAGCCCTGCAAACCATCGCGCACCAGCTCCCAGTTCGATGCGCCGATCGCCCGGCTCACCAAGCGCCTCGACGCCCATGACCCGGTCACCATCGTCGCGGTCGGATCGTCGTCCACCGGCGGCGCGGGAGCGAGTTCGCCGGCGTTCGCCTACCCGAGCCGGCTCGAACGCGAATTGCGCCAGCGCTTTCCCGATGCACCTATCACCGTCGTCAACCTCGGCGTGAACGGCGAGGACGCCGCCGACATGATGGCGCGGATGGACACCGTCCTCGACCGCCATCCCGATCTGGTGATCTGGCAGCTCGGCACCAATACGGTGCTGCGCGACGGTAACGTGCCGGCCACCGGCGACGTGCTCCGCACCGGCATCGCCCGGATCAGAAAGACAGGGGCCGATGTCGTGCTGATCGACCCGCAGTTCGCGCCGGCGGTGAACGCCAAGCCGGCCGTCAACGACATGGTCGGGATGATCGGCTACATCGCCAAGACGGCGCATGTTCCGGTGTTCCGCCGCTATGTCGCCATGCGTCACTGGCACGAGGACGAGGCGATCGCCTTCGACCGCTTCATCACGGCCGACGGACTGCACATGAACGACTGGGGCTATTCCTGCTTCGCGCGCCTGCTGGCCGACAATATCGCGGCCACGGTCACCCGTGCGCGGACCGTCGCCGACGTCAAGCCGCCGATCTGATGCGGCCGGGCGGGGGCGAATTCATCCCCGCTGTGATAGTATTCGGCCGCGCGACGACGCATATCGTTCGAGGAATCTCCCCGCTGGGAGACCGGCCTGAACGGGTATCGCACAATGCATTCGCCCCACTCCGCGCACGATCACGGCGCCCATGACCATGGCCCTCACGATCATGGTTCGCACGATCATGGTTCGCACGATCACGGTTCTCATGGACATGGATCGCATGGACATGGCGGCCACAGCCATGCGCCCGCGGATTTCGGCAAGGCGTTCGCCGTCGGCATCGCACTCAATACGGCGTTCGTCGTCATCGAAGGTGTTTATGGCTATCTCGCCAATTCGACCGCGCTGATCGCGGACGCGGGACACAACCTGTCCGACGTGCTGGGATTGGTGGTGGCCTGGATCGCCGTGATCCTGTCGCGGCGACCGCCCTCGACCCGCTTCACCTATGGCCTGCGCGGCTCGTCCATCCTGGCCGCGCTGTTCAACGCCGTGTTCCTCCTGATCGCCGTGGGCGCGATCGGCTGGGAAGCGATCCTGCGGCTGTTCGACCCCCAGCCCGTCGCGGAAATGACGGTCATCGTCGTGGCCACCATCGGCATCGCGATCAACGGTTTCACTGCGTGGCTGTTCGCATCCGGCCGTAACAGCGACATCAACATCAAGGGCGCATACCTGCACATGGCGGCCGACGCGGCGGTGTCAGCAGGCGTCGTCGCCGCCGCCGCCGTCATGATGCTGACCGGATGGTTGTGGCCGGATCCGGTGGCCAGCCTGGTGATCGTCGCCGTGATCGTGTGGGGCACGTGGGGACTGTTGCGCGACAGCACCGCGATGTCGCTCGGCGCGGTGCCGTCCCGCGTCGATCCGGTCGCGGTCCGCCGCTATCTCGAACAACGGCCGGGCGTGACCGACGTCCACGACCTGCACATCTGGCCGATGAGCACGACCGAGATCGCCCTGACCTGCCATCTCGTCATTCCGGCGGGCCGCCCGGACGATTCCTTCCTGTTGCAAACCGCCAACGATCTCGATCACCGGTTCGAAATTCAGCATGCGACCATCCAGATCGAAACCGATCCGGACACGGCTTGCCGTTGCGTCCTGACCCACGCTCCGGTCGTTTAGGCGGTCGCGCAGCGGCTTGGGATGACTCTCCGGGCCCCGCGCCAGACCGCTTGCCGCAGTCGCGAAACGCGACTATACGTTCTCGCGCGTTGGCCGGATCACTTGCGTGGTTGCGGCCGTCGCCGCCTCAAAAACAGCGCTAACATGTTGATTTGAAGCGAAAAGACGTTTCTTTCTCAGCGGAAAGACAACGGCCGCGCGCCGGCTTTTCGCTCCCTTCGTCTATCGGTTAGGACGCCACCCTTTCACGGTGGAGAGAGCGGTTCGATTCCGCTAGGGAGCGCCACAAATTCCAATAAATTCTGCAAAATCAAAACTTTAATAAAATCAGCCCGCCGCGCAGACGTGATTTCATTTCGTCATGATGTCATGCAGCGCCCCGCACCGGCTGCCCTCAGCAGCCGCGGCAGATGCTCTTGATCTTGCGGTCGAGCGCCTTGTCCTCGGGCGATTCCATGAAATTCTTTTCCGCCGCGGATGGCACCTGGTCGGCACGTGGCTGGCGGTGCCCCACGGGCGCACTGGCAGCGCCGCCAGACGGTGGCCGGGACGCCGAGGCCGGCGGATTGGGCGCGGGTGACGTGGTGCCGGTCCCCTGTCCCAGGGCGAACGACGTTGAGGCCAGCGAAAGGATGATGGCTGTTGCGATCGCTTTTGTCATGTCGCGCTCCCGATCAGATCGATTCCGGTTGGTGACGACAGTCTAATCGGAACGCGCCGGATTTTCTATCGTTCCGCAATTGCGCCGACCTTGTGCCGCACAATCCTGTGCCTTGCGCACATCGGCCATCGACCCCAGCAGCCAAATACCGGCCGCGACCAGAACCACGAAAAAGCCGAGCATCACAGCGTTTTCAACCGTCCGGTTGCCGTCGTCCTCGGGCGGCTCGGGATCAGCCATCGCGGGCTATGCCTCGTCCGGATAGAGGTGAACGTCGCCGCAATAATCAACGATCCGATAGGGTCCGCCCTCGCCGCCTCGATCCGTCCGCGACAGGTAGTGCGGCCCGATCGGCGACTTGCCATGACCGCCCGGAATGTCGAGCACATAATCAGGCTGGCACAGACCGGAGACGCGGCCTCGCAGCGCGGCCATCAGCGCCTGCCCCTGCGCGATGGTGGTGCGCAGGTGCGCGGTGCCGGGCGCGAGATCGCCGTGATGCAGGTAATACGGCTTGATGCGGCATTCCACGAAAGCGCGCATCAGCGCCTCCAGCGTCGCCGCGTCGTCGTTGACGCCGCGCAGCAGCACCGACTGGCTGACCATGGCGACGCCGGTATCCACCATGCGGGCGCACGCGGCCCGCGCCGCGTCGGTCAGTTCGCGCGGATGGTTGGCGTGCAGCGCAACCCACGTGACCGCGCCCGGCGCCTTCAACGCCGCGACCACCTCGTCGGTTACGCGCCCGGGATCGGCCACCGGCACGCGGGTGTGAACGCGGACAACCTTGACGTGATCAATCGCGGCGAGATCGCCGATCACCTCGCGCAGCCGCCGGGCCGACAACATCAGCGGGTCGCCTCCGGTGAGGATCACCTCCCAGATCGCCGGGTGCGCCCGGATATAATCCAGCGCAGCGGCATAAGCGTCACCTGACAGCGCGGTCTCCTTGCCCGGCCCCACCATCTCGCGGCGGAAACAGAACCGGCAATAGACTGCGCAAACATGCACCAGCTTGAGCAGGACGCGGTCCGGATAGCGATGGACAATGCCAGCGACCGGCGCATGGGCGTGATCGCCGATGGGATCGGCGCGCTCGGCCGGCAGCGTCGTCAGTTCGTCTGCAGCAGGAATGTACTGGCGCGCGATGGGATCGTTCGGATCAAGCGGATCGATCAGCGCCGCCACGTCCGGCGTCACCGCGATGGCATAGCGCGCCGCGACCCGCTCCAGCGCCGGCAGGCTGTCCGCGGGCGAAAGGCCCTGCGCCACCAGATCGGACGGCGTGCGCAACACGCCACTGGCGCGTCCGGTCGTCATGCGGCCTCCCCCGGCGGCGTCCATACCACCTGGTCGATCCGGGTGGCGCCGCTGGCCAGCATCACAAGGCGGTCGAAGCCGAGCGCAACGCCGCTCGCCTCCGGCATCTGCGCCATCGCGGCGAGGAAATCCTCGTCGAGCGGATAGCGCTCGCCGTAGCGCCGCTGCTTCTCGTCCATGGCGGCGGTGAAGCGCGCCCGCTGCTCGGCGGCGTCGGTCAGTTCGCCGAATCCGTTGGCGAGCTCGACGCCGCAGGCATAGACCTCGAACCGTTCCGCCACGCGCGGGTCCG
>JAFKES010000227.1 GCA_017308495.1 Afipia sp.
GCCGGCGTCATCGTGATCTACGGCACGGCGCTGCATGCGCTGGAAGACCGCGCCGATCCCAAGCCCGGAGAGACGCTGGCGGTGTTCGGCGCGGCCGGCGGCGTCGGCCTCGCCGCCTGCGAACTCGGCAAGGTTCTGGGGCTCAAGGTGATCGCCTGCGCCTCAAGCGACGAGAAGCTCGCTTTCGCCAAGCAGCACGGCGCCGAACTCACCATCAACTACGCCAAGGAAGACTTGAAGGAGGCGCTGAAGCGCGTCGGCGGCGACCAAGGCATCGACATCGTGTTCGATCCGGTCGGCGGCAGCTACGCCGAGATCGGCGTGCGCGCGATGGCGTGGAAGGGCCGCTTTCTGGTGATCGGCTTCGCTGCCGGCGACATTCCCAAGATTCCGCTCAACCTCGCGCTGCTCAAGGGCTGCGACATCCGCGGCGTGTTCTGGGGCGCGCACATGAAGCGCGAACCGAAGCAGGGCCGCGCCGCGCTGGAAAAGCTGATGCAATGGGCCGCCGAGGGCAAAATCTCGTCCCATGTCGACAGCACCTTCCCGCTGGAAAAGACCGCCGACGCGCTCAAGGTGCTCGCCGCGCGCAAGGCCATGGGCAAGGTGATCCTGCATCCGTGATGAGATTACAAAGAAAGGCGAGTCGAAACAAAGGCTTGCCTAACATCTTGATTCATATTGAATATTCAGAATATCGTACTATATTATTTATGGCAGCCAAGCGCCGGACAACCCAGAGCATTCGCAAGACTGCAGGCGATAAAACGCAATCATGGGCCGGGGGGCTGCCAATTTTATTTGAAAAGGTTGATGAAACGCTGTTGTTCCTCGTTGAGGCCGCAGTCCTCAGGTTTTGGAACAACCTTCACACCATAACTCAAGTAGTTGCCATTCCGATGATACGTAATTGGCTTCAGAATTTCGGCGTATCGTCGCTCACAATTCCCGTATCGATTGGGCTCGACACCAGCGGCGAATGAAGAAGCGATCGCATCAACAAGCTGCAGGCTGGCACTGCTTGAATGATCTTTTGCAACCACTCCATCAATATCAATCACAGGCCAATGAATTTTGACTTCACGTTCATCAGAATTCTTCAAATGATGCAAATAATCTCTGAAATGATCGTACGACATTCCTCCTCGTCGAGAAAACGTAATAGCGACACGCCCATCACCTTCCGGAACAATCGGGCGAAGATCTCGACACAGCCACGACAGACGCTCGATCAAATACCTCGTCATGTAAAAATAGAGTTGGTTCTTATCAGAATATATTCCTTTTGGAATCGGACGCTTCGCAGCAAGCACACTCATCGCTCGCAGCGGCTTGGAAGCAATTACTTGCGCAGCAACAACCTTCTGATTGTGGTTTAGTTCAAGAAAATGAAGTGTCCTGCTTCTCTTTTCAGGCATCTTCTTTGAAATCTCATCACGCCACAATACCGCGTCGAGACTATGGATTTGCCGAAAGAGACAGGCAGACAGCACCAACCAATTAGATGCTCCGCCGTGAGCGCCTGGCTCTCGAAATCTATCGAGACCATCGTCACCAGATTCATCAATGAATGCCAAATAACTATAAGTCATTCACATTGCCAAAATGTCATTTGGCTACGCTACGCGCACATTTCTTTATTTGGAAGATATCTATACTGCCTCATCCGCCCCGCGCTTGAGCGCGGCGTGCGCGGCGGCGCGATGCGCCGGCGTGATGTGGCTCGACACCAGCCGGATAGCGGTGGCGAGCAGCGCCGCATCGTCGGTGAAGCCGAGCACCGGCAGCATGTCGGGCACGATGTCCGCCGGCAGCACGAAATAAGCCAGCGCGCCGAGCAGCGTGGTGCGAACATGGCGCGGCGTCTTGCGGTCGAAGGCGCAGTAATAGGCCGCCAGCAATTCCTCGGCGAACGGCAGCCGCCCGGCGAGGCGCTTGAACTTGATCCAGAAATCCCTGCGCACGCGCTTCGGATCCCGGGCGAGCTTTTCCGCCGGGCCGAATCCCAATGTCTCGTCGCTGGCCATGGCCATCGGGTTCCCTCGCTCAATGCGCCTGTCGGCGCCGCCGCTCCTATTTAGGGAGCGCCGCTGCCGCCACAAGGCGGCGGGGCGCCCCACCCCGCCGGCGTCAGCCACTGGCGATGCGGTCCATCGCCCGCGCCAGCGCGATGTCGCGCTCGGTAACGCCGCCGGCGTCATGGGTGGCCAGCACCACTTCGACGGTGCGGTAGACGTTACGCCATTCCGGATGGTGGTCGCGCTTCTCCGCCACCAGCGCCACCCGGGTCATGAAGCCGAAGGCTTCGTTGAAATCCCGGAAGGTGAAGGTGCGGGCGATGGCATCGCGGCCCGCCACCTCCGACCACCCCTCCAGGCTCGCCAGCGCCGCCACCCGTGCCGCACCAGACAACCGCTCCAGTTTTCGTTCCGCCATGACCGCTCCCTCGCATCCGGGCTCCGTTCACCCGAACTTTACAGCCATCGCCCCCGGCCCTCCCATATAAAAGCGGCCCGAGGCCCGCGGAGCCGCCGGCCGGGAGCGCTAACCATGACCGGCAACCCCGCTGAAAACCATCCCCGTATCTGCTACCATGCGCGCGGGCGCCGGGGGGCGCCGTAGCGATGGGAACGAGCGACATGGCCGGACCGGCGGAGACGGCAGGCCCGAAAGCCAGGCGGCCCCACAAGTCCAAGGCCATGCTGGCGGCCATCGCGATGGCGCTGGCCGCGGTGGCGGCCGTGGGCGGCATGATCTATTACCTCAACCGCCCGGTGGTGCTGCGCATCGCGGTCGGCCCGCCCTACAGCGACGACGTCAAGGTGATCCAGTCCATCGCCCAGATGTTCGCGCGCGATCACGCCTCGGTGCGGCTGCGCCCCATCATCACCGACGGCACCAGCGCCAGCGCCGCGGCGCTGACGGCGGGAACCGCCGATCTCGCCGTGGTGCGCGGCGACGCCGAGCTGCCGAAGAACACCGGCGCCATCGCCAGCATCCGCAAGAACTTCGCCGTGCTGTGGGCGGTAAACACCGGCAAGGGCAAGGGCGTGCGCAAGGTCGAGCAGCTCGCCGGCAAGCGCGTCGGCGTGATCGGCCGCACCACCGCCAACGTCAATCTGCTCAACGTCATCCTGACCCAGTCGGGCGTGAAGCCGGACAGCGTTCACGTGGTCCAGTTCAGCATCTCCGGCTTTGCCGACGCCATCAAGAACGAGAAGCTCGACGCCTTCCTCGCGGTCGGCCCCCTCAACAGCAAGATCACCGCCGACGCCGTCGCCGCCACCACCCGCGGCGGCAAGGAGGCCACCTTCCTGTCGCTCGACACCGCCGACGCCATCGCCCAGCGTCACCCGGTCTACGAATCCGGCGAGATTCCCGCCGGCGCCTTCAGCGCCAAGCCGGTGCGTCCCGACGAAAAGGTCGACACCATCACCTTCGCCCATCACATTCTGGCGCGGCGCTCGCTGTCGGAAGCCACCGTCGGCGCGCTGACCCGGCAACTGTTCGCGGTGCGCCAGGCGGTGCAGGCCGAATTCCCGCAGACGGCGAAGATCGAGACCCCGGACACCGACAAGGACGCCGCCATCCCGGCCCATCCCGGCGCGGCGGCCTATGTCGACGGCGAGGAGCGCAGCTTTCTCGACCGCTACAGCGACTACATCTGGGGCAGCCTGATGCTGCTGTCCGCGCTCGGCTCGATCGGCGCGTGGTTCGCGAGCTATCTGCGCAAGGACGAACGCGTCACCAACGCCTCGCTGCGCGAACGGCTGCTGGAGATGCTGACGGAGGCGCGCAAGTCCATGTCGATCGAGGACCTCGACGCCATGCAGGCGGAGGCCGACGAGATCATGCGCGACACGCTGCACTGTTTCGAGGACGGCGCCATCGAGGAAGGCTCGCTGACCGCGTTCAGCATCGCGCTGGAGCAGTTCCACAACGCCGTGGCCGACCGCAAGGCGTACCTGCTCGACCTGCCCGAGGAAGCCGCGCCGCGCGGACCGCGCAGCGTGATGGCGTAAGGCCGCCGGGGAGCGGCCCGCCCGGCGGAACCGGCGATAGGCCCCATCCGGGCGGGGCCTTGGCGCGAAAATGGGCTGATAAAATCTGCCCGTCCCCGTTGTTTTCGGGCGATTTCCGACTATATTGCGCCGCAACGCGTTCCGAGTGCCCGGCCCCTGTTCGGCCGGGTTTGCTTTTGCGGGCCAGCCCAGCGCGTTTTCAGACCGAGCACCGCCGCGACCGGTTTCAACCACCGGCCGGCGTCGTCTTCGTCGAACCCGCTCCCGGGCGCCCTGACCGCTGAACCAGAAGAAGACCCATGAAGCTGCGAAACATCGCCATCATCGCCCACGTCGATCACGGCAAGACCACCCTCGTCGACAAGCTGCTGCAGCAGTCCGGCACCTATCGCGAGAACCAGCGCGTGGCCGAGCGCGCGATGGATTCCAACGACCTCGAAAAGGAACGCGGCATCACCATTCTCGCCAAATGCACCTCGGTGCAGTGGGGCGACACCCAGATCAACATCGTCGACACCCCCGGCCACGCCGATTTCGGCGGCGAGGTCGAGCGCATCCTGTCGATGGTGGACGGCGTGATCGTGCTGGTGGACGCCGCTGAAGGTCCGATGCCGCAGACCAAGTTCGTGGTCGGCAAGGCGCTCAAGCTCGGCCTCAAGCCGATCGTCGCCATCAACAAGGTCGACCGCCCCGACGCCCGCATCAACGAGGTGGTGAACGAGGTGTTCGACCTGTTCGCCGCGCTCGACGCCACCGACGAGCAGCTCGATTTCCCGATCCTCTACGGCTCCGGCAAGAACGGCTGGATGGGCCATTCGCCGGAGGAGAACGACAAGGGCATGACGCCGCTGTTCGAGCTGGTGCTCAAGCACGTCGCGCCGCCGGTGGTCGAGGACGGCCCGTTCCGCCTGCTCGGCACCATTCTCGAAGCCAACCCCTATCTCGGCCGCATCATCACCGGCCGCATCGCCTCCGGCTCGGTGAAGCCGAACCAGGCGGTGAAGGTGCTGTCGCGCGACGGCAAGACCGTCGAGACCGGGCGCATTTCGAAAATTCTCGCCTTCCGCGGCCTCGAGCGCCAGCCGATCGAACTGGCCGAAGCCGGCGACATCGTCGCCATCGCCGGGCTCTCCAAGGGCACCGTGGCCGATACCTTCTGCGATCCGGCCGTCGAGGTGGCGATCCAGGCGCAGCCGATCGACCCGCCGACCGTGTCGATGACCTTCATGGTCAACAACTCGCCGATCGCCGGCACAGAAGGCGACAAGGTGACCAGCCGCCTGATCCGCGACCGCCTGCTGCGCGAGGCCGAGGGCAACGTCGCGTTGCGCGTCGTCGAGGCCACCGACAAGGATTCGATGGAAGTGTCGGGACGCGGCGAATTGCAGCTCGCGATCCTGATCGAGACCATGCGCCGCGAGGGCTTCGAGCTCGCGGTGTCGCGGCCCCGCGTGGTGCTGGAGAAGGACGAGAACGGCCAGTTGCAGGAGCCGATCGAGGAAGTCGTGATCGACGTCGACGAGGAATTCTCCGGCGTCGTGGTGCAGAAGATGAGCGAGCGCAAGGCCGAGATGATCGAGATGCGGCCCTCCGGCGGCAACCGCCTGCGCCTCGTGTTCTATGCGCCGACCCGCGGCCTCATCGGCTACCAGAGCGAACTGCTCACCGACACCCGCGGCACCGCGATCATGAACCGCCTGTTCCACGGCTATGCCGCCTACAAGGGCGACATCCAGGGCCGCCGCAACGGCGTGCTGATCTCCAACGATCAGGGCGAGGCCGTCGCCTACGCCATGTGGAAGCTGGAAGACCGCGGCCCGATGATGATCGAGCCGGGCTGGCGCGTCTATCGCGGCATGATCGTCGGCGAGCACACCCGTGACAACGATCTCGAAATTAACGTGCTCAAGGGCAAGCAGCTCACCAACATCCGCACCACCTCGAAGGACGAGGCGGTGCGCCTCACGCCGCCGATCAAAATGACGCTGGAGAAGGCGCTGTCCTATATCGAGGACGACGAACTGGTGGAGATCACCCCGAAGTCGATCCGCCTGCGCAAGCGGCACCTCGATCCCAACGAGCGCAAGCGCGCCGAAAAGACCCGGGAAGCACTGGCGAGCTGAGACGAAGCGAATAGGGAATAGTGAGTAGCGAATAGAGGGCTGGCGCCGTGTTGCGCCGGCCCTTTCTTCATCTTAACTACTCACTATTCGCTACTCACCATTCGCGCGCTCATGTCCTTCCCCTCCCACATTGATGTCGCGATCATCGGGGCCGGCGCCGCCGGCCTCGCCGCCGCGCGCACGCTGGAGGGCTCTAGCCTCTCCTCGCTCATCCTCGAGGC